>JBGSJO010000001.1:0-14242 GCA_041741895.1 Pontixanthobacter sp.
GCGCGTCGGGGTGGCGGGTCTGAATCAGCACCTCGCCCGGTTTCGCGCCGCGTCCCGCACGGCCCGCGACCTGCGCCATTTGCTGATAGGTCCGCTCCGCTGCGCGCAGATCGCCGCCTTCCAGGCCCAGATCGGCATCGACCACCCCAACCAGCGTGAGTTCCGGGAAATGGAACCCCTTGGTGACCAGTTGCGTGCCGACAATCACGTCGATCGCCCGTTCTTCTGCCTGTTTGACGAAAGCCGCCGCCTTTTCCGGCGAATTTAGGGTGTCGGAAGTAACCAGCGCCACCCGCGCTTCCGGCATGATTTCGGCAACTTCGTCCGCTATCCGTTCCACGCCCGGACCGCAGGCGACCAGGCAATCGGGCTCCCCGCATTCGGGACACGTTGGCGGCGGCCGGGTTTCGTGGCCGCAATGGTGGCAAGACAGGCGATTGGACAGCCGGTGTTCGACCAGCCACGCGCTGCAATTGGGGCATTGGAAACGGAACCCGCAATGGCGGCACAGCGTCAGCGGGGCATAGCCGCGGCGGTTGAGGAACAGCAGCGATTGCTCGCCGCGTTCCAGCCGCAGTTTTAATTGTTCGACCAGCCGGGGGGCGAGCCACCGGCCACGCTCCGGCTTTTCTTCGGTCAGATTAATGATGTCGATCGCCGGCATGCTCGCGCCGCCGAACCGGCTAGGCAGTTCCAGCCGCTCGTAAATTCCGCTTGTCGCCATGTGCAGGCTTTCCAGCGCGGGTGTGGCGCTGGCCAGGATCACCGGCACAGCTTCGAAATGGCCGCGCATCACCGCCACGTCGCGGGCGTTATAGCGCACGCCTTCGCCCTGCTTGAAACTGACCTCGTGCGCCTCGTCCACCACTATCAGCCCAAGGCGCCTGTAAGGCAGGAACAAGGCAGAGCGCGCGCCGACCACAACTTGCGCCGTGCCATTTGCAATCGCCCGCCACGCGCGGCGGCGTTCGGTGGATTTCAGGCTGGAATGCCAAACCACGGGCGGCGTGCCGAAGCGGTCTTCGAACCGGCGCAGGAACGCCTCTGTCAGAGCGATTTCGGGCAGCAGCACGAGGATCTGCTTGCCCATCCGCAGCGCCGCAGCGAGCGGTTCGAAATAGGTTTCGGTCTTGCCCGAACCGGTCACCCCGTCGAGCAGGAAAGGAGTGAATTTTTCTGCCTGGACTGCCTCGATAAAGCGGTCTGCAACGCTCTGCTGGTCTGCGCTCAGGACCGGCTGTGCGAAATCGGGGTCGGGCGGAGCATAAGGCCGGTCGATATCGACCTCTACCGGTTCCAGCGCCCCTTGATTGACGAGCCCGCGCAGCACCCCTTCGCTGACGCTGGCAAGTTCGGCCAGTTCGCGGATAGTCGCCTGTTCGCCCTGCAAGGCGTCCAGAGCCACGGCGCGCTGCGGGGTCATCCGTTCCGGCTCGGTCCCGCTCAGCCGGTATTCCACCATGGTCGATGGCCCGCGCAATGCACCGCCCGATGCCAGCACCATCCGCGCGACTGCGGCGATCCGGGCGCAGTAATAATCGGCGGTCCATTCGATCAACCGGCGCAGTTCGCTGCGCAGCGGCGGCACCGGCAGCACTTCGATCAGGGCGCGCAATTTATGGTCGGGAACGGACTCGGATGGCAGCCGGCCCTCCTCCCACACGATCCCGATGATTTGGCGCGGCCCCAACGGCGCGACCACGACCGAGCCGGGTTCGACGATCATGCCGACGGGCACCTTGTAATCCAGCGGACCAAGTGCGGCGTTGAAATGGAGGAGTCTGGCGCGGTTCATAATTCTAGGGCCATATGGGCGCTGCGCTGGTGAGGCGGCAAGGCAAGGATGACCGAAATGAACGATTTAATCGAAATGAGGACGGGACGGCGCGCGTTCATGGTTGGCTTGTCCGCCACAACGCTGCTGGCGTTGCCGGGCTGTGCGACCATGCCCGGCTACGGCTTTACCGAGGCGATCCGGCGGTTGCTGATGCTGTCGAGCGAGCGCGCCTTTGCCCGGCTGACCGCCGATGGCGGGTTCTGGGATCAGCAGGTCGCGCAGATCGGGCTTGCCAATTTGCTGGGGACGCGCGGGGATGTGCTGTCCTCCATCCTTAGCTCCAGCCTGTTCAAATCGCGGCTGAATGATGCATTCGCCGATGTCGCGATCGAAGGCTCGTATCGGGCTGCGCCGGTGGTGGCGGATGCCGTGCGGGCGATCGGGATCGAAAATGCGGTGGCGCTGGTGCGCGGCGGACCGACCGCAGCGACCGGTTTTCTGCGCAATGAACTGAGCGGACAATTGATTGAAGTGATGGTTCCGGAAATCGGCGGAGCTCTGCGCGCAGCGCAGGATCCGCTGGTGGGCCAGGCGCTGTCTGCGCTTACCGGGGTGAATCTGGGCCAGGTCGCCAATAATTTCGGCACCCGGGTCAACGATGTGATCTGGGACGAGATTGCTCGCGAGGAAAGCGCGATTCGCGCCGATCCGCGCAGCACGAACGATCCGGTGATTATTGGAGTGTTCGGGGCCGAGGCCAAGCTTTGATCGAAACCGTCATGCCAGCGAAAGCTGGGATCGCTATAGGTAAAGTACGACCAGATTGGATCCGATCCCAGCGTTCGCTGGGATGACGAGGGGCGGGGGGTGGTGAAGGGAGCCGGGTCCGCATATAGCGGTAAGCGAATCTACATCGCCCAGCCGGAGCCGCATAATGAAATTCTTCGCCGACACTGCCGAGATTGACGATATCAAGGAACTGGCCGCTACCGGCCTGCTCGATGGAGTGACCACCAATCCCAGCCTGATCGCCAAATCGGGCCGCGATTTCATGGAAGTGACCAGGGAAATCTGCGGGTTGACCAGTGGCCCCGTTAGCGCCGAAGTGGTCGCGCTGGATCACGAGACGATGTTGAAAGAGGCGGAGGTCCTGCGCAAGATCGCGGACAATGTCTGCATCAAGGTTCCGCTGACGATTGACGGGCTGAAAACCTGCAAGGCGCTGACGGGCGAAGGCACGATGGTCAATGTCACGCTGTGTTTTTCCGCCAATCAGGCGCTGCTCGCGGCCAAAGCTGGCGCGACCTTCGTCTCGCCATTCGTCGGGCGGCACGATGACAACGGCGTCAACGGGATGGAACTGATCCGCGACATTCGTACGATTTACGACAATTACCTGTTCGACACCGAAATACTGGTCGCCAGCGTGCGCCACGCGACACACGTGCTGGAAAGCGCGCTGATCGGTGCCGACGTGATGACCGCGCCGCCCAAGGTGATCATGGCGCTGGCAAATCATGTGCTGACCGACAAGGGAATCGAGGGATTCCTGGCCGATTGGGCGAAGACGGGCCAGAGCATCCTGTGAAGTCGCTGGAATTGGAGCATGGATGGCTGTGAGGGAAAATTTCTAGGATTGCATGGCTGACGAAACTCCTCTCGACCGTTTCAAGCAGGCCCTGACCGGTGCCAGCCGCGCGCTGGCGCGCGAACCGGAGGTGGAGGTTGCGTGGAGTGCGGACAATCCGGCGGCTAGCGGCAAGAGCTTCCGCGTGCCCCTGCCGGGCCGCAACCTGCCGCCGGAACAGGCGCGGGAAGCGCGCGGTTTTGCCGACAGTTTCTCGCTCAAATTGCGGCACCACAATCCTGCCCTGCACGGCAAGAACGCCCCGCCCGAACCGGTGGCGCGGGCGTGTTACGATACGGTCGAACAGGTCCGTTACGAAGCGCTGGGGGCGAATAATTTTGCCGGAATCGCGGGCAATCTCGATGCCGCGACCGAATTGCGAGTCGCCTCGGACCCGATCGCCCGCGCTCAATCCACGGACGATGTGCCGCTGCAATCTGCGCTTGGCCTGATCCTGCGGGAAAAGCTGACCGGGCGGCCGATCCCGGCGCGTGCGCAGGCCGGGGTGGAGATGGTCCGCAATTTCATTGAAACCCGCGCCGGCTCGGATTTCGAAGCGCTCGCATTGTCGCTCGATGACCAGACCGCGTTCCAGTCGCTCGCACTCGATATGCTCCGCCATTTGGAACTGACCAAGGAAGAGGGCAACGACAGCGGCGAAGATGAGGACGGCGAGGACGAAGAGGGCGGCGAAGACGGCAATGAGGATGATGGCAAGGACGATTCCGGCCAGAGCGATCCGCAAGCCGCCGACATGGCAGGCGAAACCTCCGACAGCGAGGAAGGCGACGGCGATTCCGAGAGCGAGACCAGCTCCGAAGAAGAAATGAACGACGGCGAAGCGGGAGACGAGGGCGAGGAAGGCATGATGCCGGTCCGCCCCAACCGGCCGTGGACCGATCTGCCCGATGATTTCGACTACAAGGTCTACACCACCCGCTTCGACGAAGAAGTCGAGGCGAGCGAATTGTGCGATCAGGAAGAGCTGGACCGGCTGCGCGCCTATCTCGATAGCCAGTTGCAGGGATTGCAGGGGATTGTCACCCGGCTGGCCAACCGGTTGCAGCGGCGGTTGATGGCGCAGCAGAACCGCAGCTGGGATTTCGACCAGGAAGAAGGAATTCTGGACGCGGCGCGGCTCGCCCGCGTGGTCACCATGCCGGGCCATGCGCTAAGCTACAAGGTCGAGCGGGATATCGAATTCAAGGACACGGTGGTGACCCTGCTGATCGACAATTCCGGTTCGATGCGCGGGCGGCCGATCTCCATTGCCGCGATCAGCGCGGATATCATGGCGCGCACGCTGGAACGCTGCGGGGTGAAGGTGGAAATCCTCGGCTTCACCACCCGCACCTGGAAAGGCGGGCAAAGCCGGGAGGCATGGCTGGCCGAAGGAAAACCCGCGCATCCCGGCCGCCTCAACGATCTGCGGCACATCATCTACAAGAAGGCGGACGAGCCGCTGCGTCGCGCGCGCCGCAATCTCGGCCTGATGATGCGCGAAGGATTGCTAAAGGAAAATATCGATGGCGAGGCGCTGCAATGGGCGCATTCCCGCCTGCTGGCCCGCCGCGAGGACCGCCGCATCCTGATGGTGATTTCCGACGGCGCACCGGTGGATGACAGCACGCTGAGCGTCAACAGCGCAGGCTATCTCGAAACCCATCTGCGCAAGACTATCGAATGGATCGAGAAATTGTCCCCCGTCCAGCTGGTCGCCATCGGAATCGGCCATGACGTGACCCGCTATTACAAACGCGCGGTGACGATCATGGACGTGGAACAGCTTGGCGGCACGATTATCGAACAGCTGGCCGATTTGTTCGAGGTGGAGGGCAAGTGAACGTGACCCAAGCCATTGCCACCCGCCGTTCCGTCCGCGCCTTTACCGATCAGCCAGTGGATCAGGCGGTTCTGAAGCGCGTGTTGGAGAAGGCGCAACGCAGCCCCAGTGGCGGGAACACACAGCCGTGGCACGCAGCCATGCTGACCGGCGAACCGATGGAGGCGCTGTTCCGTTCGGTGGCGGATGTCCTGCCGCAGGGCCGCGCGGCCCACACGCCCGAATATGACATTTATCCCGAGGGTCTGGACGGCAGCTATGAACAGCGCCGCCGCGGCGTGGGCGAGGATCTGTACCGCGCGCTGGAAATCACCCGGGAAAACAAGGCCGGGCGGCTGATGTGGTTTGCCAATAATTTCCGCGCATTCGGCGCGCCGGTGCTGATGCTGGTCCATACGACGAAATATATGGGGCCGCCGCAATGGTCCGATATCGGCATGTGGCTGCAGACAATCATGTTGCTGCTGCGCGAGGAAGGCCTGGATAGCTGCGCGCAGGAGGCGTGGGCGATGTATTCGGCGCAGGTTCGCGGCGCGGTGGAAATTCCCGGCGATCACATTTTTTTCTGCGGCATGGCCATCGGCTACCGGGACACCGATGCGCCGGTGAATAATTTCGAGGTTGCGCGCGCGCGATTGGAAGAATGCGTCACCTGGCAGGGTTTTGACTGAACGGCTGACCGGAATTCGGCAGTTAATGGGGTTTTCGCCTGATTTTGACTCGCGTTATCCGCTTCGGCGGGTCTATGCCTGCGAAATAATATAACAAGGTCGCAGTGACGGTTGTTTCGCCAATTTCGGCGGAATGCATTCCTTGAGGGGGGAAACCGGTCTTGCGGACGAACCAGCTTATTATTTCGATTTTCGTGGCTTTGGGCACGGCGGCTTCGCTGTGTGTGGGCGCAGCGGCACATGCCCAGCAGAGGCCGGTATTGCTGCGGGAAAGTTTCCCGATTGGCGATGGTGGCGGTATCCTGTGCCAGGTGCAGGATCGCAGCGTGGGAAACCCCGCCAAGCAGAGCATTTTCGACCGTAGCTGGGCAATTGTCTGCCGCGACAGCGCGCAGCCGGTGGCCAATGTCTATGCTTTCCGTGATCAGGAAGCGGGCGCTGCCGCCCTTGTTGCCCCCCCGAGGCGCGAAGGTGTCGATTGCAGCGCCAGTACCTCCGCTGTATTTTCCGGCCTGTCCGGCGCACAGCGGAGCGCCTGCACCATTACCGGCACCGGCCTGGAATGGTCGAGCATCAGCGCCACACGCGGTCGCATGACCTATGTGGCAGAAGGTTTTGCTGCTTATGACGCGGCAACCGTGTTGGCGCTGCGTTCCGTGATCGACAATTCGATTGCCAGTGGCACGATCGACGTTGCTTCTACATCGGTTTCGGACCCGCTTTCTTTCGCGAGAGCGCAGGCGGAATCGCTAAAGCCGGAAGCCGCTCTGGCGGAAGGGTATCGGCGCAATCTGGGCGGGGAATATGCAGAGGCAGCAGCCTATTTCGAAACGCTGCAGCAACGGTTGGAAGGTGACAGCGACAATACGCTGAATATTGGCGAATTCATCGTCAACCGCGCGCTGCAAAAATCTAATCTGGGCGAATTCAGCGTGGCAGAGCGTTTGTTTGGCGAGGCTGCGCCCGAAACGACTGGCGACATCGTTGCAGAACGTTTGCAGCGCAATTTCGAAGCGATCCACCTGATCAACCAGGGCTATCTGGGTGAGGCGCTGGACCGGCTCGACCAGCCGCTCAGTGCGCGTCTGGCCGGGGTTGAAGCGCTCGGCGCAGACCTCGCCATCACCCTGCCGATTGCGGAACGGCTCAATGACGGCGAAGGCGCGGGCGGCTTGCTCGGATTTGTCGATGAATTGAAACTTGCGCCGGAAGAGCGCGCAATCCTGATCGATGCGCAGGCGCTGCAATTGCGCGGCACCGTGCTGCGGATCGGCGGCGATCTGGCGGGCGCCGAGAATGCGATGCTGGATTCCTATGCCAAGGCGATCGCCGTGCGGGATGGGCGGGTAACCTCCATCGCCAGGCTGCGTTCGCAGATCCTTGGTGAACTGGCATTGGTATCCGAAGGACGCGGAAATGACGGGCAGGCCGAAACCTATCTGCGCAATGCACTGGCCTTGATCGAGGCACAATATCCCGAACGCCAGGCGGTCAGCGCGGCCAAAGCGCGGCTGGGCGCGTTCCTGCTGCGCCGCGGGCGGGAAGAAGAAGCGATCACGCTTTACCGCGCGGTGATTGATCAATCTGTAGGCAAGCGTAACGCGATCACCGGATTTTCAAACCAGTTGCTGCCCTATTTCCGGCTTATTGCCCAGCGGGTTGAAAGCGATCCGGCCTTTGCGGAAGATTTCTTCAAGGCAACCCAGATATTGGTCCGCCCCGGTGTGGCGGAAACGCAGGCAGTGCTGGCGCGCGAATTGAGCTCCAGCTCTAGCGAGGGGGCCCGCCTGTTCCGGCAATCGCTGGATCTTGGCCGCGACATCGAACGGTTGCGCATTCGTTTCCTCTCGCTCGGGAAAATGGACCAGACCGCTACGGTTTCCGCCGAGCATGAAGAACTGGCCATCCAGATCGACCAGCTGGAAAGAGACCAGTTGCGAACGCAGGCCCATCTCAACGATTATCCGCAATATCGCGCAGTTGCGCCGCGATCATTGTCGCTCACCGATTTCCGCGCATCGCTGAATCCCGGTGAAGTCTATGCCAAAATGTCGGTCGTCGGCGGGGAAGCGTTCATGTTCTACGCCGACCGTGATTTCGCCAAGGCTTACCGGATTTCCTTGTCCGAAGCGGACCTGGATTACGAAGTGGATATGCTGCGTTCGTCGATCTCGGCACTGGAGGGCGGGCGCTATGTCACCTATCCTTTCGAAGTCGCGCTGGCGCGTGATTTGCACAAGGCCTTGTTTGGGCCGGTTGCAGACCGGGTTGGGGCGGCGGGGCATCTGGTGTTCGAACCCGACGGGGCATTGCTCCGCCTGCCGGTCGATATATTGGTGGCCGATGATGCTTCGGTGGCGAAATATCTCGTGCGGGCCGATGCGCCGGATGGCGATCCGTTCGACTTCACCGGTATTGCCTGGCTGGGCAAGGGCAAGATGTTCAGCACTGCGGTATCCGCGCAATCCTTCGTCGATGCGCGCAAGGCGCCGCGCTCGTCGGCTAGCCGCGAATATCTGGGGCTGGGGCGCAATGTGCCGATTGGCCCGGTTCGGCCATCCAGCACACGTGCCAGTACCGGCGCGGGGATCGGCGGGGATGATTGCAGCTGGGGCGCGGCTGCGTGGAACTCGCCGATTGACGACAAGGAATTGCTGACCGCGCAGCGCCTGATCGGCGGCGGTGGTTCGCAATTGCTGACCGGGAACGCATTCACCGACGCGGCGATCATGGGCAGGAAGGATCTGAACCAATACCGGATCCTGCATTTTGCCACGCACGGACTGGTCACTCCGCCCAATCCGGCCTGCCCGGCCAAGCCGGCATTGCTGACATCGTTCGGCGGCGAAGGTTCGGACGGGCTGCTGTCTTTCGACGAGATTTTCGAACTAGGGCTGGATGCCGATATCGTCATCCTGTCGGCCTGCGATACTGCGGGCGGTGCCAGTATCGAAGCAACCCGCGCTGCCGGCATCGGCAGCGGCGGCGGTACCGCGTTGGACGGCCTGGTGCGCAGCTTCATCGGTGCAGGCGGGCGCACGATCATGGCCAGCCACTGGCCCGCGCCGGATGATTACGGGGCGACCGAGCGCCTGATCAGCGAGATGTTCCGGGCCGGGCGCGGCCAGAGTGTGGGGATCGCCTTGCGGACTTCGCAGCAAATGCTGATGGACGATCCCACCACTTCGCATCCGTTTTACTGGGGCGGCTTTGCGATCATTGGCGATGCAACCCGGCCGCTGCTGTCTGATGCGCCGATTGCGGCAACACCGATAGCTTTGGCTACGGCGGTAATGACACAATGAACAAGGTACCAGCACAGATGATCGGCAAATTCGGGGCGAGCGCTTTGACCTTGCTCGGCAGCACGGCATTGGCCGGCGGGGCGATAGCCCAGACTGCCCCGCCGACCCCTGCCCCGCCCCCCGCTTCCCAGCCACCAACGCGGGAAGAAATCCAGCGCGACCAGCTGGAAGAACGGCTGCGCACCGAAGGGCAATCGGTGGCGATCGAGGGTGCGCTGGAACGCGCGCCTTGTCCGCTTGCCGCGCCCGAATTTGCCGATCTGAAATTCATTTTCACGCGGGCGCAGTTCAGCGGGCTGGAGGCGATTGATCCGGCGATCGTCGAACCCGCCTATGCCGCCCTGGCGGGGCAGGAATTGTCCGTCGCGTCGATCTGCGACATTCGCGACCGCGCCGGGACATTGCTGCGGCAGCAAGGCTATCTGGCGGCAGTGCAGGTGCCGGTGCAGCAGATCGAGGGAGGAATGGTCCGTTTCGATGTGGTGCTGGCACGGATGAGCGCCGTGCAAATTCGCGGCGAGCCGGGTGCGTCGGGCCGCCAGTTGCAGAAATATCTCGACAAATTGATCGGCCAGCCGGTCTTCAACATCAACGAGGCTGAACGCTATCTGCTGCTGGCGCGGGACATTCCCGGGCTGGATGTGCGGCTGGTGCTGCAGCCCGCAGCAGCCGGATCGGGCAGTGTACCGGGCGATGTAGTCGGCGTGTTCAACGTCAACCGCACACCGATATTCGCCGATCTCTCGGTGCAGAATTTCGGCAGCAGGGAAGTCGGCCGGTTCGGCGGTTTGGCGCGGGTCCGGATCAATGGCCTGACCGGTCTGGGCGATGAAACCACGGCCAGTTTCTATGTCACCGAAGATTTCGACGAACAGCGCGTGCTGCAATTGGGCCACGAATTCCTTGTCGGCGGGGAGGGTTTGTCATTTGGCGTCAGTGGTACCTTTGCGTGGGGGCAGCCGGATGTGCTGGGACCCGATCAGTTCAAATCCACGACCAAGATCATCAGCGCCTATTCCGGTTTCCCGCTGGTGCGTTCGCAATCGCATAATCTGTTCGCATCGGCCGGTTTCGATCTGATCGATCAGGATATAACCTTTACCGGCCAGCCCCTGTCGAAGGATCGATTGCGGGTTGCCTATGCCCGGATCGATTTCAACCGGATTGACCGACCGAGCCTGTCCGGGGCGGGCGGTTACAGCGCGGCTGAGCCCCGCTTTGCTCTCGCGGGCGGATTGGAATTGCGCCGTGGCCTGGACATATTCGGTGCCAGCGAGGGCTGCGGCCCCGGTTTCGTCCTGTGCAGTGCTGCCGGCGCGGATGTACCCAGCAGGCTGGACGGCGATCCCACCGCGCTGGTGCTGCGCGCAAACGGTCAGTTCGATTTCCGGCCGATGCCGAAGATCAAATTCTCCCTGGCGCCGCGCGCACAATATTCGCCAGACGCGCTGCTCAGCTATGAACAGGTTTCCGGCGGGAATTACACCGCCGGGCGCGGGTATGATCCCGGATCGGTCATCGGGGATAGCGGTATCGGCGCGCAGGTGGAGGCGGCCTATGGTTCGCTGGTCCCCAGCAGTTTTGGCGGCATCGCGTGGCAGCCCTATGTTTTCTTCGATTACATGGCGGTCGATACGAATAATCTGCCCGGCGGGTTCGACACGATCAGCTCTGCCGGCGGCGGTGTCCGCGCGGCGTGGGGCAACCGTGTCAGGCTGGATGTCTTCGGCGCGGCGCCGTTGGAGCGCGCGCCGTTCCAGGCACAGCGCGGGGATTTCCGCTTGCTGGTCAACCTGTCGGTCCAGTTGGTTCCATGGCGATGACCATGGCCGGGACAAGGGCTACGAAAGCAAGGCGAAGCGGACAGATGGGTGGGAACATGATCAAGATCAAACAGGTTCACAAGGCTGGCCCCCAGCGCAATCTCTGGCTCGTCAGCGGTTCCGTGCTGGCTGCGGCAACCGCGAGTGTCCTGATGCCCGCTCAGGTCTTCGCCCAGCAAATCCATGCCGGGATGACTGTTACTTCCGCGCCCGTTAGCGGCGGCCCGCCGGTCGCAGTGATTACGACCACTTCCAGCACCACTGCGCCTGCCAACGGCGATACCAACACCACTGGCATCAATGTCGCGGCATCGGCAAATTATTTTGCGTCGGAGGTCGATTTTCGGCCGGGCACCGCGCTCGACGAAGTGGAACTGTTCACTTCCAGCGCGATCATCAACTGGACGACCAGCAACCCCGGTACTGCGGGGGGTCAGGTTACCTTTCTGGGCACTGGACAACAGCTCAATTTCACCAGCGCGCTGAATGATTACACGGTTCTCAACCGCATTTTTACGCCCACAATTGACGCGGCAGTACGGATTGACGGGACGGTTACCAGCAATAGTCTTTCGGGCAGCGGGCAGGGCGGCAATATCTGGTTCTACAGCCCTGGCGGGCTGATTATCGGGGCCAGTTCAATCTTCAACGTCGGCAGCCTGGTGCTGACCAGCAGCAATCTGAATTCCATCGGGCCGACCATGGATTTCACCGGCGTTGCCAAGACAGATACTGCGGTAATTATTGAATCCGGCGCACAGATATCTGCTCTGGGGCCGAGCAGCTATTTCGCAGTCATCGCCCCGCGGATGGAACAGGGCGGAACAGTCAATGTGAACGGTTCCGTCGCCTATGTAGGGGCAGAACAGGCGCAGCTGACAATCAACAACGGATTGTTCGATATCTCGGTCGGACTTGGCTCGGCAGATGCCAATGGCGTGGTCCACAGCGGAACCACCACCGGCGCAGCCAGCGCCGCAACCGCCGATGCCTTTGGCCAGATAACCGATGCCGATGCGCGCGGCATCTATATGGTCGCAGTACCCAAGAATACCGCGATTTCGATGCTGGTGGGCGGCACTGTCGGATATCAGCCCGCAGAGGGCGCATCGCTGGCCGATAATGGTAGCATCATCCTGAGTGCAGGAACCGGCATTACCGCTGGCGGATCGATTGCCAATCCTGTGGGGCAGGTCGATCTGGCCAATGCGGTATCCGGCGGCAACATTGTGCTGGACGGGGCGACATTGACTTCCTCGGCAGAAATCTATGCCAGCGATATTGTGAACCTGGCGTCCGGCGCAGCCAGCGCCATTTCCGCCGGCAGTGACGGGCGCGGCGGATATGATCTGTCCGTAACAGCCGATGGCGGTATCGCGCTGTCGCTGGCGGGCAGCGCCGCGATCAGCATCGATGGGGACCTGACGCTGAAATCGGCTGGGGACATCAACGTCAATCTGACTTCCGCAGCGGGAACAATGGTGGTCGGCGGCAATTTTCTGCTCGATACGCTAACTCAGGGGGCGGATGATTTCTTTACCGTCTTAAACAATGGCGGCACCGGCATTGGCGCAGACGCCGTGTCCGGGGCGATCAATCTGACGATTGGCGGCGGATCAAGCCTTGATGTCGGCGGCAATCTGGTCCTGAATTCGGCAGCGCAGGGCGGCAAGGGCGAATTGCAGAACGGGATGGCCACAGCGGGCGATATCGTGGTCGATTTTTCTACCACCGGCACCATCGATATTGGCGGCCTGATGCTGATCAGCGCAGAGGCGGCTTCGGCCCAGACGGGCAAGCTTGTCGGCAACGGGCCTGGGGGTATCGGCAGCGACAGCACCGGCGGCAATATCACCTTGAATTTGAACAGCGGCGGGCTGAATGCGGGCGGTTTGTTGGTCAATGCCAGCGCGGCAGCGAGCAGCGGCGACAATGCCGTGATCGCGCAAAGCAATGATGCGGTTGCAGGTGCCATTACGGTAAATATACTTGGCGGATTTAACCAAATCGGTCAATTGGACCTGATCAGCCGGGCCGATGGTGCAACATCCTTCGATACAAGCGGCGCCGCGATTGTGGGCCAGGTCACGCGCGGTTCGGCAAGTCTGACGGTGACCAATCCTGATGCCGTTCAGGCGGTTACAGGCGATGCCTTCATTGATGTTTCGACCGATGGCGCAGTCACCGCGCCCACCGCCAACAGTGTCAGCATCACCGTGGACAATGTTGGGCCAATGGGCGGAATGTTCGTTGGTGGCTCGCTGCGCATCGATACCACTGCAGGCGGCGGCGCGAACACTGACTTGACCACTGCGGGTTCTGTCCTGCTGCAGGTGACCGATGGCCAATTATCTGCCGGTTTCCTCGACGTTTCAGCCCGGGCTTCCGAGAGCGGGCGCAATTTCTCCTTCAATGGCAGCGGACAGGATTTCCAGGGCGGCGATGTAACGCTACGGGCGGGTGCCAACGGCCTGATGAATTTTGGGTTTGCATTCATTGACACGGAAGCAACCGGGGCGATCAACAGTGCCGGTGATGCCACTGGCGGGTCGATCACCCTTGAAGCCAATGATGGCGCGATCCAGTTTCAATCCTTCGGCAGCCTGAATGCCAGTGCCAGCGGGGGATCGGGGGGTGACCCGGTCGACGGCGGGACAGCCATTGCACGGGCCGGCAATGTTTCAGTTTCCCTGTCCGGGACAGCCGGATCGATGGATCTGGGGAACGTATTTATCGGCGCAGATGCGTCGATCCTGTTCGATGTCGAAAGCGGCAGCATCGATTTCAGCGGTGATGGCGGATCGGCAGTTGCAGGCAATGTCATCTTCAATCTGAACGGCGGCAGCCTGACCGCGAATTCGATGTCGATTACCAGTCAGGCGGCGGGTGGTGACGGCGGGATATTGCCGCCCGCGGTCGCGGCATTTTCCACTGGCCTGCCTTCTGCTGGCAATGGCGGTTCAGGGCAGGGCGGTACGATCACCTTCAATCTGGATGGCACCGACATCACGGTCGGTGACCTGAATATCCTGGCGGACGGCATTGGCGGCGATGGCGCGTTCGGCAGCTTCGAAGACAGTACGCGTGCGGGCAGCGGCGGCGATGCAACGGGCGGCACGGTGGTGTTCAACGCCCTTTCCGGCACGCTCAGTGCTGCGTCCATCACGCTCGCAGCGCGGGGCAACACGGTCAACGG
>JBGSJO010000002.1:0-20247 GCA_041741895.1 Pontixanthobacter sp.
ACAGCAGGATTTCCTCTTCGGCATACGCGAGCGCCGGGGCGAGGCCGGCGGCGGCTGACGCGCTCGCCAGACCGGCGGTGCCGCGCAGGATCGTACGCCTGGAAATCATGGAGCCACTCCTGCCGCTTCCGCCAATGCCTCGCTGTGGGGGCCAGTGCGTTCGTGCCGTTCGATATCCTCTTCCGGCAGCGGCATCGGCATTCCAGCCAAGGCTGCCTGCAGGCGGTCCCGATCAAGCGCATTTTCCCATTTGGCCACCACGATCGTAGCGACCGCATTGCCGATGAAGTTGGTCAGTGCGCGGCATTCGCTCATGAACCGGTCGATCCCCAAGATCAGCGCCATCCCCGCGACAGGGACCGAAGGAACCACTGAAAGCGTCGCTGCCAGGATAACGAACCCCGCACCCGTAACCCCGGCCGCCCCCTTGGAACTGATCATCGCTACCAGGACCAGGGCAATCTGCTCGCCCATGGTCAGGTCGATTCCGACTGCCTGCGCAATGAACAGGGCCGCCAGTGTCATGTAGATATTGGTCCCGTCCAGATTGAAGGAATAGCCCGTTGGAACCACCAGCCCGACCACCGTCTTGCGGCAGCCGGCAATTTCCAGCTTTTCCATCAGGCTGGGCAGTGCTGCTTCGGATGATGAGGTGCCGAGAACCAGCAGCAATTCCTCGCGCAGATATTTCATCAGGGCGAAGATGGAAAAACCAGTGAACCAGGCGACCGTGCCCAGAACCACGATCACGAACAGCAGCGAAGTGACGTAAAACGTCCCGATCAGCGCCGCGAGGTTGGCCAGTGATCCGATGCCGAATTCGCCGATGGTGAAGGCGATCGCGCCGAATGCCCCGATAGGCGCAAATTTCATCAGCATGTGAACCAGTTTGAAGATCGCCTGGCTAAGCGAAGTGAGCACATCCAGCACCAGGTCGCTATGGGGCCGCGTGGCGGAAAGCGCGACGCCGGCGAGGATGGAAACGAGCAAGACCTGCAGGATCTTGCCGTCGGTCATGGAACTGAACAGGGTCGTCGGGATGATGTCGAGCAAGAAGCCGGACATGGTCTGGTCCTCCGCGGTCTTGGCGTATGTTTCCACTGCGCCCGCATCCAGCGATGCTGGGTCGATGTTGAGCCCGGCACCCGGCTGGAACACATTCCCGATCACCAAGCCGATGACCAATGCGAGGGTTGAAAAGAACATGAAATAGGCCAGCGCCTTGCCCGCGACGCTGCCGACGGATGCCATGTCCTTCATGCCCGCGATGCCGGTGGCCACGGTCAGGAAAATGACCGGGGCGATGATCATCTTGACCAGTTTGATGAAGCCGTCACCCAGCGGCTTCAGCGACACCCCGAACTCCGGGTAGAAATGACCGAGCATGGCGCCCAGCACAATGGCGGTGAGTACCTGAACATATAACATGCGGTAAAGCGGCAGTTTAGCATCTGCTTCGGTTGCCTGTCCGACAGATAAACTGGCTGCCATATCTTCCACCCCCATGGTCCCGCACCTTTTGTGCGGTTATTTAAGGTGTTTAGGCGTCGGCTAATGCCACCACAACCTATCGCGTTGATTGGATAAAAAGGCTGTATTTCAACAATTTGATTTTTATCGCCAGAATTTTTGTGCGGAAAAGCATACAGTTTCTTTGACTGTTGTGCGATTTTCCGCACAGTAGGGCTGTGACCCGTCTGAAAAATCTGTTCGAAACCAGATATCGCGCGATTCTCGCCCTGTTGGCTGCTGTGGTGATCGCTTCACTCTCGCTTTCGGCTATCGACCGGATCATGCAAAAGCGGGCGATCGAGGAAACCGGATCGCTTGCCCGGAACGATGCGGCCATTCTTGCTGCCGGATTGCAAAGCGAGCTCGACAAATTCAATCTCGTGCCGCTTGTCCTGGCGGAGGATCCGCAGGTGCAGCAACTTCTTGCCGGGGATTCCAGCGGGCGCGGCGTCATGAATCGCAGGCTCGAAACGCTCGCTAGGCAAAGCAGCGCTGCCGCGATTTACGTGATGGACAGCCGGGGGGATACCTTGGCGGCAAGCAATTGGCGGCTGCCGACCAGTTTCGTTGGTTCGAATTACAGGTTTCGCAAATATTTCCAGACAGCAATGGGGGAAGGCTCCGCCACGCAGTTCGCCTTAGGCACGGTCAGCCGCAGGCCGGGACTATATGTCGCACGGCGGGTCGGGCCTGAGAGCGATCCCATCGGCATCGTGGCGGTCAAGGTTGAATTCGATGCACTGGAAGCAAGCTGGCGCGATGTGACCGACGGTGTCTACGTAACGGACCGAGACGGCGTGGTCCTGATCGCAAGCAAGGATGAATGGCGCTTCCGGGCTGCAGCCCCCTCTGCGATGGATGGTCGGGATCCGGAAGCGGACAGGCAGCAATTCGGCATATCCTCCCTCAAACCGCTTTCGATCCGCCCTGCCGCCCGTCTGGGCAATGTGGTGGCAGTCCCCTTGCTCGATACTCTGCAACCCATCGCGCTCGATGGCTGGGTGCTGCATTTGCTTATCGATCCCTCACCTCGGGTGGAGGCGGCAATTGCCAACGGCCGGTTGTTCCTTTTCACGGTCATGGCCCTGATCGTGGGCTTGTTTGCCGGATGGTTTTATCTTCGCCGCCAGCGCAAGGTTGCAGAAAGCGCTGTCTTGGCCGAGCGTACCCGGACCCTGCGTGATCAATTGACTCAGGCCAACCGGCTGGCAACATTGGGCCAGGTGTCTGCCGGGGTTGCCCATGAAATCAGCCAGCCCGTAGCCGCCGCCCGCATGTTTGCAGAAAACGGAACCAAGCTGATAGAGGCTGGCAAAACTGATTCTGCCCGGCAGAATTTCTCGAAAATAATCGAGCTTACCGAACGGATCGGCAGGATTACCGGTGAACTGCGACGGTTCAGTCGGCGGCAAGTGTCGGAACCCAAAGCCATGCAGGTCGATCAGGCAATCGACGGGGCCCTGTTATTGCTGCGCGACCGGATCGACAGTCTTGGCGTGACAGTCATAATGCCTGAGTTCAGCGAAACCGCAGTCACCGTCCAGGCCGAACATGTCAGGCTCGAACAGGTTTTGGTGAACCTGCTTCAGAATGCGATTGATGCAACCGGACGTGGTGGCCGGATCATTATCGGCATCATGACTGATGAAACCTCCTGTTCAATCACCGTCAGCGATGACGGACCAGGGATCGACCAGGCAGTGATCGGGCAATTGTTTCAGCCATTCGCCACGACCAAGCCGAACGGGTTGGGGCTGGGGCTGGTCATTTCACGCGACATCATGCGTGATCTGGGCGGCGATCTGACCGCAACCAGCGGACCCGGCGGCGCGCATTTCACCATGCGGATAGCGCGGGCATGACCGCCGCTGCCGAAATCCGCGTGGTGTTTGTCGAAGATGACACCACCCTGCGCGAAGCAACCGTACAGGGCCTGGAGCTGGAGGGCTACCACGTGGACGCCTTCGATAATGCGGCATCCGCCTTGCGAACACTGGCGGTGGATTTTCCAGGGGTGATCGTCAGCGATATCCGCTTGCCCGGAATGGACGGGCTTGAATTCTTCGAGGCTGTAAAGAAGCTCGATACCGAATTGCCGGTTATTTTCACCACCGGCCACGGCGATGTTGCCATGGCAGTGGAAGCCATGAAGGGCGGGGCGGCAGATTACCTGACCAAGCCATATTCCAGTGCCGAACTGTTCGCGGCCGTAAGCAGGGCAGCGGAAACGCGCCTGCTGGTGATCGAAAACCGTAAATTGCGGAGCGAGCTGAGCAACCGCGAAATCCCCCGGGTACTCGGCTCGTCCGAACAGGCCGAGCGGCTGAGCCGGATGATTGCAGAAGTCGCCGGCACCGATATCGACCTGATGATCGCCGGCGAAAGCGGGACCGGAAAGAACTTCGTCGCGCAGCAAATCCACGATCTTGGGCCGCGCCAGGCGCGGCCTTTTGTTACGGTCGATGCAGGCATTGTCGCACATGAGGATGCGGAACTTCTCCTGTTCGGCAGGGCGCCGGGATCCGGCCTGTCACGGTCCGGTATTTTCGAACGGGCAAATGGCGGCACCGTATTCCTGGATGAAATCGAAAGCCTTTCCGAGGCCATCCAGGCGCGTCTTCTGAGTGTGGTCGAAAACCGGACAATCCTGCCTATCGGTGCGGACCGTCCGCAGCCCGTCAACATCAGGATCATCTCGGCCACCCGGCACCCTGGCGGATCGCCGCCGCAAAATTCATCGGCCCTCGCCACGCGTCTTTTCTACCGGCTTGGCGGCTTGTCGATCACACTTCCCAGCCTTAGCGCGCGGCGCGAGGATATACCGGAGATTTTCCGGCATTTCGTTGCCGGATACGAACGGGAACTCGGCCTGCAGGCGAAGCGGATCAGCGAGGTTGAATGGCATCATTTGACCAGCCATGACTGGCACGGAAATCTGCGGGAATTGCGCGCCTTCGCCTGTAATTTCGTGCTCGGCCTGTCGCAGATTACTCCGGTTTCTGCCGATAGTGCGCGTGAATCATCGCTTCGTGAAATGATGGAGCGTTTCGAGCGCGCCGTGCTTGAAGATGCGCTGAGGCAGGCGGGCGGGCGCGTTGTCGATGTCGCCCGCGTTCTCGGGCTACGGCGCAAGACCCTGTATGATAAGCTGACAAAATATGATCTCACTCCAGCCGATTTTCGTCTGCCGCGCTGAATCGCCTGCTTGCACCGCGGACCGCTATCTTTTTCGAAACCCTGCCCGGCGGCCAACCCTGTGCGGGGCACCGGGAACCCTAACAGATACGGATGTTGACAAAAGCTGTGGTACAATCAGTTATGGCACGCCCATTCACCAGTGATGATTTGCAGGAACTCGTAATCCACACCCAGCTGGAGAATGATGCAAATATCTGCATTCGTTCGATCCGTCCATCGGACGAAGAGCAGATGAGGCAAGGCATTGCGCAGCTTTCGCTCGAATCCCGATATTTGCGCTTCTTCTCTGCCCAGCCGATGCCGCCCGACCGCGTGATCGAGAAGCTGGTGGACGTTGACGGGCACCGCCACATCGCGTGGGGCGCGATCCTGTCTGATGATTCTGACTATCCGCCCATTGGCGCCGTTCACGTCGTCAGGGACGACGAATTCACCCAGACCGGCGAGTTTTCAGTTGCCATCGTCGATGCTTTTCACGGTTTGGGACTGGCACGCATGTTAACTGCGGTCCTGCTCGTCAATTGCCGGATCGAAGGAATTACCTCACTTGAAGTGCAAATCCTGTCGCAAAACCGGGCGGCGATCAATCTGGTGAATTCGCTTGGCGGGAAGAAGTGCGGGTCTGAATCCAGCATCAGCGATTATACTCTGGACACCGATGTGGCCCTTGGCAATTTGCGTAACCTGCCAGCCACAACCGGTTTGCAGGAGGTGTTTTCGGCATTGCGGATATTCCGGTCCGATTGATCCATATCAAAGACTGTGGCGGGATTTGTTGGCAATTGTTGCCCGTGTCCAATCTCCAGCTTTGCGCGCCATTCGAATCCCGCGACCGTCTCTTCGAGGCGTTTTTGTGCTGTTTCGAACCGAGCGTATCGACGGGCAGCGGTGCGAACAGGCTGCGCGGGCTGGCCCAGCCAATGGATATCGGGCGAGGGCGCACGGTGCCTATCGATCCAGCCAAGGACTTCCTTGTCTTTGTCGGCAGCGGCACGACAAAGCTGATTGCCAGCGCATCAGGCGGACGCGAACAGATCGTTGCCTTCCATTTTTCGGGTGACCTAGTGTCAGTTCCGGTGAATGCTTGGCATTCCTATCGGTTGTCGGCATTGGTCCAGACCGAAGTACTGGCCTTTCCTGCCGAGGATTTTCTTGGAATTGCCGTATCGGAGCCAGTTCTTCAGGCCGAATTGCTGCGCCGTACGATGACCGCATTGCATCGCTGCCGCGACAAGGCCGTTGGCCTTGGCCGGAAGAATGCGCAGGAACGCCTGGCGAGCTTCCTGATCGGTATGGCTGACCGGATTGGCATCGCTGAAGAAGGAAGCTGCAGGCTGGAATTGCCCATGTCCCGCCGCGATATCGGGGATAGCCTGGGTCTAACGATCGAGACAGTAAGCCGCCAGTTCAGCGAATTGCGGATGACCGGCCTGATCGAAACCAGCGGACGTTCGCGAGTCCTGCTGCGCGATCTTTCAGCTTTGGCAGAGCGCGCCGGCCATGTATGAAAGCGCCAATTCGGCACCTGCGATGCTTATTTCCCAAAATTGATCTGAATCAATGTCGGGGCAGAGCGAGCGCCCTAATGCGAGATCGATTCAAGAAGGAAGACTAATTCATGGAAGCTGCACTGGGGCGGGCGGGGCTGTGGTTCCTGATCCTATTTTTGGCAATTCTGGCGATCATCGGGGCAAAGGATGCCGCCTTTGCGGCGCATGCGACGATCATCGCGCTCGCTGCCTTTGTGATGATCTGGGTCACTGCCGCGCGTTACGATCCACTGGCCCGGGCGCAAGGCATGTTCCACATGCCGACGGATCCATCACGCTATGATGATGATCCGGTTCGCTGGGGCATTATCGCGACCATGTTCTGGGGAATGGTGGGCATGCTGGCGGGCGTATTCATCGCCTTGCAGCTGGCCTATCCGGCGCTCAATTTCGAACCCTATCTGAATTTCGGGCGGGTCCGCCCGCTGCATACATCAGCGGTGATCTTTGCCTTTGGCGGCAATGCGCTGATTGCCACGAGTTTCTATGTCGTACAGCGTACGTGCCGCGCGCGGCTTGCCTTTCCCAGCCTCGCCCGATTTGTGTTCTGGGGATATCAGCTGTTCATCGTGCTGGCCGCCAGCGGCTATCTGCTCGGTGTTACCCAATCGAGGGAATATGCGGAGCCGGAATGGTATGTCGATATCTGGCTGAC
Source organism: Pontixanthobacter sp. (assembly GCA_041741895.1). GTDB lineage: Bacteria > Pseudomonadota > Alphaproteobacteria > Sphingomonadales > Sphingomonadaceae > Allopontixanthobacter. Next base: position 6,916 of record JBGSJO010000002.1, read on the forward strand.
GATTGTCTGGGTCAGCTACGGCGCGGTGTTCATCGGCACGATTATCCGCCGCCATGAACCGCATATCTACGTCGCCAACTGGTTCTACCTCGCCTTCATCATCACCGTTGCCATGCTGCATCTCGTGAACAATCTGGCGATGCCGGTAAGCCTGCTCGGATCGCGCAGCTACAGCGCTTTTGCGGGCGTACAGGATGCGCTGACGCAGTGGTGGTATGGCCATAATGCAGTCGGGTTCTTCCTGACTGCCGGCTTCCTTGCGATGATGTATTACTTCGTGCCCAAGCAGGCGGAACGGCCGATCTATTCATACCGGCTGTCGATCATCCATTTCTGGTCGCTGATCTTCCTCTATATCTGGGCCGGACCGCACCATTTGCATTACACCGCGCTGCCCGATTGGGCGCAGACGCTGGGAATGGTATTCTCCGTCATGCTGTGGATGCCCAGCTGGGGCGGCATGATCAACGGATTGATGACGCTGAACGGCGCATGGGACAAGGTCCGCACCGATCCGATCATCCGGATGATGGTAATGGCTCTCGCGTTCTATGGGATGAGCACATTCGAAGGTCCGGTTCTCAGCATCAAGGCCGTCAACAGCCTGTCGCACTATACCGACTGGACCATCGGCCATGTCCATTCGGGTGCGCTCGGCTGGAATGGTCTGATCACTTTCGCCTGCGTCTATTATCTGGTTCCGCGCCTGTGGAAGCGGGAACGGATGTTTTCGCTGCGGATGATCAACTGGCATTTCTGGCTCGCGACCATCGGGATCGTTTTCTACGCCGCCAGCATGTGGGTAGCGGGCATCACACAGGGGCTGATGTGGCGCGAATACGGGCCGGACGGGTATCTGGTGAACAGCTTTGTCGATACCGTCGCCGCGCTCCACCCGATGTTCATCATGCGCGCATTCGGCGGGGGGCTTTACCTGCTCGGCGGGGCGATTATGACTTACAACATCTGGATGACGCTGAAGGGCCGCATACGCGAAGAAGCGCCCATGTCGCAGCCCGAATATGACCCGGTCAAAGACCGTCCGATCATCGCCACCCCCGCCCAAGTTCCAGCTGAGTAGGAGCAAAGAATATGAGCCTTACGCAGCAACACAAGAAGCTTGAACGCAATGTCACCTTGCTGGGGGTTGGCGCATTTGTAGCCGTCGCCATCGGCGGCATTGTTGAGATTGCTCCATTGTTCTGGATCGAGAATACGATCGAGAAAGTGGACGGGATGCGGCCTTATACGCCGCTGGAACAGGCAGGGCGCGACATCTATATTCGCGAAGGTTGCTACACCTGCCACAGCCAGATGATCCGCCCATTCCGCGACGAGGTTGAGCGTTATGGCCATTACAGCCTGGCGGCCGAATCGATGTATGATCACCCTTTCCAATGGGGATCGAAGCGTACCGGGCCGGACCTTGCGCGGGTTGGCGGACGATATTCGGATGAATGGCATGTCCAGCATCTGACAAACCCGCAAAGCGTTGTCCCGCAAAGTGTCATGCCAAGCTATTCCTTCCTGGCGGAAACCAACCTGAAAGCCGGTGATCCGGCTGCAACCTTGCGTGCACTGCAGCGGGTCGGAGTACCGTATACGGAGAAGGATATCGAACAGGCACCGGCTGACATGGTAGCGCAAGCCGATCCGGCAGAAGATGCCGGTGATCTCTTGCAGCGATATCCCAAATCGCAAATCCGCGACTTTGACGGCAATCCGTCCAGGCTGAGCGAAATGGATGCGCTGGTCGCTTATCTCCAGATGCTCGGAACGCTGGTTGATGTGAACAGCGCGGCAGCTCAGGAAGCGCTGGCCGAGGAGAAGGGGCGATGAGCACCTATGACACGCTACGTCATTTCGCAGACAGCTGGGCCTTGATCATGATGTTCGGGACATTCCTTACATTCTGCCTTTGGCCATTTCGGCCGGGCGCCAAGAAACGCAACCGCGATGCAGCCACATTGATTTTCAAGGATCAGAACGATGGCGAATAAGCCTGAATCCGGACAGCGGATCGACAAGGCCACCGGTACGCCGACGGTCGGCCATGAATGGGACGGTATCGAGGAACTGGATACGCCGATGCCCCGCTGGTGGCTATGGACATTCTACCTCACCATCCTGTTTGCTGTGGTCTATATGGTGCTCTATCCAGCTTGGCCGATGTTGGAAAAGGGTACGGCGGGCGTGCTGGGTTGGACCAGCCGCGGCCAGCTGGCGGAAGAAATCAGCGTAGCTGACCAGGCGCGCACCACGATCAACGAACAGCTTGCGCGCAGCCCGCTCGAACGATTGCCCCAGGACAGCGCATTGATGCAGCAAGCGGTCGCGGGCGGCCGCGCGGCATTCCTGGTCAATTGTGTCCAGTGCCACGGGTCGGGCGCAGCAGGCAGCCCCGGCTATCCCAATCTGAATGATGATGACTGGCTATGGGGCGGCGACCTGAAGGCCATCGAATACACGCTGACCCACGGCATTCGCCAACACGGGGATGACATGACCCGGTTCAGCCAGATGCCACCGTTCGACGGGGTGTTTGAGGAAAATCAGCTGGATGCGGTAATCGATCATGTTCTTTCGCTGAGCAGTGATGCCAATCCTTCGGCTGTCGGCGCGCAATTATATGCCGACAATTGCGCGGTCTGCCACGGTCCGAACGGTCTGGGTGACCGCGCCCTGGGCGCCCCCAACTTGGCTGATGCAATCTGGCTGTATGGCAGGACCAGAGCAGAGGTAAAGCGGCAAATTCTGGCCCCGCGCAACGGCATGATGCCGAAATGGGAAGGGCGGCTTAACCCGGTGACGATCAAGATGCTGGCCGCCTATGTCCACTCGCTGGGTGGGGGCGAGAATTTCGTGGAGGTCGCCAAGGACCCAGCGGTGCAGGTCGATGAACAACCCTGACCCCACATCGCCTGACCACGCATTGCCGGGCCGTTCATGGGCCGACCTGCCGAATGACAATCCACCGGAGCATCTGTTTGAAAAACGCAAGCAGGTCCATCCGCAGCGAATTGACGGGAATTTCAGGCGTTTCAAATGGCTGGTGATGATCGTCACTCTGGCGATCTATTACATCACTCCGTGGCTACGCTGGGACCGCGGGCCTTATGCGCCCGACCAGGCGGTCCTGGTCGATCTGGCGAATCGCCGCTTTTACATGTTCGGTATCGAGATTTGGCCGCACGAATTCTATTTCGTGGCGGGCCTGCTCATCATGGCGGGGATCGGCCTGTTCCTGGTGACCAGCGCGGTTGGCCGGGCATGGTGCGGTTATGCCTGCCCACAAACCGTGTGGACCGATCTGTTCCAGCATGTCGACCGGTTTGTCGATGGCGATCGTAATGCCCGGATGCGGCTCGACAAGGCGCCGTGGGGCGCCGGGAAGATTGCCCGTCGCGGTTTCAAATGGACTATCTACCTTGTCATCGCATTCTGGACCGGCGGTGCCTGGATCATGTATTTTGCCGATGCGCCGACGCTGACGGTGGATTTCTGGACCGGCAATGCGGCCCCCGTGGCTTACATCACAGTTGCGATACTGACGCTTACGACCTTCATTCTGGGCGGCTTCATGCGCGAACAGGTGTGCATCTATATGTGCCCCTGGCCGCGCATCCAGGCGGCCATGCTCGACGAAAAATCGTTACTGGTAACCTACAAGGACTGGCGCGGTGAACCGCGCGGAAGTGTCAAGAAGGCCGCCAAGGATCCGGATGCTTTCGGAGACTGCATCGATTGCAATCAATGCGTTGCAGTGTGCCCCACCGGAATTGATATTCGCGAAGGCCCGCAAATCGGCTGCATCACTTGCGCCCTTTGCATAGATGCCTGCAACCGCGTGATGGATGAAGTCGGCCGTCCGCGCGGACTGATCGATTATGCCACTCTGGAAGATTGCGAGCGCGAGGCGGCGGGCGAAGAGCCTCGCCCGGTGTGGAAGACACTGCTGCGCCCGCGCACCCTGTTCTATTTCTCCGTATGGGCCGTGATCGGCCTTGCGCTGCTTTTTGCGCTCGGCGTACGCAGCCATACGGAACTTTCCGCGGCTGCGGATCGGAATCCGCCTTTCATGCTGATGAGCGATGGATCGATCCGCAATGCTTTCACGCTCAAGATCCGCAATATGGAAAGTCGCCCCAGGCGCTTTACCCTTGCGATCAAAGGGTTGGACGGGGCGGTGATGTGGTCCGGCACGATGTCCCGCGATGACGCTGCCCGTTCGCTGCAGATTGCTGTCGATCCGGATCAGACACAGGCTGTCCGCACATATGTCGTGGCCCCTGCAGGAACCGCTGCCCAGGATTTTGCCTTTTCGGTGGTGTCTATAGACGAACAAGCCGAAACTGATCGCAGCGAAGTGCGCTTCGTTGTTCCTGGAGAAGCCGAATGACCAAGCCCTTCACCGGACGGCATATGTCCATCATCATGATCGGCGGCTTCGGCATCGTGATCGCGGTCAATCTGGTGATGGCAAGTCTTGCCATTGGCGGTTTCAGCGGCACCGTGGTCAAGAACAGCTATGTCGCCAGCCAGAACTACAATGGCTGGCTGGACCGGGCCGATGCGCAGGATGCGCTTGGTTGGGATGTTGCTGTCAGCCGGGATGCCCGGGGGATCGTTCTGGTCACCGTGCAGAATGTGCCGGAAGATGCGGGGCTAACCGCTATTGTCCGGCGTCCGCTTGGCGTGGATGACCGGAGGAAAGTCACCTTCACAGGCTCGCCAGCCGCAGGTTTCCGGTCTGTGGAACCGCTCCCCGAAGGACGCTGGCTTGTGCGTCTTTCGGTTACTTCCGGCAAGGATCAGTGGCGCGGAGAGAGCGAATTGCCATGAACGCGCATGCTGCCATGGCCACATTTGATCCGGACACATTGCAGGACCACCGCTTTACCGTGCCCGGCATGCGCTGCGCCGGTTGTATTAGCAAAATAGAGCGCGAACTGCCGCTACAAACGGGGATTGCCGGGGCGCGGGTAAACTTTTCTGCCAAGCGGGTGGCGGTCAGCCACGATGCCACCATCGATGAAGCGGGCATTGTACGGGTGCTGGAACGTCTCGGTTTCGAGGCGCAGCCGGTCGCTGCCAATCCCCTGGCACAGGACGATGCCGAAACCAGAAAGCTGTTGCTGGCGGTTGCCGTCGCAGGTTTCGGGATGATGAATATCATGCTCCTGTCGGTCAGCGTGTGGTCGGGGGCGGGCGGCGTCACGCGCGACCTGTTCCATTGGCTATCCGCGCTGATTGCAATTCCCGTCATCGCCTATGCAGGCAGGCCGTTCTTCGGCTCGGCACTGATGGCCCTTCGCTATCGCCGCACCAACATGGATGTACCGATTTCAATCGGTGTACTGCTCGCGACCGGCCTGAGCATCCATGAAACGCTGACCGGCGGCGAACATGCCTATTTTGACGGCGCGGTCATGCTGTTGTTCTTCTTGCTCGCGGGGCGCGCGCTGGACGCGGCAATGCGGGACAAGGCGCGCTCGGGTATTGCCGCGTTGCTATCGCATATGGGCCGCGGCGCATCAGTCCTTGCAGCAGACGGCACGGCCCAGTTTGTAAAATCGGAAGATCTTGAACCCGGCATGATCATGATTGTCGCGGCTGGCGAAACCCTTGCCGCTGACGGGCGGGTCGTCGAAGGCATCACCAGCATCGACAATGCGATGCTGACGGGGGAGAGCCAGCCAGAGCCGGTCAGTATCGGCATGACCGTGCATGCGGGCGCAGCAAACATCTCCGATCCTGTTCGGGTCGAAATCACGGCAGTCAGCGGGGATACTGCGATTGCCGAAATTGCCCGGCTGATGGACGAAGCTGGCCAGTCACGCTCACGCTATGTTCGCATTGCGGACCGTGCAGCGCGGCTCTATGCGCCGGCTGTCCACTCGCTTGCGCTGTTGTCATTCATCGGATGGATGTTTGCAGGTGCCGGTTGGCATCAATCACTGACCATCGCGATTGCTGTGCTCATAATCACCTGTCCATGCGCGCTGGGGCTTGCGGTTCCTGCAGCGCAAGTGGTTGCCGCCAATACCTTGTTGAAGCAGGGGTTGCTGATCAAGGATGGCAGCGCGCTTGAGCGCTTGGCCGAAGCGGATGTGGCGTTGTTCGACAAGACCGGTACTTTGACCGTCGGGAAAATGCGCCCGGTTGATTTGGGCGGGCTGGATCAGACTGGCCGCGCCATCGCCCTGGCTCTGGCACAATCCAGCCGCCATCCGCTGAGCAAGGGGCTTGCAGCGGCGTTGTCCCGGCAGGGTGTGGTTCCGCTGCCCATCAGTCAAATCAAGGAAACTGCCGGTGATGGCGTTGTGGGCGATTGGCAAGGGGTGCTTGTGGCGCTTCGCCGCCCGACTGCCGGAGGCGATGGGCCCGCCAGTGAATTGTCGATTGGCGGAAAGCTATTCACGATCCTCTTTACCGACGCGCTGCGTCCGGATGCCGCCGAAACCCTGGCGCAATTGGGGGCCCTTGGCATTCCGTCCCAAATCATCTCCGGCGACAGGTCGCTGGTGGTGGGGGCGATGGCGGAAACGCTGAATCTTATGGCAACCGGGGAACTTTCACCTCAGGCGAAGCTGGCAAGGCTGCAGTCCATGAAGGAGGCCGGGCATTTTCCGCTGATGGTCGGGGATGGCCTGAATGATGGCCCCGCGCTAGCAGCAGCCCATGTCTCGATTGCGCCGAGTACAGCCAGCGATGTCAGCCAGCAGGCCGCCGATGCAGTGTTTGTTGGGGACAGCCTGCGTCCGGTGGGCAGTGCGATCATTGTTGCGCGCGCCACGATGCGTATTGTCCGCCAGAATTTCGCCTTTGCAATCGGCTATAATCTGTTTGCGGTGCCTATTGCCATGGCAGGTCTGGTCACCCCGCTGATTGCGGCGATCGCAATGTCGCTCAGCTCGCTCATTGTGGTTGCCAACTCGCTCCGCTTGTTCAGGGCAGCTGGATGACCGGTCTTGTTTTCCTGATCCCGATTGCGCTTGGCATGGGCGCGTTTGGCCTGCTTGCGTTTTTCTGGGCAATGCGAAGCGGCCAGTATGAGGACATGGACGGCGCAGCAAACCGAATTTTGACCGAAGACGAGGAGTATGGCGAGTAAATTCGCGGTTCTCGCCGAGGGGTGGGCATATGGGCCGTTACGCCGCACCCGTAATACGTGCCAATCCCTCGCGGATGCCTTGGCGCAGGCGGCTTCCGCGTCAGCCTCCCCTCCGATGTAGCTTTCAAGAAACCGGGTATCTAAAGAGTCGCCAGCCAATCGTCGTGGGCCGGAAACCTAGCGATCGATTTTTCTACGGCAGTAGTAATCTCATCGCAGATTTGTGTGGGTATTTGCCCGCAACCTTCCGGGAAATTCATTCCCAGCAGGACGTATTCGTAACTGCCGGGCGAGAACAGCTGCAGGGGGGTTTCGAAATCATACTGGGTCGGCGGCTTGTGTTCCCAGATGCGCAGCCGTTTTGCGACTGCTGGAACGATGCGTTCCGGCTTTTGCACTTCGCGCCAGAAGGCGGTGTCGCTGCGGCGGGAGAGGCAATAATGCAGGTTCACGAATTCCAGGATTTCTTCATATAGCCGCGCGATATGGGCATTGTAGGCGCTGCGCATGATTGCTGTCCTGTCGATATCGGCCAGATTGCTGAAATCGACATGTTCCAGCAAGGCCGCAATCGATGCCTCGATAGTGTAAAGGGCCGATGATTCCAGCGGCTCGATAAAACCCGAGGACAGGCCGATGGCAACACAATTGCCAAGCCAAGGCCGATCCCTGCGGCCCACGCGAAACTGCAAGTGTTTGGCGGGAAGGCCCGCCGCATGTGCGCCTTCATGCGCGCGCAGTTCGCTTTCCGCATCATCATCGGAGATGAAGGCGCTGGAATAGACATATCCGGTGCCGCGCCGCCCCTGCAGCGGGATGTCCCACGCCCAGCCCGCGCTCAGCGCGCTCGACATCGTGAAGGGCTTGGTCGGGCCGGGCCGGTGAACCGCTTCAGGCACCCGGATCGCAACTGCGCGGTCGCACATCAGATACTGGCTGAAATCAATGTAATCCCCGCCCAGTGCCTTGCCTATCAGCAGCGCAGCAAAACCGGAACAGTCGATGAAAAAATCGCCCCCCAAAACTTCCCCGGAATCAAGGGTGATGGATGCGATACCCAGGCCGTCCTTGACCTCGACTTCGGTCACCAGGGCTTCGATGTGGCGCACGCCGCGGGCCTTGGCAAAATCCGCCAGGGTTCCTGCGAGTTTCTCCGCATCCATGTGGTAGGCATAGGGAAAGACGGAGCCGTAATCGGGCCAGCCAATCGCCTTGGGTGCGCGACCTTCGCGCACCAGGTGGTTCAGGACCGAAACCGTATCCGCCCAGGGAATATTTCGCGCGCTGCGCAGCCAGTCCTGTGCCGTCGTATCGCTGCGGCCATTGGGCGTCCGCTGGTCGAAGGGGTGGAAATAGATTTCCCCCTTGTTGTGCAGCCAGTTTTGGAACCCTATCGCGCTCTTGAAAGTGCCGTCAGTTGCCTTGAGAAATTCCTTCTCGCCAATGCCAATCCGGCTCAGTGTTTCGCGAATGCTCGGGACGGTCGCTTCACCCACGCCGATCCGGCCGACACTCGCGGATTCGACCAGGGTAATCTCCACGTGAGCGCAGCGGGCGTTGACGACGGCGTTGATGTAGGACGCGGCCAGCCAGCCCGCCGATCCGCCGCCGACGATGATCAGCCGTGGCAGCACAGTCATGGCGCGGCCTGCGCCAACAGCTTGGCACCGGCTAGAAATTGATCATGCGAGGGGGCGGCGACGGCGGCAGCGCAAATACTCTGCCCTATGTCACGCATGACCTTGTCCTTGAAATCGTCCGGCACGAGGTTGGTCAGCGGGTCGATCGCAGCAGGGGTTGACCCCATTCCGTGCAACACGGAAGCCCAACTGATGTTGGTGAACAGATCATCATGCCGCGACAAGATCCGCCCGTTTCGGGTGAACAGATCGATCTTCCGTTGCAAGGAATCCGGCAGCGCCATGCTGGTCACATGCCGCCAAAATTCTGAATCCCGGCGTTCCGACAGGCAATAATGCAGCACCAGGAAATCGCGGATTTCCTCCATTTCGTCGCTCGCCATTCGGTTGAAACGGTCGATCAGTTTCTGTTCGGGCCTGGCCGCCGGGAAGTGATCCAGGAAACGGAACAGATTGATAAAGACCAGATGGATACTGGTGGATTCCAGCGGTTCGAGAAAGCCCGAGGCCAGGCCGAGCGAGAGGCAGTTACCCCGCCATATCTCGCGGCGCATTCCGCCCGTAAAGCGCAGGATGCGTGGCTGCGCCAACGGGTCGCCATCTATAGCGGAAAGAAATTCGGCTTCGGCGTCCTTGTCGCTGATGAAGCGGGATGAATAGACATAGCCATTACCGGTGCGGTTCTGAAGCGGGATTCGCCAGGTCCAGCCGGCCGAGCGTGCCGTTGAAATGGTGTAGGGCCTGGTTTCCCCATCGGGCGCTGTTGGTGCGGCAATGGCGCTATCGCAAGGCAGCCACTCGCTCCAATCCTCATACTGACTACCCAAAACCTGTTCGATCAGCAGGCCGCGAAAGCCGGAGCAGTCGATGAAAAAATCGCCGCTGATTATCTGGCCGGATTCCAGCCTGATTTCGGATATCTCATTCGCGCCGCCTTGCTTGACATCAACGATGCGTCCCTCGATCCGTTTGCAGCCTTTGCCTGTCGCATAATCGTGAAGGTACTTTGCTACCAGTCCGGCATCGAAATGCAGGGCGAATTTCAGACCGCCGAGCGGGGATCGTGGATCATTGTCTGGAAGGGCGAATCTGTTCCGTTCCGCCAGCTGGACCGCGATGGACAGATCCATCAATTCACCGGCAGGCACGCCCTGGCGATCGCGGGCGAACCAGTAATTGAACATTGGCCGGTTTTCGACCGAAGGACCGAGCGTACCGAAAGGGTGCCAGTATTCTGCATCGATGACCCGCCAATCGCGAAACTTGATCGCCAGTTTCATCGTAGAGTTGGTCTTGCGGATGAAATCGGCCTGATCGATTTTGAGAAAGTTCACGAAGTCCAGAATTGTCGGGATGGTGGCCTCGCCCACACCAACGGTTTCGATTGCTTCGGATTCCACCAGCACGACCTCATGACCCGATGCCGGATTGGCCGCAAACAGGCGCGACAGGCATGATGCGGCCATCCAGCCTGCGGTGCCGCCGCCGACAACCACAAATTTCTTCGGTCCGTCACTGGCCCCGTGAATCGCCACAACAACCCTCCTATATTCAGGCCAACAGGTTAGATATCCGGCAGGCAAAGGAAAGGGGGAGTGCGCGGCACCCCCCCTTCTTAACTAACCGGTCGGATGCGCCGATCAGAAACGGACAGACATCTTCGCGGAGACTGTGCGCTGGCCGATGGAACGACCAACCGCAATGTCGGGAGTGCCATCACCGTCGGTATCGAAAATACGGCCTTGGTCATCTTCGACTTCAGTCACGCCTGTTGTGTCGAACAGATTGTTCGCATTGAGTGATAGACGGACGTTATCGGTCATATCGAAGTTCACAAACGCGCCAACAGTGGCATATCCGGGTTGGATCGACACATTGTTGAATCCGCCGAAACTTTCGGTGGTTCCCACGATATTGAAGCCGACTTCGACCGGGTCAAACCGGACCGATGGTGCGATGCTGTAGACAAATTCTGCCTGGCGGCGCGGCGTGTTGCCAATGAATGCGGGGTTGCCGAAGTCGGTAACTTCGGCATCGGTATAGGTGACCGCGCCGCTTAGGTTGAACGGACCATTGTTGTAGAAGAATTCGGTTTCCACCCCGCGCGATTTGTAAGCCACATCGATCGATACCGGCACACCGGCAGTGACCGAAGAGTTGGATTCCTCTGTCCGGGCATCGAAGAAGGTTGCAAAGATACGCAGGCCCGGCGCCGAATATTTTACGCCGAGTTCAAACTGCTTCACGACATCGACGAATTGATCTTCGAGTAGGAGCGCACCTGATACGGTGTTGACGGCGGGCGAGAATGCCTGACGTTCGCCGTTGAAGGATGCGCCCTTGCTGTACCGGACGAATGCCGAGATATCGCTGGTTGCGCGGTAATTCACGCCTACCGAATAGGATAGATGGTCGACCGTGAAATCGTTGCGAGTGATATCCGACGCACCCTGATTTATCGAGACGTCCGCTTCCGGGGCGCTGATTACGCCGTCACCATTGACGTCGAAAGGCTGTCCAGCGGCACCGGTAATGATGCCCTGTTCTTTCAGACGATCATACCGGAGGCTGCCGTCGAACGTGAGATTGCCGAAGTTTGCGCTGAGGGCAGCGTAAGGTGACTGGGTGGTGTATTCGAGGTCGTAATTCCGGTTATTGCCATTCCAGCCGAAGCCCTGATTATATCCCAGAATGCCATTTTCGGTAAATCCGGCAACATCGATCATTGCTGCATTTGTCGAGGTTTCAGTCAGCAGGCGGTTCCAGTGCCAGTCCTGCTTGAAGTTCTGCGTCATGAAGAAATAGCCGGCAGTCACATCGACAGAGGCGCCACTCATTTCGATTGTCTTGGTCAAACGCAGGTCGTTGGCAAAATTGCTCATGTCTTCCAGTTCAACGTCGAACGTGGCCAGTTCGGTGATGAAGGGATTGCCATTACGCGCCAGCAGGCTGGCAGACGTGACGGCAGTGCCAGCAGCATCCCCGTTGAAAAAGCTCGCACCGGCACCGCCAAAACTTCCGGCGAGCAGAGTGTCTGCATCGGCAACATTATGCGTGAAATGGCCGATGAAGTCGCCGGAAATATTGGCGTAGCGACCATTGTTGGTAAGCGTGATCCCGGCGCCGAGATCGAGTTCGAGGTTCAGGCCGATCGACTGGGACTTTACATAGAAGCCATCGGCGAGATCGCGGTCCTGGACCACGCCCGAGCCGTCTACCACTTGAAAGAACCGGTTGTTCTGGCCGTAAATCGACCTGCCCGCAGGAAGGCCAGGGATAGACCCGGTTACTTCCAGGTCGGAGTTGATCGCCATCGCTTGCGGCAGGAATGTCGCGTCTTTCTTGTCAACCAGCTTGCCCCAGACACGAATGAAACCATCCGGGCCAAGATCTTTCTTCAGGCTGACCCGGAACTGGCCACCCTTGATCGCGTCGAAACCGGTTTCGCGGACGTCACCGCCAAGTTGGTAATGGCCACCAGCGTAAAGGTTGAATCCGTCACCAAGGTCGGTACCGAATTCCGCTTCCACGCGGTTGTCATTATATCCGATGCCCTTTTCGAAAGAGAAGCTGGTGCCGACGAAGTCTGATTTTGAAATCAGGTTGATGATCGCACCTGGACCGTTGGTGGTCAGAGTTGATGCCGAACCGCCGCGCACCGCTTCGACGCGGGCCAATGTCAGGTCGGATTTATAAAAACCGTCAGCCGGGGCAAAGTCGAAGTCACCGAACAGCATGATCGGCAGGCCGTCCTCCTGCAATTGCACGAATTTCGCGCCGCCGGTCGAAATGGGAATGCCGCGGACACCGATGTTGGTGTTACCGCCGCCAGCCGACGCTTCCGAGCGAATGCCGGGTATCATGCGAAAAACTTCTGCCAGGCCGCGCGGCGCGGTGTTCGCGATCTCTTCGGCATTTACCGCACTGACGGAAATACTGGCGTCCAGGCTGTTGGTAGCCTTTACCGAACCGGTCACGATGATCATGTTGCCATCATCACCAGCCGTGGCCGCTTCTCCATTGTCCTGAGCCAACACGGCAGGCGCACAAAGCGCAGAACCAAGCGCCACAGCGGACGCACACGCAAAATATTTGGAAAACTTCATGATCTCTCCCTGAAACTTTGTTGGAACAGGTCTTGTCAAACCTAATCGACTCGGGAATTACCATTTTAACAATCGATTGCAAGCATCTTTTTGCAATCGGTTGCATAAGCGGGCCTCATGGCAGTAATTCTGGAGCTGGCGTTGCATTTTTGTAACGTTTCTTGCCGCTGCTCTGCATTCGATCCTGCTGGATCTGGTTGGGGTACCAAAGGGGTAAGGCTTGATTATCAAGGTCGCATCAGGGAATAGGTTGCAGATGAGTTCAACCATGCGGATCAAGAATATCGGAGAGCTCGCCAAATTGGCGGGTGTCTCGGCGTCGACTGTCTCTAGGGCGCTCGACGATTCCCCTTTGATTGCCAAGAAAACGCGCGATCGAATCCAGTCGATTGCGCGTGAGCACGATTTCCGGCCAAACGTGATGGCGCGCAATCTTCGCATCCAGCGGACCGGGGCAATTGGCGTGGTTATT
>JBGSJO010000003.1:0-32154 GCA_041741895.1 Pontixanthobacter sp.
GTCGCCAGACGGGAGCTGGCACTCGAAGCGGCCATCGCCAAGCTCGACCGCGTGGATTTACTGGTGCTCGACGATTTTGCGTACATCAGCAAGGATCAGGCTGAAACCTCCGTTCTCTTCGAGCTCATCAGTGCCCGCTACGAGCGGCGATCGCTCCTGATTACCGCCAACCAGCCTTTTGGCGACTGGAATCGAATCTTCCCAGACCCCGCCATGACGCTGGCAGCCGTCGATCGCATTGTTCATCACTCGACAATCTTCGAAATGAACGTCGACAGTTACCGAAGGCGCGCCGCTCTCGATCGCAAGCAACACGGCGCTGGCCGACCACCAACACGCGCGACAATCAAGGGCACTCGCGTTGCCTCACCAACAAATGGTACCGAATCCTGAGGCGTTGCCTCATCAAAATGTTGCCGGGCACTCCATGCCCGGCAACGCTCAGTCCAGCAAAATCGGACGAGCTGTCGCGCAGCGACAACCAAACTCAAAATTAATCCTTGTCAGCGACAACCAGGACGAACATCATGGCGACGCCGTTATGACCGATTCTTATCTTGGTTGTCGCGTTGATCATCCTGTTTGTCGCGCTACAAGATCATTGATCGCGCAGGACCGCACTTGTCAGGCGGCTTTCCATCAAAACTAACTGGATTCTCTGAGGACCGATATACCATCGACTTCATTCTTAGGTATCAACGGCTTTAGCTGGGATGGGTTCTTTTTCGAGGACTATGCCCTAGGCAGCCACGCGGAATATCAGGCCCGCTCGTCAGCCCGCCGCACGCCTTATCGGCTATTGGAAAAAATTTTCCATCGGACCAACGAAGAGCCTACTCTGAATTTCCTTCGGACCTGAACTATGTCGGGCCGCGAGGGGACGGTAGCTTTCGTGTTGCATGCGTGTTGCACGGAGCTGCCGGAGGTAACGAAAATAGATGGAAATTCAACGAATTAGATGTGCAACACAGTGATTCAGATTGGGATCGGCTCGCAGGCCTAACCACTTGATAATTAACTAGAGAATTTGGATGCCCCGTGAGGATTCGAACCTCAATTGACGGAGTCAGAGTCCGTAGTCTTACCATTAGACGACGGGGCATCATGCGGCAATCTTGAAGCCGGCGCATTACAGGCCGCAGATTCCTGTAAGCGGCCGTGCATCTAGTTTTGCCGGGCCGCGCCGTCAAGGCTGCTGTCACAATGTGTTCACCTGATCTGCTTGCCCCCGCGGCATTCGCTCGCTAGCATCTCCGTCAGGTCCCCGCGGAATTTCCGCGGGAGGAATAGAAAGTTTACGTGCAATGGCGGATTATCCTCCGCCGGACAGTCATAATGCGGCTGGTAAAAACGAGGGCGACAGGTCCGGTAAAGTAGCAGATTTTCGCTACAAGTGCCCCTCGCAGCCGAAATACAATGGCAATCGCGGCAGCAATGTCGATGCGGCCACAGAACCATGCGCCCGGGCCACAAACGAGCGGCGGCAGGCATATGCCGCGCTGGATCTGGGCACCAACAATTGCCGCCTGCTGATCGCCCGGCCATCGGGCGAGAATTTCACCGTCATCGATGCCTTCAGCCGGGTTGTCCGGCTGGGTGAAGGCCTCGCAAAATCAGGCAAGTTGAGCGATATCGCGATGGATCGCGCGCTGGGCGCGCTGAATGTCTGCGCAGACAAATTGCGCCGCCGCAATGTCCATCTCGCCCGTTCTGTCGCCACCGAGGCTTGCCGCCGGGCATCCAACGGAATGAAATTCATCGAGCGGGTGCGCGAGGAAACCGGCATCGTGCTGGATATCATTACCGCCGAAGAAGAAGCGCGGCTGGCCGTGCTGGGTTGTCACATCCTGCTGGAAGACGGCGAAGGGCCCGCGGTCATTTTCGACATTGGTGGCGGATCGACCGAATTGATCCTGATCGAACCTGGCGGGCCGGTTCCGCGGATTCTCGATTGGCAGAGCGTGCCCTGGGGCGTGGTTTCACTGACCGATACGGTAGGCGAAGCAGAAGGCGACGCCGATCACCGGCTGGCGCGCTATAATGAGATGCGCCGACTGGTCGCGGCTAGTTTTGCCGAATTTGCCAAACGGATTGCCCCGGTGGGCCGCCGCTGCGGTTCGATTCGCTTGCTCGGCACCAGCGGCACGGTGACTACGCTGGCCAGCCTGCATCTGGAATTGCCGCAATATGACCGGCGTGCGGTGGACGGGCTGATTGTCCCGGCGGCATCCATGCGCGACATCAGCACGCGTTTGTCCGGTATGTCACCCGAAGAGCGCCGCACACTACCATGCATCGGCAACGACCGGGCCGATCTGGTGGTGGCGGGCTGCGCCATCCTCGAATCAATTCTCGATATCTGGCCCGCCACACGGCTGGGCGTGGCCGACCGTGGAATTCGCGAAGGCATACTGCGCAGCCTGATGGCGGCGGATGTCGAAGGCGAGAAATTCCGCGCTGCGGTGCTTAATTCAAGGAATGGCGCCACATGAGCCGATCGGGCAAAGACGTGGACAGGCGAGTAAAGACGGCCAAGGGCCGCACTGCATCCAGTGTCCGCTGGCTGGAACGGCAGCTCAACGATCCCTATGTCAAACAGGCCAAGGCTGACGGCTACCGGAGCCGGGCGGCGTATAAATTGATCGAGCTGGACGAGAAATTCAACCTGCTGCGCGGTGCCAGGCGCGTGGTCGATCTGGGTATTGCCCCGGGCGGATGGAGCCAGGTGGTCCGCAAGGTCAGCCCCAAGGCATTGATCGTGGGGATCGACCTGCTGCCCACCGAACCGCTTGAGGGGGTAATTATATTCGAGATGGATTTCATGGCCGACAATGCCCCAGCCGCGCTGGAACAGGCATTGGACGGCCCGCCAGACCTGATCCTGTCCGACATGGCCGCCAACACCGTGGGGCACAAGCAGACCGATCATTTGCGAACCATGGGACTGGTCGAGGCGGGTGCCTGGTTCGCGGTTGAAAACCTGTCGCCCGGCGGCGCGTTCGTGGCCAAGGTTCTGGCCGGCGGTACCGACGCCGAATTGCTGAACCTGCTCAAGAAACACTTCACTACCGTAAAGCATGCCAAGCCCCCGGCCAGCCGCAAGGGTTCTTCCGAATGGTACGTCGTTGCGCAGGGGTTCAAGGGCCAGGGTTGAGCGCGCAACAAAACAGGGGCCCGCTGATGCAAGGGCCCTGCTTCAAATATTCAACAATACAGTTCGTTCAGTTGGCCGGGACGGGCGCTGCCATGGCACCGGCTTCTTCTGCGCCGAGTGTCTCGGTAGCGGGAACGGCGCCGTCGAGCGGTGCCTCTTCGGCGGCGGGCGCTTCAGGAGTGGGTAACGCCGGGCCACCGCCATTTTCGCGCAAGTAAAGGATCAGGTTGGCCCGTTCTTCCGGTTTGCCTAGACCGGCGAAGCTCATTTTCGTACCATCGGCAAAGGCGCGCGGGCTCTTCAGCCATGCATCGAGCGCTTCGTAGTCCCAATTGCCGCCATGGCCGGATAAAGCCGCGCTGTACGCGAATCCGGGGGCATGTTTGCCGATTCCGGTTCCGATCACACCATACAGATTAGGGCCGATGCCCGCCGCGCCGCCTTGGGCAATGGTGTGACAAGCGGAGCATTTCGCAAACACTTTTCCCCCGGCAGCCGGATCGCCTGCTGCCAGCAATGTTGCCAGCGAAGGGCCTGCGTCCGCGCCGCCTTCTTCGGCGGCACCTTCGATGATGTAGCCGCCATCATCCGGGGCTTCCGGATTATCGGCGTGATACACGCGAGAGCCGACGGCGCTGAGCCCCAGCCCGATGACTCCGGCAAAAAGCACCCATCCGGCAGTAGTGTTAAAGCGATCATCCATGCGTCAAAAATCCGACATCTTTGCAAGTGAAGGTTCGGCGGTCGCTTTAAGGGCAGGCTGGCGATACTGCAAGAGCGCCGATTGCAATCGGTGATGTAATATGGCCATCAATCCCCCTGCACCGCCTTTTCAACATTGCCCGGGGCGGATTCGGCGGTTAGGCGCAACTGGCAATGCAAAGTTTTCCATCCCCCGCACTCGCCATGGTCGAAAAAATGCAGGCCGCTGCGGCCGCTGCGCCGCTGCAGGCAATGGCCTTTCAGGGATCGCCCGGCGCAAATTCGCACCGCGCCGCGAGCGAGGCGGCGCCCGAATGCCTGCCGCTGCCTTGTTTCAGCTTCGAAGACGCACTGGAAAGCGTGAAGGATGGCCGCGCCGCCAGCGCCATCATTCCGATCGAGAACAGCCAGAATGGCCGGGTGGCCGATATTCATTTCCTGCTGCCGGAAAGCGGGCTGGCCATTGTGGGCGAGCATTTCATGCCGATCACCCATGCATTGATGGCAGTGCCCCATCCCGATGGTTCGCTGGGGCCGTTCCAGGCCGCTTACAGCCATCCGCAGGCACTGGGCCAGTCACGCCATTTCCTGCGGGAACGCGGGATTGTACCGCTCAGCCATGCCGATACCGCCGGCGCGGCAGCTTATGTGGCGGAACGCGGCGATCCCTGTGTCGCGGCAATTGCGCCCTTGCTTGCGGCCGACCTTTACGGCCTGACCATTGCCCAGGACAAGGTCGAGGATGCGGCGGACAACATGACCCGTTTCGTGATTCTGGCGCGGGAGAAGCTGAACCCGGCAACCCTGACAGGCGAAACGGCGATGACCACCTTCATCTTCGAGGTAAAGAACATCCCCGCCGCGCTGTACAAGGCGATGGGCGGCTTTGCGACCAACGGCGTCAATATGACCAAGCTGGAAAGCTACCAGAAGGGCGCGAGTTTTGCCGCGACCACATTCTATGCCGATATCATCGGCGCGCCCGGCGATCCGGCGGTCGATCGCGCGCTGGAAGAATTGGCGTTTCACTGCAAGGAATTACGGGTGCTAGGCAGCTATCGCCAGGCCCGGCCCCGCGGTTAGGCAATTCAATGGCTTGCCCCGTGCGCCGCGCTCTGCCACCACCATGCTTGTGACTGTCGGAACGGGGCAAATCGATGCGGGTGGCAACGAAACCGCTGCGCAAGGCTGGGAAGCCGTCAGGTCTGATTCGTCGATCCAGTATGCACCGGTGGAACCGCCAAAAACTCCCGAGCCGCCCTGGTGGCTGCAGGAACTCGGCGCATGGCTGGCGGAATTGTTCGCGCCGGCGGGCAGGTTCCTGGCAGAATCCTGGCCGGTGTTGAAATGGGTCCTGCTGGCGCTGGCGGTCGCGGCGGTCGCCTATTTCCTGTATCAATTGATCGCTCCGCTGATGGAAAGAACCGGGAGCGACAATGCGCGGGATCATGAAGAATGGCTGCCCCGGCGCGAAGATGCGTTGGCCTTGCTCGAAGATGCCGACCGGCTGGCCGCAGAAGGCCGGTTCGACGATGCAACGCATTTGCTGCTGCAGCGCAGCGTCAGCCATATTGCGGATGCGCGGCCCGATTGGGTCGAGCCATCTTCCACCGCGCGCGAGATTGCGGCCCTGCCAGCCCTGCCCGAAACCGCCCGCACGGCATTTTCGGCCATTTCCACCCGGGTGGAACGCAGCCTGTTCGCGCTGCGCAGCCTGGGAGCGGATGATTGGCAGGCGGCGCGCGATGCCTATAGCGAATTTGCCCTGACCAATTTGTCCGCGCGGGTTCTGACGAAGTCCGGGCCTGGCCAGCCGGGCGAAGCGGCATGAACGTTAAACCGGCCCCGGCGTTCAATCCCAAGGTCATGCTGGCGCTGATAGTGTTCGGCGCCATCGCCTTTTTTGCCACGCTGTATTTCATCGGCACCGGCCAGACCGGCAATTCCAATGATGGCGGCGGCCATGCTGCGGCAAAGGGGCTGAATGGCTATGCCGCGATCGCCGCCTTGCTGGAAAATGACGGCTATGATGTCAGCCTGTCCCGCAGCCCGGGGGCGCTGGATGATTACACGCTGCTGATCCTGACCCCGCCATCCTATATGGATGCAGAAGATCTGACCAAGGTGATCGATGAACGGCGGATGGAAGGCCCCACTCTGGTAATCCTGCCCAAATGGTCCGCAACCAAAATTCCTGACGATTGGGATGTGGAGAAGGAGGCCGGCTGGGTGGCTCTGAACGGCGCTGCGGAACCCAATTGGCTGAATGATCTGGAGGGCGATCTGGCGATCGAAGGCAGCATCACGCAACAGAAACAGGGTGGTCCCGACTGGACCGGACTAGGATTGAGCGGGAACCTGCCCGACCCCACGCAGAGCCTGTCGATTACCGGCGAGAAAATCGTGCCGCTGGTGAAGGATTCGGACGGCGAGACTCTGGTCGGCTATCTGGCCGATGGCGGATATTACCCTGATCTGGCGGATGCTGCCGGGCTGCAATATGCAGACAGTCCAGGCGATGAAGACCGGGAGTACAGCACATGGGGTGTGGTGATCGTGGCCGAACCCGACCTGTTCAACAATTTCGGCATGGCCGAAACCCGGCGCGCTGAACTGGCCCGCCGGATCGTGCAGACGGCGATGGAAGATGGCGACCTTCCGGTCACTTTCGACCTGACGCAAAGCGGGCTGGGCGGCTCGCAGAATCTGTTGACCCTGGCAATGAGACCGCCGTTCCTGGCCGCGACCCTGTGCCTGATGATCGCGATGCTGGTGGTTGGCTGGCGCGCATTCCGGCGGTTCGGCCCGCCGACAAGCGAAGGACGCGCGATCGCGTTCGGGAAACGGCAATTGGTGGCCAATAGTGCAGGGTTGATCCAGCGGACCAGGCGCGTCCATTTGCTGTCCGCACCCTATGCGGAAATGATGCGCGGCCGGATTGCCGCCGCACTCGGCCTGCACCGCGCGGATGACAGCCAGATCGACGCGGCGTTGCTACGCCGCCAGCCAGACGAACCACCTTTCAGCCAGCGCCTCAGCCAATTGCGCGCGGCGCGCACACCGCACGAAGTCTTGCGCGCGGCGGGCGCGCTCCGATCCCTCGAAAGAAAGCTTTCCCGATGAATATGACACTGGACGGCGTCCGTAATCTTGCCGCGGAAATCCGCGCCGAAGTGGCCAAGGCCATCATCGGTCAGGACGAAACCGTCGATCATTTGCTGGTCGCGCTGTTTGCGCAGGGCCATGTCCTGCTGGAAGGGCCACCGGGGACAGCCAAGACCTTTCTGGCGCAAAGCTTTGCCACCGCGCTGGGCCTCGATTTCGGGCGTATCCAGTTCACCCCCGACTTGCTGCCGGGCGATATTCTCGGTTCCAATCTGTTCAATTTCCAGACCAGCCAGTTCACCCTGACCCGCGGCCCAATCTTCTGCGACCTGCTGTTGGCGGACGAGATCAACCGCACGCCGCCCAAAACGCAGGCCGCCTTGCTGGAAGCGATGCAGGAACGCCGCGTCACCCTGGACGGGGAAACCCACAAACTGGCCGATCAGTTCATGGTGATCGCGACCCAGAACCCGATCGAAAATCAGGGGGTCTATCCCCTGCCCGAGGCGCAATTGGACCGGTTCCTGTTCAAACTGTTGGTGTCCTATCCCAGCGAAGCGGAAGAAGCCGCGATCGTTACCCGCTATGGCGACCGGCAGGGACCGCGCAGTGCCGCCGATCTGGGTGTGACCGCAGTGACGGACGGTGCGAAATTATCGGCCGCAACTGCCGCCGTGGGGGCAGTGACGATGGCCGGGGAAGTAACCGACTATGTCGTCCGGCTGATCCGCGCGACCCGGGAAAATCCCGATCTGTCGATTGGTGCCAGCCCCCGCGCCGCGGTGGTACTGGCGGGCGGTGCCCGCGCGCGCGCCGCTCTGGAAGGCCGTGATTATGTCATCCCTGATGATGTAAAGGCTCTGGCCACCGCAGTGCTACGGCACCGGCTGACACTCAGCCCCGCTGCGGAAATCGAAGGGCGCGAGATGGAGGCGCTGGTGGCCGAAATGGTCGAAAATACCCAAGCCCCGCGATAGGCGCCCGCTTGATCCTTTCCATCCTCCCTACTGCACGTGCAGCCTGGCTGGCCGCTATGGCGGCACCGCTGGCGATTGTAATCGCGGCTGCCTCGCCGGGCGCCTGGGTGATCGCTCCGGCGGCAGGCGCGGCCTTGCTGGTGCTGGTGCTCCTCGACGGGTTGATCGCCGGGCGGCTGGCGGATTGGAAAGTGCAGGCGCCGCAGGATGCCGAAGTGGGCGAGCCGCTGAAGATTACCATGCTGGCGGAATTCGTTGGCCGGGCCAGCCAATCATCGCCGGAAGCCGCGCTGGAATTCGATCCCCGGCTGGAGCCCTCCGGCATGGCGGCCCTAGCGTTGGTTTTCGATTCCGGGACTGGCAGTTGGCAGGGATCCGCGATACTCTCCCCCAATCGCCGCGGCACTGCCTCAATCACCGGGCTGTGGGTCCGCTGGGCTGGCCCGCTAGGGCTGGGTGCGCGGCAGATCCGCAGCAAAATCAATACCACAATCCGTATCTGGCCCGATCTGGCCCCTGTCCGTTCACCCGCATTGCAGAATTACCTGCGCGACGCCCAATTTGGCCTGATCGCCCGGCGCATTCGCGGCGAAGGCACCCAGTTCGAAGCGCTCAGTGAATACGAAGCGGGCATGGACCGCCGCCGGATCGACTGGAAAGCCAGCGCGCGCCACACCCGGCTGTATGCCCGCGAGAATGAAAGCGAGCGCAACAACCAGATCGTATTCGCTTTCGACTGCGGACAGGCGATGTGCGAACCGGTTGACGGACTGCCCCGGATCGACCGCGCAGTAACCGCCGCCCTGACGGCGTCCTATGTTGCGCTGAAGGGCGGCGACCGGGTGGCGCTGTTCGGCTTTGCCCGGCGGCCCGAAGTGTTCACCCCGTTCGTGGCGGACAGCCGCGCCTTTGCCCGATTGCAGAGCGCGGCAGCCAGCCTCGATTACCATGCAGAAGAGTCCAATTTCACGCTTGCCCTTGCCACCCTGACGGAAAGACTGAAGCGCCGGTCGCTGGTGATCCTGTTTTCCGATTTCACCGATCCCACGGCGGCGGAAATGATGATCGAAAGCGTCGGACGGCTGGTCAAGAAGCATCTCGTGCTGTTCGTGACCATCGAGGATTCGGAAATCGCCGCGCTGACCAATGCAGAACCGGACAGCCTTGGCAATCTGTCCATGGCAGTCAGCGCCGACACGCTGGCGCGGCAGCGTGCCCTGGTGCTCGAGCGACTGCGGCAAATGGGGGCCGACATCATCGAAGCCCCGTGGGACCGGATCGGCTACCGCCTGATCGACGCCTATCTGGACATCAAGCGTTCGGGAGCAATCGGATGAAAGCGCCCGCCATCCGCGGCTGGTTCGGCAAAAAAACCGTCGATGCTCCGCCCGCGATCGAGGCTGCGGCGCTCAGGTCCGACCGTTTCCGGCTGGAACGCGAAGGCGACTGGATGCGGCTCGAAGCCATTTTGAAGCGGATGGAAAGCGGGCGGCTGCGCGGATTGTCGGACGAAGACATATTGGCCCTGCCCGCGCTGTACCGCACGGCAGCCTCCAGTCTGGCGGTCGCGCGCGAAACCTCGCTCGACAGTGCCACCATGGCTTACCTGGAATCGCTGGTGCAACGTGCGTGGTTCCAGGTTTACGGGCCGCGTCAGGGTTTCTTCGGCTGGCTGCGCGAGTTTTTCGGCGGCAGCCTCAGCCGGTCGGTGCGCGAAATCTGGCTGGATATCTGCATTGCGCTCGCGGCCATGATCGCCGGAACGCTGACCGGCTGGCTGCTGGTGTCGCGCGACCAGGAATGGTTTTATGCGCTGGTCCCCACCCAGTTCCTCGACGCCCGGGTTCCCGGTGCCAGCCGTGAAGCCTTGCTGGAAACACTCGCAACAGAAGATAGCGCGGCGGGCCTGAGTACCTTTGCCGCTTCGCTGTTCAGCAACAATGCCGGGGTGAGCATTCTGGCGTTTGCGCTGGGGTTTGCTTTCGGGGTGCCATCCGTGATGCTGCTGGTGCACAATATGGCTGTGTTGGGGGCGATGTGGTGGCTGTATTCCGAGTCCGATCTAGGCTGGGAATTTGCCGCCTGGCTGAGCGTGCATGGCACAACCGAAATCTTTGCAATCCTGCTGGCGGGTGCGGCAGGCATCCATATCGGGCGTTCGATGGCGTTCCCGGGGGTCCGTTCGATCATGGCTGCCGCTGCGCAAAGCGGTCGCCGCGCCGCACAGGTCATGGTGGGCGTGATCTTCATGCTGATTTTGGCTGCGCTGCTGGAGGCATTCCCCCGGCAATTGCTGGACACCACCGAACGGTTTATGATCGGCATGACCATGCTGGCCCTGTGGCTGGGATATTTCTTCGCTTTCCGCCGGCAACCCATCACTGGTGACCCGGCATGAACAAGGCGGCTACGAATCCATTCCAGGCGGCGACGGACAGGCGCCGCCGGATCGTGGTCACGCCCGAAGGCATCGCGCTGCCGTTCGTGATCGGTTCCCGTTCGGCGCGGGCTGGTGCTTTGATAGTCGATTTCCTGATCATCATCGTCGCAATTGCGGTGGTCACGCTGTTGCTGGGCTGGGTGTTTGGCGGAATGATCGGCCGGATGGATGATTCCGGCACCATGGGCGGGGCAGCGGAATTCATTGTCATAGCCTACATCATCTTCCTGTTCCTGGCGCGCTATGCCTATTTCCTGGCATTCGAAATGGGACCGCGCGGGGCGACGCCGGGCAAGCGGCTGGTCGGGGTGAGGGTGGCGGCGCGTGACGGCGGGAGGCTGACGGCGGAGGCAGTGATCGCCCGCAATCTGCTGCGCGATATCGAGATTTTCCTGCCACTGGTGTTCCTGTTTACCGCCCCCGGCGGAGAAAGCGGTCCGTCCGGGATTGCGGCCTTGCTGTGGTTCCTGGTGTTCATGCTGTTCGCAATATTCAACCGCGATGCCATGCGCGCGGGCGATCTAGTGGCGGGCACCTGGGTGGTGGAAGCCCCGCGCAAAACCCTCGCTGCGGCACTTTCCACACGGGGCGCAGCCCGCAAGGGGTCGAGCGAAATTACCGGCGCGGAATATAAGTTCGGCGAGGACGAACTGGCAGTTTACGGCGAGTATGAGCTACAAACGCTCGAACGTGTATTGCGCGATGGGAAGCCGGAAGCGGTTGCAGCGGTGGCCGAAACCATTTGCCGCAAAATCGGCTGGAATCCCGGAAAGGGGGACGAACGGGCCTTTCTCGAAGCATTCTATACCCAATTGCGCGCGCGGCTGGAAGGCGGCATGCGGCTAGGCAAGCGCAAGGCAAACAAGTTTTCCTGAGCGGGGCTTTGAAGGGAGAGCGATGATGGGCAAACAAGGCGGATTCGCCAGACGCGGGGTGATGGCCGGGCTCGCCGCAGCCGGAATCTCTGGCACCGGAATCGCTGCCTGCGTCCCGCTCGATACCAGCCCGCTGGGCAGGCTTTCGGCCAAATTGCGGATCATCGAAGCGGTGGGCGGCGGCACTTTGGGGGTGTCCCTGCGGGAGATCGGCGGCGGCAGGGCGCAGGAATACCGGGCCGATCAATTGTTCGGCCATTGTTCGTCCTTCAAGCTTTCGCTCGCCGCGCTGGTGCTCAGCCTCGATCAATCCGGCGAGGTCGATGCGGGCGAGCGGCTGCGCTGGACTGCCGGGGATCTCATGCCTGCTTCCCCCTTCACGTCCAGCCGGATGGAAGAAGGCGCGAGTTTGCTGGAACTGGCCGAAGCCACCCAGAAATATGGCGACAATGCCGCTGCCAATATTTTGCTGAGGAGGTTGGGCGGCCCGCAGGCATTGACGCGGTTCTGGCGCGAGATCGGCGATCAGACCAGTCGGCTCGATCGGACGGAGCCATCACTCAACAATGTTCCGGTGGGTGAAATGCGCGACACCACCAGCCCGCAGGCCATGGCGCTGACTCTGGAAAAATTACTGTTCGGCGATGTGCTATCGCCTGATCGGCGCGTCTTGCTGCAATCCTGGATGGTGGAAACGCGCAGCGGGGCAAGGCGGGTACGGGCCGGATTGCCGGATGGCTGGAGTGCCGGGGACAAGACTGGCACATCGATCTGGCCGGGCATGGACAGTCTGTATGTCGATATCGGATTTGTCACATCGCCCGGGGGCGCACACTATACTTTCGCCGCATATTACCGGGCGCGAACCACCCATGGCGGGTTCGATCCGGCATCGGAAGATGTCCTGCGGCAGGTTGGCCAGGTGCTGGCACAATTTGCCGCCAGCCAGGCAGGCTGACAGGGCGCGGAATATACCTGACAGGCCGGACGCTAAGCGCCCGGCCTGTCAGGTGATTTACTTTATTTGCGCCACTTAAGCTCTTTCAACAGCATATTGCCCATCAATGTACGGAATTCGGCGCGGTCGCCTGATGCCTTTTGCATATCGGCAATCGTCGACTTCATCATCTCGCGGTAAGCCTTGCCCCGCCGATCACCTTCCGCTTCATCTTCAAATTCCGGGAAACGGGTCATCAGGTAGAGATCCGGCTCGCCAGTGCGTGGATGGGTGTTTGCCAGAATCTCGTAATCGGTGATCCAGCCCTGCGATTTGGCGAAATCCTGGCCCTTGCGCCACATGCCTGCCAGATGGTTGGCATAATCGAGCGAATGGCCGTCAGCGATATCAATCCCGCTCACTTCAACCCAATCCCCGCCGACCAGCGGATATTCGTCCTGCGCCATGGCGGGCGCAGAAAAGGCAAGAGTGGCGGAAGCAGCCAGCAAGGCTGCATGACGCATAATATTCATTGATAGTCCCCATTGGATTGATCAGCGGCATGGCGCGCAGAATACCCGCCGTGCATGAGTTGATCCGATTCCCGTGCGACCTCGATATTATCCGGAATTCGAATGGCAAAATGATGCGAGTGGGCCGCAATCAAGTCAATCAGCCTACCGTGAATTTTGCGTCAAAAATGGCCCGTCAAATATGGCCGGGCAAAACCGGCATCTGGTTGCCGGCGATTACTCCTCGAAAATGGCCACTTCGTTCAGGCCCGTGCTTGCCGCCCGCCCGCGATACATTCCGGCGGTGTTGAAGGAAAACACCGCTTCGCCCGATGGGGTAACCACGATCACCCCGCCATCACCGCCCAGATCCCGTACCTCTGCCAGCACCGCATCTGCCGCTGCCTGCGGGGTATCGCCGCCCAGCCGCATCCGGGCGCAGATTTCATGGGCAACACCAGCGCGGATAAAATACTCTCCCGCCCCAGTGGCCGATACGGCGCAAGCCCGGTCATCGGCATAGGTTCCTGCCCCAATCATCGGTGCGTCACCGATACGGCCCCAACGCTTTCCGGTCAGTCCGCCGGTCGATGTGCCCGCCGCCAGATGCCCCTGGCTGTCCAGCGCCACCGCGCCCACCGTGCCGAATTTATGATCGACATCCAGGGCGGAAAGCTTTTTCGCCTTCAACCGTTCCAGTGCATCGCGGCGCGGCTGGGTTGCGAACCATTCGGGCGGCATGGTTTCAAGCCCCTTGCCCCCGTCAAGGCTTGCAGCAAACTCTTCCGCCCCTGCCCCGCTCAGGAACACATGGCGGCCATCCTTCCTGATCGCATCGGCCAGCAGAATCGGGTTCCGCACGCTGGTGATGCCCGTGACTGCACCGGCCGAACGGTCACGCCCGTCCATCACGGCAGCATCCAGCTCGTTTGCACCTTCCCAGGTGAACACCGCGCCGCGCCCGGCGTTGAATTTCGGGTCATCCTCCATCAGCACGATCGCCGCCTGTACCGCCTCGATCGCGCTGCCGCCATTACGCAGGACAGCAACGCCGACATCCAGCGCCGCCTGCAACGCGGCCTTGTATTCGGCCTGTTGCTGCGCCGTCATGCGGTCAGGGTCCATCGTGCCCGCGCCGCCGTGGACTGCGATACTCCAACCCGGCGCGGCTTCGGTGCTTTCGTGGGCAAGGGTCGGCGCAGCTGACAGCATGGCAAACATCAGGGCGAAATGGGTGAGGATGCGGATCATATGCCAGACGCTAACATATTATCTGCGGGCGCAAAGGGCTTTTTGGCTCTGGAGATATTGCCGGGCGGATGGACTTCAAACCGGTGGGAATAGATAGTAGAGGCGATCAATGATGATTCTGCGCCCCGCGTGTCTGCATGATGCCCCTGCCCTGGCCGCGCTTGGCCGCGACAGTTTTTGCGCCGCGTTCGAAGAACTTTACCGTCCCGAAGATCTGGCGGCATTCCTGGAAGAAACCTATTGCGAAGATGCCGTGGCAATGGAAATTGCTGCACTGGAATATATTCACTGCCTGGCGGAAGATAGCGCCGGATTGTCAGGCTATTGCAAGTTGCGCGACCCCAGCGGCTATGCCGAATATTCCGGTGCGACACGCCCGATAGCCCTGGGCCAGCTTTACACAGCGCCGGGAATGACCGGTTCGGGTATCGGCGCAGCGTTGATGGAATGGGCCTTGCGCGAAGCGCGCGAGCGGGGCGCCGATGCGATCCAGCTGTCGGTTTATAGCGAGAATTTCGGGGCCCAGAGATTTTACCAGCGCTACGGTTTTGCCAAGATCGCCGACATCAGTTTCTGGGTTGGCGAGCAACGCGACGCGGAATTTCTCTACGAACTGCGCCTGGATTAACGCAGGCCACGGTAAATTCCCACGATCGGGCCGATCCCGATCCGCAACGTCTGGCCTGCTTTGCAAGACGCAGCGAACTTGGTCTTTCACCTGAAACCTATTCGCTCTATACACTGCCCATGTCATCCATCAGACCATGGCGCGATATCGAACGCCGCAAGAGCCGCCAGATCATGGTGGGAACCACGCCCGTGGGCGGGGATGCGCCGATCACGGTGCAGACCATGACCAACACCCTGACCTCGGATGCAGTGGCGACCATCGACCAGATTCGCCGCTGCGAGGATGCGGGCGCGGATATCATCCGGGTTTCCTGCCCAGATGTGGAAAGCACCGCCGCGCTGGGCAAGATCGTCAGGGCGGCGCGGATCCCCATCGTGGCCGACATCCATTTCCATTATAAACGCGCGCTAGAGGCCGCCGATGCGGGGGCGGCCTGCCTCCGGATCAATCCGGGTAATATCGGGTCGTCCCAGCGCGTCGCCGAAGTGGTCCGCGCGGCCAAGGCCAATGGCTGCGCGATCCGCATCGGGGTCAACGCCGGCAGTCTGGAAAAGGATCTGCTCGAAAAATACGGCGAGCCTTGCCCCGAAGCGCTGGTCGAAAGCGCGCTCGACCATATCAAGCTGCTGCAGGACCACGATTTCCACGAATACAAGGTCGCGGTGAAAGCCAGCGACGTGTTTCTGGCGGTTGCCGCCTATCAGCAACTGGCCGACGCGGTCGATTGCCCGCTGCATCTGGGCATTACCGAGGCTGGCGGACTGATCGGCGGGACGGTCAAATCCTCTATCGGCATGGGCAATCTGCTGTGGGCCGGAATCGGCGACACGATCCGTGTTTCGCTGTCGGCAGAACCGGAAGAAGAAGTCCGCGTCGGTTTCGAAATGCTCAAAGCGCTGGGCCTGCGCACCCGCGGCGTACGGGTGGTGTCCTGCCCGTCCTGCGCACGGCAGGGGTTCGACGTGATCCGCACGGTTCAGGCACTGGAAGAACGGCTACAGCATATCAAGACCCCGCTGTCGCTGTCCGTGCTCGGCTGCGTGGTCAATGGCCCGGGCGAAGCGCGCGAAACCGATATCGGCATCACCGGTGGCGGTAACGGCAAACACATGGTCTATTTGTCCGGCGTGACCGATCACACCGTACAATCTGCCGCCATGCTGGACCACATCGTCGAACTGGTCGAAGCCAAGGCAGCGGAACTGGATGCAGAGGCAGAAGCACAGGCGGTCGCGGCCGAATAATGCCGGCAGTTCTCGCACGCTTCGCCCGAACAATTCGCGACGGAGTCTCGTTATTCTGGCTCGCGCCTGCCTTGGTTGCGCTGATAATCATACCCGAATTCCTGCAGCACGTAGCCGAAATCCGGATCGGCATGTTTGAAAGCAAGGATGCGTTCAGAACCCTGGCAAACGATCCGCGCCGGATGGTGTTCGGATATCTCAAGATTGCCGGATTTCTGCTCGCGATTCTCGCTGCTGTCCGGTTTTGGGGGGCCAAAGACCGAGCGCAGAAATGGTGGGATCTGCGCAATATCGCATGGAAGAACTTCCTGGTTGCTTTCGTGTTGATGCTGGTCACTGGTCTGCCGGGCATTGCCCTTGAACCCTACATCGGTGCAGACAATGCGTCCTATGTCAGCCTGGCCCTGACGCTCGCCACCTTGCCGCTTATTCCGTTGTTGGTCGCCGGGTTGATTGGCGACACTTCTGCCAATCTGGTCTCTATATTCAGGACTGGTTGGCTGGCGTCACTACGTATCCTGATCTTTACCGCTGCTGTCTGGGTTCCATTGCAATGGCTACACGGTGCCAATCATGGTTGGGCCATGGGACAGAATGCCGCGTTGGTTTGGGCTTTGATGATTTTTGATGCTTTAGTGGTTGGACTCTTGGCCGCATTGGCTGGAACCGCCATTCACCATGGCTACGAATTACGCAGTACAAAGGAAACGCCTCGATGAGCGGACTGGAAACCGATTATCTGATCATTGGCGCGGGCGCTGTGGGCCTTGCCTTCGCCGATACCCTGCTGGACGAAGATCCCGATTGCCACATCACCTTCGTGGACAAGCACGCCAAGCCGGGCGGGCATTGGAACGATGCCTATTCCTTCGTCGCGCTGCATCAGCCTTCGGCGTTCTACGGCGTCAATTCCATGGAATTCGGCGATGATGTGGTGGACGTGTCCGGACCGAACAAGGGCCTGTTTCCGCTGGCGAGCGGCGCCGAAGTATCGGCCTATTTCGTGCGGCTGATGAACCGGCGCCTGCTGCCCAGCGGCCGGGTCAGTTTTCACCCGCTGTCCGAATATCTCGGCAGCGAAAATGGCATTGGCCGGTTCAAGTCAATCCTGTCGGGCAAGGAAAGCACCGTCAAAATCCGCCGCAAGGTGGTGGATGGAACGTTCTACAAAACCTCCGTTCCCGCAACGCACAAGCGCAAGTTCGAAGTGGCCCAAGGCACTGCGCTGGCCATTCCCGGCGACCTGCCCGACCTGTGGATGCGCGGCGATGATCTGCCTGGGCATTATGTCATCCTTGGCGCGGGCAAGACGGCAATGGACGCAGGCGTGTGGCTGCTGGAGGCCGGGGTCGATGCGGGCCGGATCACCTGGGTGCGCCCGCGCGATTCGTGGTTGATCAACCGCACCTATACCCAGCCGGGCCAGGATTTCTTCGAAGCGGTGGTCGAAAACCAGATCGCCCAAATGAACGCTGCGGCTGAGGCCAAAACTGGCGACGAAATGTTCGAGATCCTGGGCGAAGGCGGCTATATGCTGCGCCTCGATCCGTCGGTGAAGCCGGAGATGTTCCATTACGCGACCATTTCCGAAGGCGAAGTCGATCTGCTGCGCATGATCACCGGCGTAATCCGACGCGGCCGGGTGCAGGCAATCGCGCCGGGCAAGATGGTTTTCGCTGACGGGGAAGAATCGGTGCCGGGCGATGCCCTGTTCATCGATTGCACCGCAACGGCAGTCGATTTCCACGAATATAATTCGCATGTACCCCTGTTCGATGGTGACCGGATCACGCTGCAGGCGCTCCACGTGCCGCTGGTCACGCTCAGCGCCGCCGTGGCCGCATTCATCGAAGTCAATTTCCAGGATGACGAGGCCAAAAACGCGCTCGCCCGTCCGGGACCGCTTACCGACACGCCCAATAGCTATGCGCTGGCTCTCCTGACCAACATGATGAACCGCGGCGCGTGGTCGAAAGACCCGAAAATCAGTTCATGGCTGGCGAAATCACGGCTTGATCCGTCGGGCCCCACAATTACCAGGCTGGCAAAGGAAGGCAGCCGGAAGCTGGCTGTGCTCGGGCAATTTCAGGCAGCCATCGCGAACGGAATGCCCGGCCTCCAGCGGCTCGCCGTGGCAGCCCGCGCGGAACATGAGGCGAAACGAGCAGATTAGCGGCAAAAAAGATATTCACCATCCAGATAGGATTGTTTAGGTATAGAGCTGTTATGAAACGGCGCGATCTTCTGACCGGTGGTGTGGCAGCTGGCCTCTCGCTCGGCCTGGCAATTGGCGGCGCAACGCGCGTATTCGCGCAAGCATCGCCGCTCGGCCTGCGTGACCGGAAATTGCTGGAAATTGCCAAGCTGCAACAGGAAAAGGCAGGCAGCCTGCTGTGGCGGAACGATTTTGTCGGGATCGCCGATTACGGACTGCGTTCATCACAACCGCGTTTCCATTTTGTGAACATGGACGCCGGGCGGGTCGA
This sequence comes from Pontixanthobacter sp., assembly GCA_041741895.1. Lineage (GTDB taxonomy): Bacteria > Pseudomonadota > Alphaproteobacteria > Sphingomonadales > Sphingomonadaceae > Allopontixanthobacter. The sequence goes on from JBGSJO010000003.1 coordinate 18,315, forward strand.
ATCCTATCTGGTCAGCCATGGGGACGGATCGGATCCGGACCATGACGGATGGCTCAACTGGTTTTCCAACGAACACGGATCGCATTGTTCCAGCAAGGGGGCCTATATGACCTATGGCTGGTACACCGGCAGATATGGTACATCGATCCGGCTGGAAGGGCTGGAGCCTACCAACTCCAACGCGCTCGACCGCGCGATAGTGATGCACCGCGCCAATTATGCGGAGCCGGAATTCCTCGACAAATGGGGCCGACTGGGCCGGTCGAACGGCTGTTTAGCGATGGGCGATGCCCAGTTCAAGCTGGCGCTGCTCTACCTTGGCGGCGGGCGCGTACTCTACGCCGACAGCCTCGGGCTGCGCGAAGATGGCAGTATTATTCCGGAAGATCAGCGGCGCGAAATCGAAGTCTTGATGCCCGAAGAACCCACCGGGATCGATCTGCTCAATCCCGGTGTCTATTAAGCTCCGCGTTTAACAAGATTCCCCCGGCCGCCCCTCAGGTCGTCCGCAAATCATCCTCGATCACGATCACTTGCTCGCCCGTCACGCGCGAACGGTTTGGCTTGCGCGGCGCGTCAAAGCTGGCCAGTACCGGCGCGTCCCGGTCGTAAATATCGGCAAAGGTCGACAGCTTGCCATCGATATCCTGCGCCATGGTGAAATAGGTGATGTAGACCGGCATCTGCTTCTGGAAACTGACCTTGGTATATTCGCCGCCCTTGATCAGGTCGACACCCTCCTGCGCGGTCAGCCCGCCCTGCAGGATCGCCAGCGTGATCGCTAGTTCGGTGGCCCGTTCGGTACGGATACAGCCGTGGCTGAGCGCGCGGTTGGCGGTGTCAAACAGGTGGCGTGCCGGCGTGTCATGAAGGAAAATCGCGTGACGGTTGGGCATATCCAGCTTCATCAGGCCCAGCGAATTGCCCGGCCCTGGCTGCTGGACGACACTGACCCAGCCGTTTTCACCCCTAGTGGCGGTATATCCTGCGCGCCGCGCCCATGCCGGATTGCCGAGCACCTTTGCGCCCAGCCCTTCGCCCACTACAATTGATTGCGGCACTGTCCAGGTAGGGTTGAAAATCACCCCTTCGACCACTTCCGCCAATTGCGGGGTGGCGGTTCTGCCAGGTTTGCCGACCACAGTCCTGTATGTCCGCATGATCTTGTCATTGACCGTCAGCCGCAGCTGGAATTCGGGTACATTGGTCATCAGATACTGGCTGCCCAGATCACGGGCGAGCCACCGCCAGCGGTCCATATTGGCGCGAATCATCTGGCGGCGATTCTTGTTCGCCGCCGGCGTTTTCGCGAGCTCTTCCTTCAGGCGCGCATAATCAGGATGTTCCGGCGTGATCCGGGCCAGCGTACCGGCCAGATCACCGCTCGCCAGCGCATCACCCATCAGTTTCGCGGTCGGATAGCGGTCTGCATCGGGATCGAACACGAACCACTGCTTGCGCGCCTCCATCGGGGTGCGGCCATCACGCAGATCTTCGACCAGAAATGCAAAGCTCTGGCTGGCTATTTCATCCAACTGTTCGCTTGTCCCGGCATCGATGGCAGCGCGCAAGACAGGCAGATCATAATCCGCCGGATCAAGCCCTTCCGCGCTAATGTCTGCGATGATACCCGCCAGCGCAGCGGCATTATTGACCGACCAGGGCTGGGTCAGCGAAGGAATTTCCTGAACCATCTCCTGCGAAAATGCTTCGGCCACTGAAGTCGATTTGGCCGTGGGGCCGGAAACCACTGTACCGTCTTCCGTTTTCACCGGCTGGCCCGGGGTCGTCTGCTGCTTCGCCGCCTTTTCGGGTGGCAATAGGTCCCTTGGGCCGGATTGCTGGGCATACAGCACACCCGGAAGAGCCACCACACCGGCCGCCAGCAAGGAAACGCGAAGGGAAAATTTCATAATATTCTCTGCCCTAAAACCGGAAATCTGGCCGGCACCATTTGATTCGGGCTTATCCCGGCAATTGCAATATCATCGGCGAGCGCGCCTGACTCCATCATGAATTCCCATCAGGATAATGGTTTATTGCAAAATTCGCCATGCCATAGTGACGGATCGCAGCGTTCGGACTATGGGCCCAAAATGCTGCGTGCGCCCCTCAATTCGATGCTACCATTTTCCGCCGCATTGCTGGGGGTTGGCTTCCTGTCACTGATGGATGCATTCATGAAAGCAGCCGCGCTGGCGGCTGGGGCTTACAGCGCGGCGGTGTTTCGTTCCGCCATCGCGGCGGGCATCATAGTGCCGGTCTGGCTTGGCACAGGCGGCCGCTGGCCAGCCCGCAACGTCCTGAAATTGCATCTCATCCGCGGCACGGTATCGGGTTTCATGGCGCTGAGTTTCTTCTACGCGCTGACCAAGCTGCCGATCGCAGAAGCCATCGCGATCAGCTTTATAGCGCCGCTGATAGCCCTGTATCTAGCGTCGATTCTGCTGGGCGAACATATCCGCCGCGAAGCGATTGTGGCATCGATCCTCGGCCTTGCCGGAACCATCGTGATTGTCGGCGGGCGGCTGGGAGCGGCGCAGCATGATATCGAAACCTTGAAGGGGCTCGGCGCAATCCTGTTTTCGGCAGTGCTATACGCTTATAATTTCATCATTATCCGCAAGCAGGCACTGGTTTCCAGCCCGCTGGAGGCGACAGTATTCCATAGCGGCGTTGCCTGCGCGGTGCTGCTGGTGTTCGCGCCATGGTTTCTGACCATCCCCGCAGCGGGGGCGATGACCGACATCGCGATTGCGTCAATACTGACCTTGCTCGGCGCGCTGCTGATCACCTGGGCTTATGCCAGGGCGGAGGCGCAATCGCTGGTTCCGATGGAATATAGCGGCTTTCTATGGGCTGCGCTGTTTGGCTGGCTGTTCTTCCGCGAACCGATCACCGGAACCACAATTGCCGGGACGATGCTGATCCTGATCGGCTGCTGGACGGCCACCAGAGGGCCCCCGAAAACCGCCGAATCCGTTCTCCATACCGAACAAACCTCGGTTTAGGGGGCTTTTCGCGCTATTCGCCCCCTTGACCTCGCGCGCCTGAACGCGCAGGTGCCGGACTATATTCTCAGGGCCCTGACAGGCGAATCTTGCAGGCATTTGCCGCAGGAACGCCGCCAGGGCGGAAATCTTCCTTGAAAGGACCACCCGCAGCATGACCCAGGTCGGAAAAGACACGCTAGGCGCCCGCAGCACAATGACAGTCGGCGGCAAGGAAGTTGCCTATTATTCGCTGGCCAAGGCGGCAGAGAAAGTCGGCGATATCAGCCGCCTGCCCACTTCGCTCAAGGTCCTGCTGGAAAACCTCCTGCGGTTCGAAGATGGCGGGTTTACCGTATCGCGAGAACATATTCAGGCCGTTGCCGACTGGCAGAAAAATCCCGTCACCGGCGAGGAAATCCAGTACCGCCCGGGCCGCGTGCTATTGCAGGATTTCACCGGGGTTCCCTGCGTGGTCGATCTGGCCGCGATGCGCGACGCGATTGCCAAGCTGGGCGGCGACACGCAAAAAATCAATCCGCTGGTTCCGGTGCATCTGGTGATCGACCATTCGGTGATGGTGGACGAATTCGGCCATCCCAAGGCGTTCGAACACAATGTCGAAATGGAATACCAGCGTAACGCGGAACGGTATGACTTTCTCAAATGGGGTTCGAAAAGCCTGAGCAATTTCAAGGCGGTTCCCCCGGGCACCGGTATCTGCCACCAGGTGAACCTGGAAAACATCGCGCAATGTGTATGGACCAGCCAGGACCCGAGCGGCGCCACCGTGGCCTATCCCGACACCTGCGTCGGCACCGACAGCCACACCACCATGATCAACGGGCTTGGCGTGCTCGGCTGGGGCGTTGGCGGGATCGAGGCAGAAGCCGCGATGCTGGGCCAGCCGGTTTCCATGCTGGTGCCCGAAGTGGTCGGATTCAAACTGACCGGCGCAATGGCCGAAGGCATCACCGCCACCGATCTCGTGCTGACCTGTGTCCAGATGCTGCGCGAAGTCGGCGTGGTGGGCAGTTTCGTCGAATTCTACGGCCCCGGTGTCAGCAAACTGAGCCTGGCCGACCGTGCGACCATCGCCAACATGGCACCCGAATATGGCGCGACCTGCGGTTTCTTCGGCGTCGATGACAAGACGATGGAATATCTGCGCCTGACCGGCCGCAGCGAAGAACAGCTGCAACTCGTCGAAGCCTATTACCGCGCCCAGGGAATGTGGTTCGATCCGGCGCATGAACCGGTTTTCACCAAGACCCTCAGCCTCGACATGGGCAGCGTCGTCCCCTCTCTCGCCGGCCCCAAGCGCCCGCAGGACAAGGTCGCGCTTCCCGATGTGGACGATTTGTTCAACAGCGAACTGGCCTCGGTGTACAAAAAATCCGCGGCTGAACGTGTCGCGGTCGAAGGCAAGGATTTCGATATTGGCGACGGCGATGTGGTGATCGCCGCGATCACCAGCTGCACCAATACCTCCAACCCCGATGTGCTGATTGCCGCCGGTCTGGTGGCGCGCAAGGCCAACGCGCTGGGCATGAAGCCCAAGCCGTGGGTGAAAACCAGCCTGGCGCCGGGCTCACAGGTCGTGACCGACTATCTGGTCAAGGCCGGGTTGCAGGATGATCTGGACGCGATCGGTTTCGACCTGGTCGGCTATGGCTGCACCACCTGCATCGGTAATTCCGGCCCGCTGGCCCCGCCAATCAGTGCCGCGATCAACAACAACAACATCGTCGCCGCCAGCGTCCTGTCCGGCAACCGCAATTTTGAAGGCCGCATATCGCCCGATGTCCGCGCCAACTTCCTCGCCAGCCCGCCGCTGGTAGTGGCCTATGCCCTGCGCGGCACCGTCACGACCGACATGGTCTCGACCCCGATTGGCCAGGACAGGGACGGCAATGATGTGTTCCTGAAGGATATCTGGCCCAGCAATCTGGAAATTGCCGACCTGCGCGCCAGCTCGATCGACCGCGCCATGTTCGAAGCCCGCTATGCCGACGTCTACAAGGGCGACGAGCATTGGCAGGCCATCGATGTGACCGGTTCGGACACCTACCAGTGGCGTCCGGGCAGCACCTATGTTGCCAACCCGCCCTATTTCGACGGGATGAGCATGACTCCTGCGACGATCATCGACATTATCGATGCGAAGCCGCTGGCGATCCTCGGCGATTCGGTGACCACCGACCATATTTCGCCAGCCGGATCGATCAAGGAAGACAGCCCCGCCGGCGAATATCTGATGGCCAACCAGGTGGCGAAGGCGGATTTCAATTCCTACGGCTCGCGCCGCGGCAACCACGAAGTGATGATGCGCGGCACCTTTGCCAACATCCGGATCAAGAACGAAATGGTTCCGGGTGTCGAAGGCGGCATGACCACCTATGCTGGCGAAACCATGGCAATTTACGATGCGGCAATGAAACACAAGGCAAACGGGACCCCGCTGGTGGTGATCGCCGGCAAGGAATATGGCACCGGCTCCAGCCGCGACTGGGCTGCGAAGGGCACCAATCTGCTCGGCGTGCGCGCGGTCATCGTGGAAAGCTACGAGCGGATCCACCGGTCCAATCTGGTCGGCATGGGCGTTCTGCCGTTGCAGTTCGCTGGCGGCGATACCCGCGAAACGCTGGATCTGACGGGGGATGACAGCTTCACAATTCGCGGTCTGGCCGATCTAGTCTCGGGGCAGGATGTTACCGTCGATGTCACCCGCGCGAATGGCGAGACATTCAGCTTTACCGCCAAATGCCGGATCGATACCGCGAACGAAATGGAATATTACCGCAACGGCGGTATCCTTCATTACGTGCTGCGCAATCTGGCAGCCTGAGGCAGCAAGCGTGCCGGGCTGAACCGGCGGCTGTTCAATAAGCAAAGATGAATAAACAAAGGGGCGGCATCCTGACGGATGCCGCCCCTTTCCTGTCGCACGCCAGAAAGGTGGCTTACGCTGCCTTCTTCACCTTGAACTTGCGCCGTCCGAGTACCGCCGCAGCGGCCAGACCGAACAATATTGTCATGGGCGGTGCCGGCACCGGCGTGCCGCTGCTGCTGCCGTGGTGGCCCGAAGTCGTCATTCCGGAAGTGCTGGTCACATTGCCCGAGGTGGATGAAGAGGTGGACGAGGAACTGGACGAGGATGTTGAGCTGCTCGTTGAGGTCGAGCTGGTCACATTGCCCGAAGTAGATGTGCTGGTCGACACATTGCCCGAAGTGGACGAGGAGGTCGAAGAGCTGGTGGAAACATTGCCCGACGAACTGCTGGATACATTCCCGGAAGAACTGCTCGAGACATTGCCCGAAGTGGACGAGCTGGCATTATTGCCCGAACTGCTGGAGACATTACCCGAACTGGTCGAGGTCGATGTGGTGCTGGTCACGCCGCCGGTAGAGGTCGAGACGCCGCCGGTAGATGTGCTGACCCCGCCTGTCGAGGTGCTCACGCCGCCAGTTGTAGTGGAACTGCCTCCGGTCGAAGTCGAGGTCGAGCTGCCGCCGGTTGAAGTCGAAGTGGAACTGCCGCCGGACGAATTGTCGATGTCGATGATGATGTCGCCGCCCGAAGAGGATGATCCGCTGGAAGAGCCCGAAGTGGTGGTAGTCGAACTGATCGTCACGCTGCCGCCGCTTGACCCGCCGCCACCGAAAAAGCCGCCAAAGAATCCGCCGCCGAAGCCGCCGCCAAATCCGTCGCTGCCGCCGATCACGGTCACATTACCGCCGCCGCCGCCCTGGAACGGGGGAAGCTGAGGCAAAGGTGCGGGCACTGCCGCATAGGCCAATCGGTAGGCCGGGGCGCAATGCTCGCTGCCCTCTGCCGCAGTGCCGCCGTGGGGTACAATGCCGCCGGGCCCGACAGGTTCGCATTCGACAACCCGCTTCACGATGCGGCGCTTGCGCGTGACCGGCTTGGGCACAGTGCGTTCGGCCGTGCTCTGCTTGATATATTTCACAGGAGCAGATTGTACCGACTTGGCCGATTTGATCTGCATGCCTCCTGCCAGTGGTTTTTCCGCGACATGGACCGCACCGCCCGCGAGCAGCACACCGCCCGCTGCAGTTGCGGACAATTTCGCCAGGGCCATCTTTACCGACATGAGCAAGCTCTCTCGTTACTTCTGCAAGGGCCTGTTCCGGCAGCGACGAACCCGCCAGCCGATACTTCCCTGTCACTGCAACAGACGGCAACGCCCCTTGTCCGGCAACCGGATTAACCACGAAAGATGCCGCCCTGACTAAAAAATCAGGCTGGATTCCAGCGGGCTTGGCCAAGCTGTCCCACAATGGAACCGATCAGATGGCAAATCCTTCGCTGTTCGGGCGCAGCGTTAAGATTTGCTGTCAAACAGGCCGGATTGGCGACTCGCCTCGTCACCTGGTTGGCTGGCGGGCGGCGGGGTCATGTCCAGATGCTGCCACGCCAGATCATTCAGGCACCGCCCCCGCGCCGTGCGGGCGATCAGGCCCAGCTGGATCAGATAGGGTTCGATCACTTCTTCCACCGTATCGCGCGGTTCGCTGAGGCCTGCGGCGAGCGTTTCCACGCCCACCGGACCGCCTTTGTAGATGTCGGCAATCATCATCAGATAGCGCCGGTCCATCGCATCCAGGCCGAGCCGGTCAACCTCCAGCCGGGTCAGCGCATTGTCCGCCACCTTGGCGGTCACCGTCCCGTCGCCCGCGACATGGGCGAAATCGCGCACCCGGCGCATCCGCCGCCCGGCCACCCGCGGCGTACCCCGCGCGCGACGGGCAATTTCCCGCGCACCGCCGGGTTCGATCTTCATCGCCAGCAGCCCGGCCCCGCGGGTCACCACCCGCTCCAGTTCCGCCTCGGTATAGAAATTAAGCCGGACGGGAATGCCGAACCGGTCGCGCAGCGGCGTGGTCAACAGTCCCTGCCGCGTGGTCGCACCGATCAGGGTGAAGGGCGGCAGATCGATCCGCACACTGCGCGCCGACGGCCCCTCGCCAATGATCAGATCGAGCGCGCGGTCCTCCATCGCGGGGTAGAGGATCTCCTCGACCACCGGATTGAGCCGGTGAATCTCGTCGATGAACAGCACGTCATGCGGTTCCAGATTGGTCAGCAGCGCCGCCAGATCGCCCGACTTGGCAATCACCGGCCCGCTGGTCGCGCGGAAACCCACGCCCAGTTCCTTGGCCACGATCTGCGCCAGTGTGGTTTTGCCCAGCCCCGGCGGGCCAAAGAACAACACATGGTCCATCGCCTCCCCGCGGCCCCTGGCAGCTTCGATAAACACCCGCAGATTATCCCGCGCCGCCTCCTGCCCGACAAATTCCGCGAGGCTTTTGGGGCGCAGGGCTGCGTCCTGATCTTCCGGCTGGCGATCGGGGGTGAGGGAGGGGTTGGTGGTCATCGAGAAGCGTCCTGGGTGCGATTAGTCGATTTTTGCTTTTGAATAAGCAAAAGCCCCCAGAAAATGATTGCGCCGATAAGACCAAAAAAACCGACCATTCCTATAAATTTCATCTGGCCAATTGCGATCTCACCAAAGTACCGTTCTGGCGCAATAAAGATTAGCCATGGAGCGCCTGTAGTGACCATTCCACTTACGGAAAGGCTAAGCAACGACCATTCCCTGAACTTTCTCAATACCCAAACAACTGGCACCGCCAGTAGAGCACAATGGAGAAGGGCAAAAAAAGAAAAGAAAAGGATAGAAATGGGCATTTGGCTATGCGATCGATAGTCTGGATCGATCACCGCATAAATAAGAGCGCCAATTACCGCAGCTAATAGCGCATTAGGAAATAGCAGAAGAATTTCCTTTGAGCTAATAATCCCAATTCTCATCCCTCCCCTCCCTTCAGTGCCTGCCGCGCATCCATTGCATGGTGGACGATACGGATGATCAGCACCAGATCTTCCTCGCTGCGGTAGAATATCCTGTGCCGCCGATGGATCAGGCAACGAATGCCTTCACCGAGATAAGGATGCGACACATCCGCCAGAGGATGCGCCGAGAGCAGATCGAAAGCCTCATCGAAACCGAGGAAATAGGTATCTACTGTCTCGCCGCCGAACTGCTCCAGACTATATTCGCGGATGGCCAGCAAGTCATTTCGCGCAGCACTGGTCGGGAATACCCTAGCCACGACGAGCGGGGCGTTCGGCAATTATATCGCGCAAAACTTCGCTCGCGTCTTTTTCTACTACGCCAGACGCCAGCCCCTCCGCAATCAAAGCGCGCAGCCATTCGGTTTCATCGGCGGCGGATTCCTGATCGCGGCGCAGCAAATCGCGTACCAGATCGCTAGCGCTGGAATAGCGGCCCTCGGCAACCCGGTGATCGATCCAGCTGCGCAGGGCGGGCGGAATGGAGACATTAAGCTGTGACATAGAATTACCATACATAATCATAGTGATTTGTCGAATAAATATAGAAAATCACCCTGCAGCCCTCTTCAAGGCCTCGCGGACCAACGCGTCCAATCCCGCATCCTCGCCCAACTCGCCTTGCGCCCGTGCGACAGCGCTGGCCGCGATCGCTGGTTTGAAACCGAGGTTCTGCAGGGCCGACACCGCGTCCGCACTGGCGGAACCGGCGGGCATTATAATTGTGCCCGCCGTGCCGCCGCCGCCAGGCATCCCGCCCGCCTTGTCCTTCAATTCATTGACAATCCGCCCGGCAAGTTTCGGCCCCACGCCGTTTGCCCGCGCCACCATTGCCGCATCGCCACTGGCGCAGGCGGTCTGGACTTCGGCGGTCGAAAGGGCGGACAGGATGGCGAGACCGACTTTGCTGCCCACGCCTTGCACCTGGGTCAGCAGGCGGAACCAGTCCCGTTCGGCAGCGTCCGCAAAACCAAGCAGCCGCATGTCATTTTCGCTGACCTGCAAATCGGTATAGACGGTGCAGCTTTCCCCGATCCCGCCCAGCGCGGTCAGGGTCCGGGCACTGCAATGCACCAGGTAACCGACGCCCTGGACGTCAATCACCGCCCAGTCCGAACCGGTTTCGTCGAGCAGGCCCTTCAGCTTTGCAATCATGGTTTGTTCTTGCGCGCAAAGCTACGCTTGGTCCACCCTTTGCGGACATTTATGGACAGCGCGGCGATCATGCGACAAGGAATGCAGCCATGAGCTACAACACATTCGGCAGAGTTCTGCGCTTCACCACCTGGGGAGAAAGCCACGGGCCCGCATTGGGTGCGGTGGTGGATGGCTGCCCGCCGGGACTCGGCCTGTCGGAAGCGGATATCCAGCCGTTCATGGATGCGCGCCGGCCCGGCCAGTCCAAATACACAACCCAGCGCAAGGAGCCCGACACGGTCCGCATCCTGTCCGGCGTGTTCGAGGGCAAAAGCACCGGAACGCCGATCTCGCTGATGATCGAGAATGTCGACCAGCGGTCCAAGGATTATTCCGAGGTTGCCAAGGCATACCGCCCTGGCCATGCGGATTATGCCTATGACGCGAAATATGGGTTTCGCGATTATCGCGGCGGCGGGCGGTCCTCTGCCCGCGAAACGGCAGCACGGGTGGCGGCAGGCGCGGTGGCGCGGCTGATCATTCCGGAAGTCACCATCACCGCCTATGTCAGCCAGATTGGCAATGACGAGATCGACCGTAACGCGGTGGACTTCGCCGAAATCGGCAACAATCCCTTCTTCTGCCCTGATCCAGCGGCGGCAAAACGCTGGGAGAAACTGGTCGATGATGCGCGCAAAGCCGGATCATCGCTAGGCGCGGTGGTGGAATGCGTCGCAACCGGCGTTCCGGCAGGCTGGGGCGCGCCGATCTATGCCAAGCTAGACGCCGATTTGGCCGGGGGCATGATGGGGATCAACGCGGTCAAGGGGGTCGAAATCGGGGACGGTTTCCTCGCCGCGGCACTCACCGGCGAGCAGAACGCCGATCCGATGCGTAGCGGCGAAGAGGAACCGGAATTCCTGGCCAATCATGCCGGCGGGATCGCGGGCGGTATCTCGACTGGGCAACCGGTGGTCTGCCGGGTGGCATTCAAACCGACCAGTTCCATCCTGACTGCAATCGACACCATAGGCCGCGACGGCGCGAACACTCAGATCCGGACCAAGGGGCGCCATGATCCCTGCGTCGGCATTCGCGGTGCCCCGGTGGTGGAAGCGATGATGGCGCTGATCCTGGCTGATCACAAGATGCTCCACCGGGCGCAGTGTGGCCCGGACATGGGATAAAAGCTCCCTCCAACGTCCAGTTTCAACCAACAATTTATCCGATCACTGGCATCGGAAAACTGGGCTTTAAAGCCGGGCGATTGCTCCCTATCTCGCACTTGCAACATTTACTCTCGCAACTGCAACACAACGGAGCAATTTATGACCACCATGATCGGCGCCAATAAAATCGGGCAGGAAATTCTGCCATTCGTCGCCACCGCCTTCAAACCCACCGCACCGGGCAAGGGCGAATTCATCGACGTGACTGACGGCGATGTACGGGGCAATTGGGCTGTGTTCTTCTTCTATCCCGCCGATTTCACCTTCGTCTGCCCGACCGAACTGCAGGATCTGGCCGATCAGTACGACGCGCTGAAAGCGATGGGCGTGGAAGTCTATTCGGTGTCCACCGACACCCACTTCAGCCACAAGGCCTGGCACGAAACATCTGACAAGATCAGCGGCATCCGCTTCCCGATGCTGGGCGACCAGAACCACACGATCTCGAACAATTTCGGCGTGCTTCGTGAAGGCCAGGGCCTCGCCGACCGCGCGACCTTCGTGATCGATCCGGACGGCGTGATCCAGATCATGGAAATCACCAGCGAAGGCGTTGGCCGCAACGCATCCGAACTGGTCCGCAAGATCAAGGCCGCGCAATATGTCCGCGCCAATCCCGGCCAGGTCTGCCCCGCGAAGTGGGAAGAAGGCGAAGATACAATCGCGCCTTCGCTCGACCTGGTTGGCAAGCTCTAAGCCGCTGTAAACACCCCCTAGCCGCGGTTTCGACCGCGGCCCAAGGGACGGCCCGGGGCTCCCCTCCCGCCCCGGGCCGTTTCCCTGCCTGATTTCTCGCCCTTTTTGCTGGAGAATTTCGATGCTCGACCCTGCCATGCAGCAACAGCTCAAGACTTATCTTGCCAATCTGCGCGAGCCGATCGAACTGGTGGCGACGCTGGCACCGGACGGTCCTGGTTCCGACAAGACCCGCGTCCTGCTGGAAGATATTGCCGCCCTGCACCCTATGGTCAGCGCCGCCTTCGATGGCACCGCCAGCCGCGCGCCCAGTTTCCTGGTCCGCCGCGCATCCGATCACGGGTCCGGGGTGACCTTTGCCGGCCTGCCGATGGGCCACGAATTCACCTCGCTGGTGCTCGCCTTGCTGTGGGCCGGCGGCCATCCGCCCAAATTCGATGCTGATGTGATCGACACCATCCGGGGGCTGGAGGGCAATTTAGAATTCGAAATGTATTTCTCCCTGTCCTGCCAGAACTGCCCCGACGTGGTGCAGGCACTGGCGCTGATGGCGATCAACAACCCCGGCATTTCCGCCACCCTCATCGAAGGCGGCGCGTTCAAGGATGAAGTGGACAGCCGCCAGGTGATGGCCGTGCCGTCGATCTTCCTCAACGGTGAACCCTTCGCCAACGGTCGGATGGAAGTGACCGAAATCCTCGCCAAGCTGGACAGCGGCGCGGGCGACAAGGTTGCGGCCAAAATCGCAGCCAAACAGCCGTTCGAAGTGCTGGTGATCGGCGGCGGCCCTGCCGGGGCATCCGCAGCGATCTATACCGCGCGCAAGGGCTTCCGCACCGGCGTGGCGGCAGAGCGCTTCGGCGGGCAATTGCTCGACACCATGGGAGTCGAGAACCTGCCCTCGGTACCCTACACCGAAGGCCCGAAACTGGCGGCGCAGCTGGAAGCGCATGTCGGCAATTACGATATCGATGTAATCAACCTTCAGCGCGCGGAAAAGCTGATCCCTGCGGCGCGCGAAGGCGGCTATCACGAGGTGGTGCTGGCAAATGGCGTATCGCTGAAGGCGCGGTCGCTGATCCTGACCACCGGGGCCCGCTGGCGCCGGTTGGGCGTTCCGGGCGAAGATAAATACCGGAACAAAGGCGTCGCCTATTGCCCGCATTGTGACGGCCCGCTGTTCAAGGGCAAGCGGGTTGCAGTGATCGGCGGCGGCAATTCCGGGGTCGAGGCGGCGATCGACCTGGCCAATATCGTCGGCCACGTCACGCTGATCGAATTCGACAGCAATTTGCGCGCCGACGAAGTGCTGCAGGCCAAGCTGCACAGCATGAGCAACGTCGACATCATCACCTCGGCCAGAACCACCGAAATGACCGGGGACGGCGCGAGAGTGAACGGCCTAACCTATCAGGACACCGGCAGCGGCGAGGAACACCATGTCGAACTGGGCGGCGTATTCATCCAGATCGGACTAGTGCCCAATACCGAATGGCTGAAAGATTCGGGCCTAGAACTGACCAAATTCGGCGAGATCGCTATCGATCACTGCGCGGCGACCAACATCCCCGGCATATTTGCGGCGGGGGACGTAACCAACGTGCCGTACAAGCAGATCGTGATCGCGATGGGTGAAGGATCGAAGGCCGGGCTGACCGCATTCGATTATCTGATCCGCACCGAACCGGTGAAAGATATCGCGCAGGCTTTTCAGGCGGCCTGAACCGTAGGCGATCTACCTCCGCAAAACGATATAAATCGCACCGTCGCCCCCGTGGCGGCGGTGCGATTTTCTTATGGCAGCGATGGCGTCCGCATGTTCGCCCGCAGCCAGCCAATCGAGGATCTTGGACCGGATCGCCCCGCGCCGACTGGCGCGGTCGGCGGCGTCGACCGGGCGGGGCTTGCCC
>JBGSJO010000004.1:0-7413 GCA_041741895.1 Pontixanthobacter sp.
GAAAACTCGGAGATGGTGCGCCCGGCTGGACTCGAACCAGCTACCTCAAGATTAGAAGTCTCGCGCTCTATCCAGATGAGCTACGGGCGCGCGGGGTTGTGGCCGCGGGCCTTGCCATAGCGCGCTTTTCCCAATGGGCAAATCAGGATACGCACTGCCGCGATGAACCAGCCTGATTCCCGCCCGCAATTCCGCTATTTCGATTTCGTGCTGGCGGCCTTCGTCACCATCCTGCTGCTGTCCAATGTAATCGGCGCCGGCAAGGTGGCGGAAATCGATCTACCGGGTATCGGGTTGTGGCCCTTCGGCGCAGGCGTGCTGTTCTTCCCGATCAGCTATGTCATTGGCGATGTTCTGACCGAGGTGTATGGCTATGCCTATGCCCGCCGGTGCATCTGGGCGGGGTTCGCGGCGCTGCTGTTCATGGCCTTCATGGCGTGGGTGGTGGTCGCGCTGCCGCCCGCCGCGGACTGGGGCAACCAGGCCGCTTACGAGGCGGTTTTCGGTCAGGTACCGCGGATCGTGATGGCCTCTATCATCGCCTTCTGGGCGGGCGAGTTCGTCAATTCCTATGTCCTAGCAAAAATGAAGATCTGGACCCGGGGCAGGATGCTGTGGGCCCGGACCATCGGCTCCACCATCTTTGGCCAGGGCGTGGACAGCGCATTGTTCTACCCCATCGCCTTCCTCGGCGTGGCAGGCTGGACGAGCGAGCTGGTGGTGCAGGTGATTTTCACGCAGTGGGCGATCAAAGTGGCGTGGGAAGCTGCGCTGACGCCGGTCACCTATGCAGTAGTCGGCTGGCTGAAACGGCGCGAAGGGGTGGAGATTTTCGATACGCAAACAGATTTCTCGCCCTTCGCCAAAACCGAACGGTAGCCGGCCGAAACGCGCGGCACCCGATCAGGCCACGGCCGGGACTTCGGCCGAAAAATCCTCGGTGATCCGGACAATCGAGGCATCGGGCACGATTTCAATCTTGGATTCCACCCCGAGACGGTCAGCGAGCAAGGACAGGTCTTTCTGGTTCAGAATGCCGAGCAGGCCCGCATGGCTTTGTTCAAGGGTCAGCACCAGTCTTCCGCCCTTGATTGCCAGACTGCTCGCCTGGAATGTCCGGCGGGACAGCGCGCCCAGCCGCCTGCACAGCCGAATGGCCAGACCCCATGCGATGGCAATTTCCAACTGTTCGGGGGGTGCCAGGCCGGTGATCCGGGCGGGCAGATCACACTGATTGCCATTGGCCGCAACCGCCGCAGCCAAAATCGCACGGTCTTTCGAATCAAGCGCGATCCAGCGTTTATGCAATGCCCAGTTGATGGCCTGCGGGGTACGCAAATTGGGTTCCGTTTGCATCGAAGCGAGCGATAGCATGGTCGCGGCCAACCGCAGCCGTTCCGAGCCCGGCCAACCCGGCAGCAATGCATCCACTGTCCAGCCGGCAACGCGCGCAGCCAGAGTAGCCGGGCAACCGCGTTGCGCCGCGAACACCGCGACGCCGACCAACAATGGATCCTGCACCTTCGCATAGGGCGCCAGGCGTTCGAACAGCAAACCCTCGCGCAGACCCCAGGAAGAAAATACGATCTTGGTCGGATCAAGTTTCTTGAGAAGCGCGATCAGCAGCGCAGCCGCATCGGGCATGGTGGCAGACCGTTGGCTGGATATGCGGGGGATCCGCCGCAGCCCGGCAGGTTCGCTTTGCGCGATTTCGCTAGCCAGTATGATCGCATCGTCCCGGGATATTTCGAGGCCATGGGGGTCGGTAAGCGGGTGGGATTGCGCATTCATCGCATAGACCGCCATCGCCCGCCATGTGCCGCCGACCAGATATAGCGGCGCATTGATGGCAACGTCCCAATTGGCGGATTTGAGCACCTGTGCGGCGGATTTCTTGAGATCGTTTACCTTGTCACTGCGCAATTCCGGCAGGCGCAGGGTGCCAAGCGGAAGGGTAATCCCCCTGCCGCATTCACCGTCTGCGATCTGCACCAGTTCCAGACTGCCGCCACCCAAATCGGCGACCACGCCGGATGCCCCGGGGAATGCCCCGATTACGCCCATCGCGCTGATCCGGGCCTCTTCCTCTCCCGACAACAAACGGGGTGACAGCCCAAGGCTGCGAACCCGTTCGAGGAATTCGGGACCATTCCCGGCCTCACGCACCGCAGCGGTCGCCACCACTTCAACATCCGTGATGCCCAGATCATCCAGGATCAGCGCATATCGGCCCAGGCCCCGCATCGCCATATCGATCGCGGCATCGGCGAGCCGCCCGGTCTGGCCGATTTCGCGGCCCAGCTTGGCCACGACTTTTTCGTTCAGCAGGGTGACCGGCGCGCGCGGCGAACCACCATAAATAACCAAACGGACGGTGTTTGACCCGATGTCGATGATCGCCCGCTGCGCCGTGTGACCGGAAAACTTACCTTCCCGGTCCGCTATCCTGCCCCGCAGCGGCATCAGACCGCTCCCTTGCGCAGGGCGAGATCGGGCACGCCGCCCAATTCCAGGGCGTCACCACGGCCCGACAGCGATGGATTGGTCATGAAATAGAGGTGGCAGTTGAACGGCTTTCCGCCCGGTTCCATGCGCGTGTAACTCCCGTCCGGCTGCAGTTCCCAGCTTTGTTCGGTATCCAGCAAATTGGCCAGCAATACTTGCTGCAATACCTGGTCATGCACAGTCCGGTTGCGGATCGGCACCAGGCTTTCGACCCGGCGATTGAGATTGCGCGACATCGCATCCGCGCTGGAAATAAACACTTTCGCCCGCTCCCCCGGCATCTTGAAACCGCTGGCGAAGGCCCATATCCGGCTGTGTTCCAGAAACCGGCCGATGATCGATTTGACGCGGATATTCTTGGACAATCCCTCGATCCCAGCGCGCAGACAGCAGATGCCGCGAATCACCAGCTGGATTTCCACCCCCGCATTGCTGGCGGCATAGAGCCGGTCGATCACACCCTTGTCGGTCAGCGAATTCAGCTTGGCCCAGATCGCCGCCGGTCTCCCCTTGCCCGCGTTCTCGATTTCCTTGTCGATATGCGCATACAACGTTTCGCGCAGATCGATGGGCGATATCGCCAACCCTTCGGTCTTGCGCGGCTCGACATAGCCGGTCACGAAATTGAACAGTTTCGCGGCATCGCGGGTCAGCTTGGGATCGGCAGTGAAGAAGCTGAGATCGGTATATATCTTGGCCGTGACCGGGTGATAATTGCCCGTGCCGAAATGGCAGTAGGTGCGGAAACCGGCTTCTTCGCGGCGGACAACCAGCGAAACCTTCGCATGGGTTTTCCAGTCGACGAACCCGTAGATGACCTGGACCCCGGCGCGTTCAAGCTGGCTGGCCCACAGCAAATTCTGCTCTTCGTCGAAGCGGGCTTTCAATTCGACCACGGCGGTTACCGATTTGCCCCCTTCGGCAGCGGTAATCAGCGCCGCGATGACCGGGGACTGGTTGCCCGCGCGGTACAGCGTCTGCTTGATCGCCACCACATCGGGGTCAGCGGCGGCCTGACGCACGAAATCGACCACCACTTCGAAACTTTCATAGGGGTGATGGATGATGATGTCTTTTTCCCGGATCGCGGCAAAGCAATCCCCGTCATGTTCCAGAATACGTTCGGGATAGCGCGGGCTGTAATGCGCGAACTTCAGATCCGGGCGGTCCTCGTCGACAATATCGGCAAGGCCCGCGATGCCCATCATCCCGTCGGTCTTGACGATGGATGCGTCGTGGACTTTCAACTGGTCGCGCAGCAATTGTTCGGCGGCGGGTTCGAAATCTGCCTCGATCTCCAGCTGGATGACCTGGCCGCGGCGGCGGCGCTGGATCGCGGTGCGGAAGGTCCGGACCAGATCTTCCGCCTCTTCCTCGATTTCGATGTCGCTATCGCGCAGCACGCGGAAAGCGCCGTCACCGATGATCGAAAATCCGGGGAACAGATGGTCGGCAAACCGGCTGATCAGCCGCTCCATCGAAATGTAAACCGCTTCTTCCCCCGGCACCCTGACAAAGCGGGGCACGCCGGAAGGGATCAGGATCATTTCCACCACCTGTTCACCGTCGCGGATACGGGTCAGCGTGAAAAGCAGGCCCATGCCCTGGTTGGCCACGAAGGGAAACGGATGCGCCGGATCGAGCGCCTGCAGCGTCAGGACTGGGGCGATTTCCTCGAGGAAATGGGTCTTCAGCCAGTTGTATGCATGGGCGTTGATGCGCCGTTCGTCGGCGATATGGATGCCCGTGTCCGCCAGGCTGGCCTGCAGGCTGCGCCAGCTTTCCTGTTGGACCAGATTGAGCCCGGCCACCCGGTCGCGGATGGCGGACAGCTGCTGGGTCGGGGTCTGTCCATCGATGGATCGGCGCTCGATCCCGCGCTGCGCCTGCCCCACCAGCCCGGCCACCCGGATCATCATGAATTCATCCAGATTGCTGCCCGAAATCGACAGGAACCGCAGCCGTTCCAGCAGCGGGTAATTGGGATTGCAAGCTTCTGCCAGCACGCGTTCGTTGAACGCAAGCCAGCTGAGTTCGCGGTTGACATACGTGTCGGAAGCACCCTCCGCCGGGGCCGGCAGATCGTCGTCCTGGGAAACAATTGCGGCGCTGCTCATGGCTCTTGCCCGCCGGGAATGCGGGTCACTCCGAAGGGAAGACAAGGTGTCACGATTGGGGCGCTCAGCCACTTGTGTAAATCCCGATATGCTGTCTGACACATAGGTGTCATATTCGCGGCGGGACGTGAACCCTCAAACCAAATCACTGCTTTGCGCAATCTGGGTAATCCCGCGCTTGCCATTTGCGTCACGCCCCAGCTGTACGAACACATCGATAACCGATGCCGCATAGGCGATTGTGTCACTCCGTGTCAGGCCGATCCCGGTCTGCATGACCATCAAGGCCAATTGTTCGAGCGCGCCGGTAAGGCTGTTGGCGTGAATGGTCGAAAAACTGCCCGGGTGGCCGGTGTTGATCGCCCGCAGGAAACTGACGCTTTCCGCGCCGCGCAATTCGCCCAGCACAATCCGGTCGGGACGCAGGCGCAGCGCGGCCTGCAGCAATTCATTGGCGGTAACCTTTGCCTCGCCCAATTCGCCCTTGACCGCGACCAGCCCGACGCCATTTTCCCCCGGCAGTTTCAGCTCCGGCGTATCCTCCACCAGCACGACCCGTTCGTGCCGGGGAATCTCGCCCAGCATCGCATTGAGAAAGGTCGTCTTTCCGGTGGAGGTGCCGCCGGAAATCAGGATCGTCCGCCGCTGCCGGATCGCGGCGCGCAGATAGGCGATCGGTTCCAACTGGGGATCGGGCATCGCGGGCTGATGTGGCGGCACCAGCGGCCCAGCATCATAGGCATCGAGCGGTAGATCGAGCCGCCGGTGACGCCGGATTGCCATCGTCCAATGCTTGCGCGCGGCGGGCGGGCCGCAGAACTGCACACGCGCACCGGTCTGGCCGGGCCCGGCAGGCAAGGTTGCCCCCAGCAGCGGATGTTCGCGGTTGATCCCCTGGTGGCTGACGCGGGCGACCTGTTCAGCCAGGCGCTGGATCAACCGGTCGTCAATTTCTGGTACTTCGAGCCGCTGCATACCGGGCGATGCGGCGTCTTCGATCCACACTTCGCCCGGCCGGTTGACCATGATTTCGGTCACCGTATCCCGGTCCAGCCATTGGCGAAACGGCGCCAGATAAGCGTCGAGATAGACGCTGCGTTCCGCCAGCGCAGCCGCCGCCCGCTCATCCTCGGGCTGGAAAGGGTGGATATCGGCGCCCACGGTCAGATCATCGGCCGGATACTTGTGAGAAATCAAGATCGCGCGCGGTGAAAACGCGGATCGGTTCACCCTGCCGCACGCGCACCGTCGGGCTGATCTGGCCGTCCTGCTGCAGCGCGGTGGAGGCGGCGCTCTGCCCGCCGCCCAGGATAACCGACGTTCCGCTGGACGCGACCGCAGTCAGCCCGCCGATCACGGACAGCAGCATCGCGGAACCGAAGCGCTTGAAGAAATGGCTGTTCACATCGCCTGCCAGCCCGGTTGTGCCGTCAAAGCCGACGGCGGGAGATGCCAGATTGACCGATGCGCCATCGGGCCGGATCAACCGGGTCCAGATGACATAGGCACGCTTCTGCCCGCCCTGCAAACCGGACTGATATTGCCCGATCAGCCGCGAACTGCGCGGCACCAGCACATTCTTGCCATCGAAACTGCGAACATCCTGACTTACCACCGCGCGGACAAAGCCCGGCACATCGGTTTCAATCGCAGTTTCGAGGATCGCCGGAATCAGCGTGCCCTGGGTCACCGTGGTCTGCGGATTGCTCATCGCAATGGCCTGAGCAGTTGCCCCGCCTACGCCGCCGATCCGGTTGGCGAAATCATTGGCCGGACTCCCGCCCGTTGCACCTCCCGGCGCGTTCGCCCCGGGTGCTGGCGCAGTGACCAGGGGCACGGCCAGGCCGCTGGCATCGAAGACTACGGTCGGGCTGGCATAGGGATTGACCGAAATCCCCGGATTAGCCATCGGCTGGTTGGCATAGACCGGCGCGGGCGCAGGATCGGGCTGCGGCATGATCTGTTGTTGCGGGGCGATTTCGGCAGTCGGTGCAATCGGCTGCACAGCTGGCGGCGCGGGGGCGATTTGCGGATTTCCGACGCCTTCCGGCTCGGCGATCCTTGCAGTATTCATGCTCCACAGCGTGACCGCGCCGATCAATCCGACAATTGCCACCCCGGCGGCAAGACCCAGCCCGTCGGACTTGTTCTTGCGCTGGGTTACCGCGGGAAAGGCATTCCGGCTGGCAAGATCGATTACATCTGCCGTTTCCTGTTCGCGCGGATCGATATCATTGGCGGCATCATCCCTGGCGCTGCGGGCCAGATTGCTGGAGGCTAGACGCATGGTTACGATCCTTTCGCTTGGGCGAAAACGTTTGCTGAGGCGGTGGACGGCGATGTCACCACTGGGCGCGGCGGGCCTTCATTGATCAGCGTGGCGAGACTATCGCCCGATCGCAGCACGATCTCCGCCGGGACCCCATCGACCACGATCATATTGCCGCGCACTGCGAAATTTACCGGGCCTTCGGTGCCCTCGTGATCCTTGATCAGTATTGCCGGAACCGGCTGGCCATCCGGCCACGTCAGGAAGGTGGCATTACCATCATCATAGGTTCTGGAGGGTAGCAAATTCCTGTCGCCCTTTCTGGCCCATTCGAAATTGAGCTGCGCCGGGTCGACCACCGCATAAGGATCGGTGGCAGCGGCCATTTCCGCTGCATTGGCCGAGCCTGCCAGCACCGGCTGCTCTTGCTCGGGTTCTGGCGGATAGGTGAAGCGCAGCACGTAAATGGGCTGCGCTTTGGGGCTGGCGATCAGATCGAACAGATAGGTCCGCCGATCGGTC
>JBGSJO010000005.1:0-10646 GCA_041741895.1 Pontixanthobacter sp.
GGGCGGCGCCTGCGTCCGGCAGGACGGTGAGGGACACCGCGTCGCCCGGCCGCCAGTAGGAGGAGACCTGGAGGATCGCGGGACCGGACAGGCCCTTGTGCGTGAAGAGCGCCGCCTCCTCGAAGGCCACCTCGCCCACCCGTGCGGTGACGGGGCAGGCGACACCCGAGAGTTCCCGGAACAGGATCTCCCCTTCCCCGAGCGTGAGGGGGACGAGCGCGGGGCGCGGGGGGACGACCTTCAGCCCGAAGCGGCGGGCGATGTCGTAGGCGATGCCGGTGGCGCCCATCTTCGGGATCGACGGCCCGCCGGTGGCGATCACCAGTGCTTTTGCCGCGAGTGTCTGGCCGCCCCCGGTCACGGTAAAGACCCCGTCCGCATGGCCAACTGCGGTCACATCCACATTGCAGCGGACTTCCGCGCCGCCCTTTGCGCATTCTTCGAGCAGCATGGCGGTAATCTGCTTCGAAGATCCGTCGCAGAACAATTGGCCGAGCGTCTTTTCATGCCAGGCGATGCCATGCGCCTCGACCAGGGCGAGAAAATCACGCGCGGTATAGCGACTGAGCGCCGATTTGGCGAAATGCGGATTGGCCGAAAGATAGCGGTCGGGCGCGGTGTTGAGGTTGGTGAAATTGCACCTGCCGCCGCCCGAAATCAGAATTTTCCTACCCACCTGCTCGGCCCGCTCCAGCACCAGCACCCGTCGCCCGCGCTGGCCGGCGATTGCCGCGCACATCAGGCCGGCCGCACCGCCGCCCAGAATGATCGCATCAAAGGCGGAGGTCATGTCGGGATCAGAGCGCGGCATAGGCGAGCCATCCTGCCACGGCGAAGGTCGGGATCGCCATGATCCGGACGACAAATGGCGGCAATTTCTGCGCCCAATAGCGCGAATAGGTGTGATGCCAAGCCCGCGGCAGGATCAGGATCGCGATCGAGGATAGGAGCACGAACCAGCCGCCGACGGAAAAGATTTCCGGTGCCTTGGAATGGTCCGACCGCAGGATCAGCGCCGCGCCTGCCGCCCCGCGCAGCGCATGCTCACCGATCTGGATAGCCCAGTTGCCGCCCATCCTGCCCAGCTGCGCCAGCGCCAGATCGGGCCGCACCACGCAGACCAGACCGACAAATACCAGCCATGCTGCAGCGGCCAGCACTATGGCCAGGGCAGCGCTGGCAAGCAGCGTCATTCAGGTGTCGAGATTGGCGACGTTGAGCGCGTTGTCCTGGATGAATTCACGGCGCGGTTCGACCACGTCGCCCATCAGCCGGGTGAAGATTTCATCCGTAACATCGGCATCCTCGACCTTGACCTGCAGCAGGGCGCGGTTGTCCGGGTCCAGCGTGGTTTCCCACAATTGGTCGGCGTTCATTTCGCCCAATCCCTTGTAGCGGGCAATGGCGAGACCCTTGCGCCCCGCGGCCAGCACCGCATCCAGCAATTGCGTCGGGCGGGTGATCGATTCGTCAGCAGAAATAACCGGCGCATCATCGGCCCCATCATCCTCTGCGCTGCCTTCCGTTTCGGTTTCCTGCAGGTCCGCTGCCGAGCTTTTCACCAGGCGCGAGGGGTTTTCGTAAACATCAGCCTGTTCGGAAGCGAGCTTGTGCATCTTGCGTGCTTCGGCGCTGATCAGGAATGCCGCGTCCACTTCGTGTACATCGGTCACACCGCGCCACAGCCGGTCGAAGCGGACACCGCTATCGTCCTTCAGCGATGCCGACCATTTCGCCTCGCTATCGCCAAGTTGCAGGCGGCGCGCGGCATTGGTGAGCGCCGCCTGACGCCCTGCCTTGTCGAGATCGGGGTTGAGAACGCCCGCAAGCGCCATCGCTTCGATCAGGGCAGGATCATATTTGCGCGGCACGAAAGCCATCAGATTGCGAATGCGCAGGGCGTGATCGACCAGGCCGGACAATTCCGCCCCTCCGCGCGCGCCGCCGGAGCTTTCCAGCAACCGGCCCTGCAGGCCCCCTTCCACCAGATAGCGGTCGAGCGCGGCCTGATCCTTCAGATAGACTTCACTGCGGCCCTTGTTGACCTTGAACAAAGGCGGCTGGGCAATGAACAGATGGCCCGAACGGATGATGTCGGGCATCTGGCGGTGAAAAAATGTCAGCAGCAGGGTGCGGATATGCGCCCCGTCGACATCGGCATCGGTCATGATCACGATCTTGTGATAGCGCAGTTTTTCCAGATTGAATTCATCACGGATACCGGTGCCCATCGCCTGGATCAGCGTGCCGACTTCCTTGGACGAAATAATCCGGTCGAACCGGGCGCGTTCGACATTGAGGATCTTGCCCTTCAGCGGCAGGATCGCCTGATAATGCCGGTCACGCCCCTGTTTGGCACTGCCGCCAGCGGAATCGCCTTCGACCAGGAACAATTCGCTCTTCGCCGGATCGCGTTCTTGGCAGTCGGCCAGCTTGCCGGGCAGGCTGGCGATATCCATCGCGCCCTTGCGCCGGGTCAGTTCGCGCGCTTTCTTGGCCGCTTCACGCGCGGCGGCAGCGTCGATGATTTTCTGGACGATGGTTTTGGCGTGGGCCGGATTTTCTTCCAGCCAGTCGCTCATCTTGTCCGCCATCAGGCTTTCCAGCGGCTGGCGCACCTCGGATGAAACCAGCTTGTCCTTGGTCTGCGAGCTGAATTTCGGATCGGGCAATTTTACCGAGACGATCGCCGTCAGCCCTTCGCGCATATCCTCGCCGGTCAGCGAGACTTTTTCCTTTTTCATCAGCCCGGTGCGTTCGGCGTAATTGTTGAGCGTACGGGTCAGCGCCGCGCGGAACGCGGCAAGATGCGTGCCGCCGTCACGCTGCGGGATGTTGTTGGTAAAACACAGCACGTTTTCATAATAACTGTCGTTCCATTCCAGCGCGACTTCGATTCCGATTGCATCGCGTTCCGCCGAAATCGCAATCGGTTCGGGGATCAGCGCAACCTTGTTGCGGTCGAGATATTTGACGAAGGCGCCAATGCCGCCTTCGTAATAGAGATCATGTTCGACCACCTCTTCATGCCGCTTGTCGCGCAATTTGATGTGGACGCCGGAATTGAGGAAGGCCAGTTCCCGGTAGCGATGCTCCAGCTTTTCAAAATCGAAATCGAGCACATTCTTGAACGTGTCGGTGCTGGCCATGAAGGTGACGCGAGTGCCCTTGCGCTTGCCGCCGTCTTCGGCCGGAGGGGCATCGCCCTTGACCACCAGCGGGCCGACACTGTCACCATGTTCAAAGCGCATCCAGTGTTCCTTTCCGTCACGCCAGATGGTCAGCTCCAGCCATTCGGACAGGGCATTCACTACCGACACACCCACACCGTGCAGGCCGCCGGAAACCTTGTAGGCATTTTCGTCCGAAGTGTTCTCGAACTTGCCGCCCGCGTGCAGCTGGGTCATGATGACCTCTGCCGCGGACATGCCTTCTTCCTTGTGCATATCGACCGGGATGCCGCGGCCGTTGTCTTCCACCGAAACCGAACCGTCGGGATTGAGTTCGATCAGCACCAGATCGCAGTGACCGGCCAGCGCCTCGTCGATCGCATTATCCGAAACTTCGAACACCATGTGGTGCAGGCCGCTGCCATCGTCGGTATCGCCGATATACATGCCGGGCCGTTTGCGCACCGCATCCAGGCCTTTGAGGACCTTGATCGAATCGGCTTCATACAGATTCTGGTTGGGGATGGCCCTGGCTGGCGCCGTGCCAGAGGATTCAGGCGTGGATTCAGGTGCCGGCACGGAATTCTGGACGGGCTGGTTTTCGGGTGTTTCACTCATGGCCATTATATAGGGCGTCGCGGCCCCTTACCCAAGTGAATTGGCGGTTTCAGGCACTGTTTTCCACCGTTCGCGAAACGCAGCGCCTCCGGATGGGCGATCAGGCGCAAATTCGATCGGGAAAAGTGAGGCGCGGCCACTCCGAGAGAGGGGGAGGTGGAAGTGACCGCGCCCCTCAGCCTTCGCTCAGGATCAGGCGCCGGATCGTTAAACGATCGGTACGCCGATCATCACACCGCTTATCGAAGCGGCTGCGAGGAAGGCCAGGACATGGGATGCGAATTTGTGCATCGGGATGCTCCTGTCTTGTCATTGCCGGGCCGCCAGAGGGGGGTGGGGGGACTGCTGTCGACCTGCTATATCGTTGAAATAATATTACGGACGACTTTTTACAAATGAGAAAAACGGGATATGTGTTCAGTTTTTTGCAACTACTGATCCGGGCCGGCCCGCTTGGGCGGGGCAAGACAGCGCACCAGAACTGTTGATGCCCGCCCCGCATAGCGATGCCCCCGCTTGCCAGCCCCCGCACCGCATTCTAACCCCGCCGGATGACCTCTGCCCCAGCTGATTCTGCACCCGATTGCATCCTTATCGTCGATTTCGGCAGTCAGGTAACGCAATTGATCGCCCGCCGCGTGCGCGAAGCGGGGGTCTATTCGGAAATCGCCCCCTTCACCACGGCGGAGGAGGCGTTTCACCGGCTCAAACCGAAAGGGATCATCCTGTCCGGTTCGCCCGCCGGTGTGCCCGACGAAGGCAGCCCGCGCGCGCCGCAGATGCTGTTCGATGCTGGCGTCCCGATCCTGGGCATCTGTTACGGCCAGCAGGTGATGACCCACCAGCTTGGCGGCGAAGTGCGGCCGGGGCATGAAACGGGCGAAGGCGGCGAGTTCGGCCGTGCCTTCCTGACCGTGACCAAGCCTTGCGCCCTGTTCGACGGTTTGTGGGCCGAGGGCGAGCGGCACCAGGTGTGGATGAGCCACGGCGACAAGGTGACCAAATTCGCCCCGGGTTTCGAAATCGTCGCCACCAGCGATGGCGCGCCTTTCGCGGTGATCGCGGATGAGAAACGCAGATTCTACGGCACCCAGTTCCACCCCGAAGTGGTCCACACGCCCGATGGCGGAAAACTGCTCGCCAATTTCGTGCGCCATGTCTGCGGGCTTGCGGGGGATTGGACCATGGCCGAATTCCGCAAGACCAAGATCGAGGAAATCCGCGCGCAGGTGGGCAATGGGAAGGTCATTTGCGGCCTGTCCGGCGGGGTCGACAGTGCGGTTGCCGCGGTGCTGATCCACGAGGCGATCGGCGAACAGCTGACCTGCGTCTTTGTCGACCACGGGCTGATGCGGCTCAACGAGGCGGAGCAGGTCGTCACCCTGTTCCGCGACCATTACAACATCCCGCTTGTCGCTGTGGACGCGGAGGACATGTTCCTTACCGGCCTGGCCGGGCTGACCGATCCGGAGAAGAAGCGCAAATTCATCGGCGGCGCCTTCATCGATCTGTTCGAGAAGGAAGCGAAAGCCATCGGCGGCGCGGATTTCCTCGCGCAGGGCACGCTCTATCCCGACGTGATCGAAAGCGTGTCCTTCACCGGCGGCCCCAGCGTGACGATCAAGAGCCACCACAATGTCGGCGGACTGCCCGAACGCATGAACATGCAATTGGTCGAACCTTTGCGCGAATTGTTCAAGGACGAGGTGCGCGAATTGGGCCGCGAACTGGGCCTGCCGGAGATTTTCGTCGGCCGCCATCCGTTCCCCGGCCCCGGCCTGGCGATCCGCATTCCCGGCGAAGTGACCAGGGAACGCTGCGACATTTTGCGGAAAGCGGACGCGATCTATCTCGAGGAAATCCGCAATGCCGGACTGTATGACGCGATCTGGCAGGCCTTCGCCGTGCTGCTGCCGGTGAAGACCGTTGGCGTGATGGGCGATGCGCGCACCTATGACAGCGTCTGCGGCTTGCGCGCGGTGACCAGCACCGACGGGATGACAGCCGATGTCTATCCCTTCGACGCAAGCTTCCTGACCGGCTGCGCCACCCGGATCGTGAACGAAGTGAAGGGCGTAAACCGTGTGGTATATGATTACACCAGCAAGCCGCCCGGCACGATCGAGTGGGAATGAGTTCCTGAGAAGCGGGACCTGGCGGCAGGAACAATTGCCCCGTTTCAATCGTATCTTTTCAAGGGCGGAATGACGCCAATAGTCTGGAGAGGACTCGAAATGAAAATTCGTGCCATATTAATTACCGGCTGTATGGCCGGGACGATTGCACTGGGCGGCTGTGCGACCCTTGAAGAGACCCTGGCCGAGGAAACGTCCGATACCTATTACGCCACCTTGACCGGCGGCCAGGAAGTCGGCGGCGGCGATGCGGACGGTACCGGCAAAGCGGAGATTTCGATCAGCGATGAATTCGGCCAGATTTGCTGGGATCTCAATGAAGTCCAGGGAATCGGACCGATTACCGCTGCGCATATCCACGCTGGCGCCAGCGGCGTGGCAGGGCCGCCAGTGTTCACGCTGAAACCTGCTGAGGAAGGCGGCTACAAAGGCTGCGCGGATGGCAGCGAATGGGCGCAGAACCGGATCGCTGGCAACCCAGAAGCCTTCTATGTCAACGTCCACACCGCGCAATACCCCAACGGGGCAATTCGCGGCCAGTTGAGACACTGATTGGCAATTCCTGTCCGCTCGCGCCGAATTTTCGGTGAGGGCGGGCAGAACGTCTGATTGCTGGTCAGGCCAAAGCTAGGCGGGAAAGCGGACGCCCGTCATTTCCTCCGACTTTTGCCACAGAGACCGGGCCAATGCCTTGTCGCGAATATGCGGGGATACGCCCGATCCGCGCGGTGTGTCTTCGGTTGCCGGCGCGCCCACATTGCAATTCTCGCAATAGACCCCGCCCATTCCGTCGAGCAGCGGCGAGACGGCGCACCACACGCTGGTGGATGCGCCTTGCTCCACCGTTTTGAAGACCTCATTGACGTTGCCCTGTTCATCGAACCAGCCCATTGCGACCTGTTCCTCCATCGTCAGGTGCCGCTGGAGCGGGGTCACGATGCCGCCGGGATGCACCGCAAAGGCGCGCACACCATGCGGCGCACCGATCTTGTCCAATTGCAAGGCGAACAGCGCATTGGCCGATTTGGCCTGCCCGTAAGCCGGCCATTTTTCATATTTACGGGTCACGAAATTGGGATCGTCCAGATCCAGCCCGTTCAGCCTGTGTCCGACCGAAGACAGCACCACAACGCGCGCGCCTCCCTCGTTTTCGGCTGCCGCAACCAGCAATGGCCACAGCCGTGCGGTCAGCTGGAAATGGCCGAGGTGGTTGGTCGCAAACTGGCTTTCATATCCGCGCGCATCGCGGGTGAGCGGGTTGGCCATAATCGCCGCATTGTTGGCCAGGATATCCAAACTGTCCGTCAGCGCGGCAACTTGCTGCGCAAAATCGTCGATCGACGCCGGATCGGACAGGTTGAGCGGCAGGATGGTGATGGTGCCATCCATCTCGCGCAGGACTTCCCGGGCCATATCGGGCCGCCGCGCGCCGACGATCACATGCCCGCCGCGGCTGGCCAGAGCGCGGACGGTTTCGGTGCCGATGCCCGAATAGCCGCCGGTGACCACGATGGTCTTGCCTGTCAGGTCGATACCTTCGGCGACTTCCATGGCAGTTGAACGATAATGGAACGGCGAATCGATTGGAGTTTGGGGGGAGATCACAGCAATTCCTATCAGTATTGTCGGCCTTTGTGTGCACGATGCGCCCGAATTGGACAAGCGGCTTGCATCATCGCCTATTCCGGCTCTAACCCGGCATCAACTGAGGGAGACACACATGAAAACCGCCATTACCGAAATGTTCGGCATCCAGCATCCCATCATCCAGGGCGGCATGCATTATGTCGGTTTCGCGGAAATGGCGGCGGCGGTTTCCAATGCGGGCGGGCTGGGCATCATCACCGCGCTGACCCAGAAGACGCCCGGCGATCTCGCCAATGAAATCGCTCGGTGCAAGGATATGACCGACAAGCCGATCGGGGTGAATGTCACCTTCCTGCCCACCGTCAGCGCACCCGATTACCCCGCCATCATCAAGGTGATCATCGATGGCGGAGTGACCGTGGTGGAAACCGCGGGCAACAATCCGGTGGCGGTGCTGCCCTATCTCAAGGGCGCTGGGATCAAGGTGATCCACAAATGCACCGCCGTGCGCCATGCGCTGAAGGCGCAGAGCATCGGCTGCGACGCGGTGTCGGTGGACGGGTTCGAATGCAGCGGGCATCCGGGGGAAGACGACGTGCCCAATTTCATCCTGCTGCCCCGCGCGGCGGACGAGCTGGAGATACCCTTCGTATCATCGGGCGGAATGGCGGACGGCCGCAGCCTGGTGGCCAGCCTAGCGATGGGCGCAGCAGGAATGAACATGGGCACACGGTTTATCGCCACGAAAGAGGCGCCGGTGCATGACAATGTGAAGGCGGCGATCGTCGCGGCGAGCGAGCTGGATACGCGGCTGGTGATGCGCAGCCTGCGCAACACCGAACGGGTGATGACCAATGCCGCGGTCGAACGATTGCTGGAAAAGGAAAAGGCGTTGGGCGATGACCTCAAATTCGAGGATATCATCGAAGAAGTCGCCGGGGTTTACCCCAAGATCATGATGCAGGGCGATATGGATGCCGGTGCGTGGAGCTGCGGCATGGTGGCGGGGTTGATCCACGATATCCCGACCTGTCAGGAATTGATCGACCGGATCATGGCGCAGGCGGAAGCGATCATCGACCGGATGAACGCCATCCGCTGATTTTGGGCGCTAATTCAGGTTTCTAATCCGGTCCTCAGCCTTCGTCTGCGCGGCTTTCCACCCTTGTATAGGGCACGAAATCGCCAAGCATCACGTTGCCATTGTAAAACCCGCCAAGCCGGTCGCGCGTTTCGATCCAGTCGAGCCGGCAAAGCTGGCTGCCGTTATATCTGCGGATCACCAGAACATCGTCTTCATCCAGCGAATCGGGATGTTGGGGGACATTGACGTAGATCGTCTTGCCCCGGCCCACGACCAGTGCGGTGCCGTCGATCACGTTGATATTCTCGCTCGGCAGGCTGCGGACACAGCTTTGCGGCTCGCCCGCGACCCGGCCTTCGAGCAATTTGGCGAGTTCGATCTCGCCCTTGTTCGGCTCGGCTGCGGTGTCTTGCTGCGCGGCAACGGGGGCAGCCAGCATCGTCAGAGCTGTCAGGGCAGCGAATGTATTGATCGGTTTCATGGCCCGGGTTCCTTTTCAAGCGTATAGGGGATGAAATCGTTCAGGATCACGACCGGTCCGCCGATGCCCGAGGTTCGGTCCCGCAGTTCGACCCGGTCCATCCGGCACAGGTCCGAACCGAAGATATGGAATATTGGCACATCGAACTGGTCCAGGAAACTGGCTCCGTCCGGTCGGTTGACATAGATCGTGTCGCCATCGCGAAAGACAAAGGCGGTGCGATTGATCACTTCCATATTGCGCTGCCGGTTGTCCCGCAGGCAATTCTGCGGTTCGCCCATAATGCGTCCGTCGAGCAATTTGGCCAGTTCCGCTTCGCCCGCTTCATTGCGGGCCGGCCTGGTTTCATCGGCGGCCTGAACGGCGATCGGCGCTGCGATGACGGCCAGCACTGCGAAGGCAGGCAGAAAAACCTGTTTGATTCGGGACCTGGCCGGCATGGCAGTTTCTCCAATCAATTCAGGATAGCAAATATCCATGAACGCACGCTGACTTGAAGCATTTGCGCGGACGAACCGTTTGCCAGCAGCCGGTCATGCAGTGCCGCCGACGGTCAGCCCGTCCACCAGCAGGGTCGGTTGGCCCACCCCGGCGGGCACGCTCTGGCCGCCCTTACCGCACACGCCCACGCCTTCGTCCAGCGCCAGATCATTGCCGATGCCGCGCACCTTGGTCAGCACGCTGGGACCATCGCCGATCAGCGTTGCGCCCTTGATCGGTGCGCCGAGCCGGCCGTTCTCGACCAGATATGCCTCGGTGCAGGAAAATACGAACTTGCCCGACACGATATCGACTTGGCCGCCGCCGAAGCTCTTGGCAAAAATGCCTTTCCTGACGCGGGACAGCAGCTCTGCCGGATCATCATTGCCGCTGCGCATGAAGGTGTTGGTCATGCGCGGCATTGGCGCATGCTGGTAGCTTTCGCGGCGCCCGTTACCGGTAGCGGGAACCCCCATCAGCCGCGCATTCAGGCGGTCCTGCATATATCCCTTCAGAATGCCGTCCTCGATCAGCACGGTTTCCGATGTCGGCGTGCCTTCATCGTCGATTGACAGTGAACCGCGGCGGTTTTCGATAGTGCCATCATCGACCACGGTCACGCCCGGCGCGGCAACGCGTTCGCCCAGCCGCCCGGAAAAGGCGCTGGTCCCTTTGCGGTTGAAATCACCCTCCAGCCCGTGGCCAATAGCCTCGTGCAGCAGCACGCCGGGCCAGCCGGGACCGAGCAGCACGGTCATTTCGCCCGCCGGTGCATCCACGCTGTCCAGATTGGTCAGCGCCTGCGCCACGGCGATGTCCAGCCCGCGGTTCCATTCCGCCGGGTCGAACAGGCGGCCATACAGGTAACGCCCGCCCATGCCGAATGAACCCGTCTCTCGGCGGCCGTTCGCTTCGGCCACGATGGCGATGTTGAGCCGGACCAGCGGGCGGATATCGCGCGCCACGAACCCGTCGGCGCGGACAATCTCGACCAAATTCCAGCTGCCCGACAGCGCCGCGGTGACCTGTGCCACGCGGGGATCGCGGGCGCGGGCGGCGGCATTGATGGTTTCCAGCAAATGCACCTTCTG
>JBGSJO010000006.1:0-21792 GCA_041741895.1 Pontixanthobacter sp.
TCGGCGATCTGGCGGGCGCGTTCCCGGTGGGCCGGGTGATGCAGGAACTTTCCGATCTGGCCGACCGCGCGCTGGATGCGGCCATCGCGGCGGCGATTGCGCGCCGGGTTCCTGATTTTGCACCGACCGGAATGATTGCGCTGGCGCTGGGCAAACACGGCGCGCAGGAGCTGAATTACAGTTCCGACATCGATCCCATTTTGTTGTTCGATCCTGAAACCCTGCCGCGCCGGGACCGGGACGAACCGGGCGAGGCCGCGCAGCGCTATGCCCGCGACATCGTGCAGATTCTTTCAGAAAACACCGCCGAGGGTTACGTCTTCCGGGTTGATTTGCGGCTGCGCCCGGCATCCGAAGTCAGCCCGCTGGCGATATCCTTGAACGCGGCGCTGACGCATTACGAATCCTCCGCACTGACATGGGAGCGCGCGGCCTTCATCAGGGCGCGGGCCTGCAGCGGCGATATTGCTGCGGGCGAGGCATTTCTGGCGGCAATCCGGCCCTTCGTGTGGCGCCGCAGCCTCGATTTCGGGGCTATCGAGGAAATCGGGCGGCTGACCGCGCGGATCAGGGACAATTATCAGGGGGCCAAAATCCCCGGCCCCGGTTTCAATCTGAAACACGGGCGCGGCGGCATTCGCGAGGCGGAATTCTTCGCCCAGACACATCAGCTGATCTATGGCGGGCGCAATCCATCCTTGCGCCAGCGCAGCACACGGCCCGCGCTGGACGCATTGGCGGCAGCGGATCTGATTTCGGGTGAAGATGCGGCGGCGGTCGGCGCTGCCTATGACCGGCTGCGGACGCTGGAACACCGATTGCAGATGGTCGACGACCAGCAGACCCACGCCCTGCCTTCCGGTGCGGCGCTGGATAATGTCGCGCGGCTGGAAGGGCTGGCGGATGGCGCGGCGCTGATTGCCGAAGTCATTGAATTGACCGAGGTGGTGGGCCAGCGTTTCGATCGTTTGATCGATGTTGAAAGTCGTCCGGTTTCCAGGGTGGGGGGCGGTGCGGGGTCAGCATCGGGCGGCTTGCCGGACCTGCTCGAAAGGCTCGGTTTCGAAGACCCTGAATCACTGGCGAAGCGGATCGATGGATGGACCGATGGGCGCTTTCGAACATTGCGTAGCACGGCGGCCCGCGCGGCGTTCCATGCGATGTTACCCGAATTGCTCGAATCTTTGTCCGGGGCCACCGATCGGGCCCGCGCGATTGTGCGGTGGGAAGCGCTGCTGGCCGGCGCATCCAGCGCAATCAATCTGTTCCGCCTACTGGAAGCGCGGCCCGCGTTGCTCGATCAGCTGGTCAAGATACTCACGCTCGCGCCGCCGCTGGCTGATCAATTGGGCCGCCGTCCGGAACTGCTCGATACGCTGATCGATCGCAGCGCGCTCGACCTGCCCGGCGATGTGGCGCAATTGGCAGGCACCATTTTGCTGGCGGGAAATGACAAGGATTACGAACGGCAATTGGACCGGATCAGGATCGTAACCGGCGAGAAACGCTTCGCACTTGGCGTGCAGCTGATCGATGCGGCGCATGACCCGCTCGAAATCGGCGCGGGGCTGTCGCGCCTGGCGGAAGCAGCGATTGCGGTGGCCGTGGAAGCTGCGGGCGCGCAATTCGCCCGGGTGCATGGCAGGGTGCCCGGCAGCGAGCTGGTTGTTCTCGGCCTTGGGCGGCTCGGCGGCGGGGTGATGACCCATGCGTCCGATCTCGATATCATCTATCTGTTCAGCGGCACGCATGAAGGCGAATCCGATTGCGCCGGCATTGAAAATGGCCGCCCGCTGGGCGCTTCGCTGTATTTCAACCGGCTGGCGAGCCGGGTCAGCGGGGCGCTCAGCGTTCCCACTGCCGAGGGCGCACTCTATGAAGTCGACACGCGGCTGCGACCGCAAGGAAGCCAGGGGCCGCTTGCGGTCAGCTTTGACAGTTTCGCCCGTTACCAGCGCGAAAGCGCGTGGACCTGGGAACATATGGCGCTGACCCGGGCGCGGGTGCTGCTGGGCTCTCCCGCTGCCCGGCAAGAGCTTGAATCGATCATTGCCAGCGTCCTGAATGCGCCGCGCGACAGCGCCGAACTGCGCGCCAGCCTGCTGACCATGCGCGCCGAAATGGCGGCTCACAAATCGCCGCAGGGACCGCTGGATGCCAAGCTGCTGCGCGGCGGGCTGGTGGATCTGGAATTCATCGTCCACTATCTGCAATTGCGCGAAAGAACTGCGTTCTATCCCGATCTGCGCGCGGCCATCGGACAATTGATCGCCGAGGGTCTGGTGCCGAAAGAACTGGCGGCTGCACATGATCTGATGATTCGGATGCTGGTGGCTTCGCGGCTGCTGGCGCCCGATCTGAAACTGCCAGCGCAGCCTGCCGCCCAGGTGCTGGCGCAGGCGTGCGGCTGTGACAGCGGGACCAACCTGTTGCATCAGTTCACCCTGGCACGGCAAAGCGTGGCACACAGCTGGACAGCGATTTTCGACACTGATTTGGAGATGAACCCATTATGACCATAACCCGCGGCGATGCCATTCCCGATATCGCATTGAAAACCCCCGCCGGAGGATCGGTGCAACCACCCGACTTTGCCGGGCAGAAACTGGTGCTGTTCTTTTACCCCAAGGACAACACGCCGGGCTGCACCAGCGAAGCAAAGGATTTCTCCGCGCTGAAGGAAGACTTCGCAGCGGCAGGTACGGCGATCCTCGGGATCAGCAAGGATTCGCCCGGGAAGCATCTCAATTTCATTGCTAAGCACGATCTGACAGTGGCGCTGGCGACCGATGCCGAAACTGGCGGCCTGTCCGACGCGCTGGGTATCTGGACTCAGAAACAGATGTACGGGAAAACCTATCTGGGGATGGTTCGCACCACTATTCTTGTCGATGCTGCGGGCAAGATCGCGCAGGTCTGGAACAAGGTGAAGGTGAAAGGCCACGCTGCTGAAGTGCTGGAGGCCGCAAGGGCGCTTTGAACCCGGTCATGACGTCATCTGCCCCTTTGCCAACCGTCGGATCGGCCATTCGCGCTGCATTATTGACGCCGGACCCCCGCGCCAAGGTGATGGCGGCCCGCGAAGCCGCGCGGGCGTGGCGGCTGGGGCGGCTGGGATTTTCGTTCGACGTTGCCATGCCCGACCAGCCGGCCTGGCCGGATCAGCCGGAGCTGCTCCATCCCGCAAAGATGCCCCGACGGGGCAGCGGGTCGGCGCATGGGCGGATCGCTTTATGGCACGCGCTGGCACATATCGAATTCGTCGCGATAGATCTGGCGCTGGACATGGCAGGGCGGTTTGGCGCGCAGATGAGCCGCGAATTCACCACCGATTTCCTGGCGGTGGCCGCCGATGAAGCGATGCATTTCGCATTGCTCGACCGTAAATTGCGCACATTGGGAAGTCATTACGGTGCGCTGCCAGCCCATGGCGGATTGTGGGAAGCGGCAGCAGAAACCGCGCATGACGTCATGGCCCGGCTAGCGATTGTCCCGATGGTGCTGGAAGCCCGGGGCCTCGACGTCACTCCGGCGACGTTGACCAGATTGCAGTCTCCCGATCATGCCAATGGGGCGGACGAAAATGGGGTCAAAATCCTCCAGCGAATCCTTGACGACGAGATTCGGCACGTGGGAATCGGTACAAAACACTTTGTCGCGCAATGTGAACGGTCAGGGGAAATCCCTCAAAGACGGTGGAAATCCCTAGTCGCGGAGCATTTCAGAGGCGCGATAAAGCCTCCTTTCAACGACTCGGCGCGTCTTGCAGCCGGTCTGTCGCGAGACTTCTACAGCACTGTTGCGCCGTTAACAGTTTCACGGATAACCCCTTAATCAACGAAGCGGCGGAAAGTTCCGGACAGTTTCAAAAAAAGGGTTTCATGAAGGACGGCAATCGGCCGGTCGGATGTGAAACGGGGTCTCGGCGGGGTTTATAACTCCGCAGTAAAGGACGGGTTCGTGATTGCTATTTTCAAGCAAGGCCGGATTGTTGCAGCGGCGGCAATTGTTTTCGGTCTGATGACTATGGGTGCACATCCCGCTCTCGCAAACAGCAGCGCAGCATCGGCGGATATGACCGCCGCAGCGCGCGATGCACGCACTTCCCCGATCAGCGGCGGTGACGAGCAGTTCCGCAATCTGTTCGCCCGCTGGGGTTCACCGGACGGCGATGTTGCTTCTTCCCCGGTTCCGGTGAGCACAATTGCAATTCCGTCCATCATGCCGCTCTCGGCGGCCAAGCTGACCAGTAATTACGGCATGCGCACACATCCCGTGATCGGCGGCCGGCGCAACCACAAGGGCGTCGATCTGGCAGCGCCAACCGGCACTCCGGTGCTTGCCACTGCCGATGGCATCGTTTCCCGCGCCGACCTTTACAGCAGCTACGGCCTGTATATCTCGCTCCAGCACGGTGCGGCTCTCGAAACGCGCTACGCCCATATGTCCCGCCTGGCAGTTGCCGCCGGACAGCGGGTGAGCAAGGGTGACATTATCGGCTACGTCGGTTCGACCGGCCGTTCTACCGGTCCGCACCTGCATTATGAAATCCGGATGGACGGTGTTGCCGTCAACCCGATCCCGTACATGGTCGAATCCGAAGCGCAGCAGGCGTTCGCACTGGTGATGGACGGCGGCGGCCAAGGCGGTCCGGAATAATCGAACATTATTGACACGGCCCCATTTCTGCTGGCAGAAAAGGCCTGAAGTCAAACAGATCAATTGCACAGTTAGACATCGGAGAGGGTGTCTTCACTAGGGCGGCAGGAGTAATCCTGCCGCCTTTTTCATGCCCCATCGCAATGCCCGGCGCAAACTTTCCCGCGCCCCTGTTTTTCCTTTGTCGCCCGGCGCAGTCCGGTTAATCTGCCGCACGGAAGAGGAAAAACATGCACCCGATACAACACACACAATTGCGCCCCGACCATCCGGCAGTGATCATGGCGGGCAGCGGAGAACAAATCACTTACCGCCAGATGGACGAAGCGGCCAACCGGATCGCGCATTTGTTGCGCGGCCGCGGATTGGCGGCGGGCGATGCAATCGCCGTGCTAATGGAAAATTCCCCCCGCTATTACGAGATTTACTGGGCGGCGCAGCGGGCCGGCATCATATTGGTGCCGATTTCCACCCACCTGACCGCCAGCGAAGTGACCTATATTCTTGAGGACAGCGACGCACAGCTGCTGTTCACCACGCCATTATTCGGCCCGCTGGTGCAGCAGATGCAGGCTGCGGGCATGGATCTGCCGCTGCTGATCTACGGCGCGGTCGGAGAAAATTCTGCCGATGCCGCCCTGGCAGACCTTCCGGATACCCCGATCGGGGATCAGTCCGCCGGGCGGCTGATGCTGTATAGTTCCGGCACCACCGGCAGGCCGAAGGGTATTGTCCCGGCACCGCTGGCCGATTCCGGTGTCCAGGCAGCTACCCCGCTGATGATGCTGGCGGTGCATGGTTTCCATTTCCCCGCTGACGGTAGCAGCATGTATCTTTCGCCTGCCCCGCTCTATCACGCCGCGCCGCTTGGCTGGAGCACGACCGTCCACCGGTTGGGCGGAACCGTGGTGGTGATGGAAAAATTCGATCCCGAAGGCGCGCTGGTGGCGATCGAGAAATACCGCATTACCGAAAGCCAGTGGGTCCCGACGCATTTCGTGCGCCTGCTCAAATTGCCGGAAGATGTGCGCAGCCGCTATGACCTGTCATCGCACAGCCACGCCATTCACGCCGCCGCGCCCTGCCCCGCAACGGTCAAGCAGGCGATGCTCGATTGGTGGGGCCCGATCATCTGGGAATATTACGCGGGCAGCGAAGGCAACGGAATGACCATGGTCAGTTCCGAAGAATGGCTAGCGCATCCCGGCACTGTCGGGCGCGCGATCCTGGGCACGGTGCATGTGTGCGGCGATACCGGCGCAGAAGTTCCCGTGGGCGCGGAGGGCGTGATTTATTTCGAAAGCCCGCACCCCTTCGCCTATCACAAGGATGACGCCAAAACGGCGGAAGCGACCCACCCCGAGGGCTGGACCACGCTGGGCGATATCGGTCGGCTGGACGCGGACGGGTTCCTCTATCTGACCGACCGGCGCAGCAACATGATCATTTCGGGCGGGGTGAATATCTATCCGCAGGAAATCGAGAATTTGCTGGTCGGCCATCCCAAGGTGATGGATGCCGCCGTGATCGGCGCGCCCGATGCGGAAATGGGCGAATGCGTGGTGGCCGTGGTCCAGCCCGCCGATATGGCCGATGCCGGAGAAAGCCTTGCGGAGGAATTGCGTGAATTCCTGACCGGTAAACTCGCCAGGATGAAACTACCCCGCCTGTTCGATTTCCGCCCCAATTTGCCGCGCGAGGCCAATGGAAAACTTTATAAACGCAAGCTGAAAGAGGAATATCTGGCTAAATCCCGCGTGGAATAAGTCAGCCCAGCAGACGCTGCGCCATTGCGCGCACATCTGCGCCGATATCCTCGCGTTCCAGCGCCAGGGCCAGCGTTGCTTCGACAAAGCCCAGCTTGCTGCCGCAGTCATAGCGTTTGCCGGCAAAGGTGACCGCGTTGAACGGCTGGGTGCCGATCATCCTGGCCATCGCATCGGTCAGCTGGATTTCGCCGCCCGCACCCTTGCCTTGCGTTTCCAGCGTTCGCATGACTTCGGGCTGGAGGATGTAGCGGCCAGAAACGATCTTGTTGGACGGCGCCTGGTCCACGGGCGGTTTTTCCACCAGGCCAAGCACTTCGGTGAGTGCTCCGCTGGAAGTGCCCGGATCGATCACGCCGTA
Source organism: Pontixanthobacter sp. (assembly GCA_041741895.1). Lineage (GTDB taxonomy): Bacteria > Pseudomonadota > Alphaproteobacteria > Sphingomonadales > Sphingomonadaceae > Allopontixanthobacter. The sequence goes on from JBGSJO010000006.1 coordinate 6,787, forward strand.
GCTCGATACTTCTTCCATCGGCACTTCGAGCACGCTGATCAAATTGCCGCCGACTTCATTATAGGCCTCGACCATCTGTTTCATGCAGCCCGGCCCGCCGCCTTTCGGGCCCACCATCAGTTCGTCTGGCAGCAAGATCGCAAAGGGATCATCCCCCACGATCGCGCGCGCGCACCAGATCGCGTGGCCAAGGCCGAGCGGGACCTGCTGGCGCACGGTAATGATGTCACCCGGTGTGGCGCGGGTGGCGTCGAGCACGGACATGTCCTTGCCGCGTTCGCGCATGGTTGCTTCCAGTTCGAAAGCGACATCGAAATGTTCGACGATGGCGGTCTTGCCGCGGCCGGTCACGAAGATGATCTGTTCGATCCCTGCCTCGCGCGCTTCGTCGACTGCATATTGGATCAGCGGCCGGTCCACGATCGGCAGCAATTCCTTGGGGATCGCCTTGGTCGCCGGCAGGAATCGCGTTCCCAGCCCGGCAACGGGAAAGACAGCTTTGCGGATCGGTTTGCGTGTGGTCATGGAACACTCGTTAATCGGGCGGGCAAGAGCGCGTCAACTAGGGATTGCCCGTTCGCTGGTGTGACAAAATCCCGAAGCAGGCAGGCCATCTTTGCACGCGTGCTTGCTCTGGCCGTGGTTCCGGCTAAACCGCCCCAATGGACAAGATAATAATCCGGGGCGGAAAGCGCCTCTCAGGCACGATTCCCATTTCCGGCGCGAAGAATGCGGCGCTCACGCTGATTCCCTGCGCGCTGCTGACTGAAGAGCCGCTGACGCTGCGCAATTTGCCGCGCCTGGCCGATATCGACGGTTTCCAGCACCTGATGACCCAGTTCGGGATTTCAACCAGCATCCAGGGCAACCGACCGGAAGATTTCGGCCGCGTGGTGACCTATGAAGCGCCGCGGTTGACCTCCACCGTCGCGCCGTATGATCTGGTTCGCAAAATGCGGGCGTCGATCCTGGTGCTCGGCCCGATGCTGGCGCGTGCGGGGGAGGCTACGGTTTCGTTGCCTGGCGGCTGCGCGATCGGCAACCGCCCGATCGATTTGCACCTCAAGGTGATGGAAGCCCTCGGCGCGGAAATCGAGATGGCGGCGGGCTATGTCCGCGCCCATGCGCCTGACGGCGGATTGCCTGGCGGCGATTATGATTTCCCGGTGGTATCGGTTGGCGCGACGGAAAATGCGCTGATGGCTGCGGTGCTGGCGGCCGGCACCAGCCGGTTGACCAATGCCGCGCGCGAACCGGAGATTGTCGATCTGTGCAATCTGCTCAGCGCGATGGGCGCGGAGATCGAGGGGATCGGCAGTTCCGACCTGACGATCCACGGGGTGAAGCGGCTGCACGGCGCCACCTACCGCGTCATGCCGGACCGGATCGAGGCCGGTTCCTATGCATGCGCTGCGGCGATCACTGGCGGCGAAGTGCGGCTGGAAGGGGCCAAGGCGGATGAAATGGCCGCCACGCTGCACGCATTGCGCGATATTGGTGTGGAAGTAAGCAGCGATGCCAAGGGCGTGAACATCGCCTCGCACGGCAAACTGAAGGCGACCAATCTGACCACCGCACCCTATCCCGGGCTCGCCACCGATATGCAGGCACAATTGATGGCGCTGTTGTGCCGGGCAGAAGGGACCAGCGTGCTGAAGGAAACGATCTTCGAAAACCGCTATATGCACGTTCCGGAACTCAGCCGGATGGGCGCGCATATCGAAACTTCGGGCCGGACCGCAATCGTTCACGGCGTCGCAACCATGACCGGCGCGGAAGTGATGGCCACCGATCTGCGCGCATCCATGAGCCTGGTGATCGCGGGCCTTGCGGCAGAAGGGGAAACCCAGGTCCGCCGCCTCTATCACCTCGACCGCGGTTACGAACGGCTGGAGGAAAAGCTGGCACTGGTCGGCGCGGACATAGAACGGGTGGGCGACGATTGAGCTGATAGAACGGACCTTTCGCCCCCGCCACGCGTTGATGGGGGTAACAAAGGAGTACGCATCATGGGACTATTGAAAATCGCTGCATTGTCGGCACTCGGCTATGCTGGGTACAAAGCTATCGAAAAGAAGCGGGGTGCCAGTCCGGCTGCTTTCGCCACCGGCCAGACCGGCAATGTGCGCGACGCAGGGCCGGGCGCCATGCGGGACAATTCGTCGGATGCATGGAACAAGACGGACGAGGAAATCGACGCAAGCTTTCCGGCCAGCGATCCGCCAGCGAATTACTGACCGCACAGCCTTGAACGCGATGTGGAGACAGAGCGCTCGGAACGTCCTGCCGTTTCGCCCTTAACTTCTGATATGGACCGTACACGACGCAGCCGTAATTCCGGGATGGGATACCCGCGCTTTTTTGCGATGATCGCAACATCGACGCTCGTCATGTATGCGATCATGTACCTCAACACTTACGAAATTTCCCATGTCTGGTTCAGCCAGACACGGGCGTGGATGGCGCTGCTGATGGGGGCAGTGATGGCGGTAATAATGCTGCTGTTCATGTGGCGGATGTATCGCAGGCTCCCCTATCTGCTGATCCTAGGCAGCGCCGTTGCCGTGTTCGCCGGATCGCTCTGGTTGGTGCGTAGTCAGGAAACAGTCGGTGATGTCAGTTGGATGAAAGCGATGATCCCGCATCATTCGATCGCCATATTGACCAGCCGCCGGGCAGAGATATCCGACCCCCGCGTGCGCGAACTCGCCAATGAAATCATCGATGCACAGGTCAGGGAAATTGACGAAATGGAAAAGCTGATTGCCGATATCGAAGCAAACGGTGACGCACCGGGCAAGCCCGCTCCGGTCAGCTAGGAATTAAAAACCAACCACACCCGGATCGCGCTGGCGAGGCCGGGCGGGGTTGGCGACTTGATCCGTTCAGCATCGATGCGGGCAACCAATGCGTTGATCGGCACATCTTCTGCTTCGGCCGCATCCTTCAGCATATCCCAGAATAATGGTTCGAGACTGATCGAAGTCTTGTGCCGGTCGATCTGGACCGAGCGTTTGACCGGCGGATGATAGGGGGCGGTGATACTTCCGCCCTCAATACATGTGCTGGCCGCCGTTGATGCTCAACGTCGATCCGGTAATGAAGCCGCCATCCTCCGAACACAGGAAGCATACGCCGCGGGCAATTTCCGTCGCCTGGCCCAACCGGCCAACGGGGATCTTGGCGACGATCTTTTCCAGCACTGCCTCGGGCACTGCGGCTACCATGTCGGTATCGATATAGCCGGGGGCAATCGCGTTTACCGTGATCCCGGAGCGGGCGCCTTCCTGTGCAAGTGCCTTGGTGAAACCGTGAATCCCGCTTTTCGCAGCGGCATAATTTACCTGGCCATATTGCCCGGCCTGACCATTGATCGAACCGATATTGACGATGCGGCCCCATTTGCGCTGGCGCATGCCGTCGAAGGTCGCCTTCGCCATGTTGAAGCAGCCGCCCAGATTGATCCGCATCACTTCGTTCCAATCATCGAAGCTCATCTTCAGCATGGTCCCGTCGCGGGTGATGCCGGCATTGTTGACCACGACATCTATCGGACCGACTTCATTTTCGACCTGCGCGCACCCTTCTAGACAGGCTTCGTGATCGCCCACGTCCCATTTATAGGCGGGGATGCCGGTTTCTTCGGTAAAGGTGCGGGCCTTGTCGTTATTGCCGCCATAATTGGCGACAACGGTAAATCCGTCCTGTTTCAGCATCTCGGAAATCGCCCGGCCGATGCCGCGGGTTCCGCCAGTGACGATTGCTACATGTGCCATTTAGTAATTACCCTTTCTTCGGTCCTGTTCTGCCTTACCTTACGGTAACCGGGAATTCGGGCAAATAAAAACCCCGCCGAAGCGGGGCCCTGTTGGTCCAGTGCAATCGAATTCCAGCCGGATTGACGACTTTTGAACAGCGCCGGCTGATCAGAAGCGGAACTGGGTGCCCACGTAAACTGCCTGACTATCCTGTACCGAGTCAGTCAGTGGTTCGATACGGTCACGGTCCTGTGACAGCCGGACACCTGCAGTGACATTCAGATTGCGGGTAATCCGGTAAGCGCCGCCAAGATCAACCGTCTGTTCGCCAAGCGATTCCAAGGTGCCTTTCGAACGGCCGGTTGTGCCCATTTCAGATTCCAGAGCGATGCGCGGCTGGAAACGGCTTGGCTTGTTCGCCGTGCTGCCTTCCGAAGGTTTGAAATCTGCAAGGTTGGGCAGGCCAATCTTGCTCAGACCCAATGACGCCTGGCTCGAAACCAGGTCCGGCCTGGTCGGTGATTGTACCTTGGCAAAGCCCTGATAGCCGCGGGCTACGCCCAGATTGTACCGTGTCGGAGTCAGCTTGAAGCTGTCTGCACCTGTCCCGCCCAAAATCTGTGCGCCGAAACCAGGGGGGCCTTGAGCCATGGAGATGGCCGAGCGCACCGAAATGGCCCGCGCCGCTTCCTTGTCGACGCGCACGGCCACGGTGAATGTGCGATCCATCGCGGATTGATTGGTGGCCGGCGTGAAGCGAATCGCCTGGCCCCTAGCCTTGACGCTGGCCGCCACCCGGCGTGCCAGTTGCGGATCGACTGCTGCCGGAGTGAAGGGGGCAAATTCCACAGCACCCGGTTGGCCGGCATTCTGGATACCGGCAACGGCGAGTCCCGCAGTCGGGATCGCCAGCGCAAGACCCGCAACGGCGAAAAGCGCCGGCGCGATTCCGCCGATTCCTGCCTTGTTGCGAGACCGTACCATCATGGTTCCCTCTGTTTAATGCCCGATGCCCTGACCACGAATGGCCTGAACACTTCCTGACTCCGCATATGCCGGGCCGTCATCTCCACTACGGCCAAATTGCGATTGATTTGTGACAATACGCCTGACTCGCGGGGTTGGCCAGCTTTTCCACAGGGTTATGTCTGCGATGGGGCAAATCTGTTGCAGGTTCCCCACAGAGCGGAGGTTTTGCCCCGTAAAACAGCGTTGTTGCGGCTTCCCTGCGGCCGAGCCCGTTCAGATCCCATTGTCTTGATTGGCCTTGTTGATCCTGCGAATCGTAAAAAATGGGTGCGACTCGGGGCCGCCGCGTTTCGAGTCGCGCAGAACCGCTATGAAGGCGAATTAAGCGCCGGTTCAGTCGGCAAGGCGGTAATCAGATCGTAGATGCTGCCGCCAATTCGTATCCATACCTTGCCGCCTGCGCCGCGCGGGTTATAGAGACTCTAAATTCTATTCCCAGCCGAAATCCGGACCATTTCTCATACCAGACCAACCTTAAGGACGTTCCGCACCATCATGACCGTCAAACATACCGCCCCCGCCAATATGTTCCGCACTGCGCTGGCCGCCACGGCGATTTTCGCTCTGACTGCATGTGGCGGCGGCAAGGACCGCCCGGCAGCCGATCTGGCCGCTTCTAAAGTCACCACCATCGGGGTGAATTCCTATCTGTGGCGGGCATCGCTGGAAACGGTCAGCTTTGCTCCGTTGCTGCAGGCCGACAGCGCAGGCGGGGTGATCGTGACCGACTGGTATTCGCGGCCGGAAAATCCGTCCGAGCGGGTCAAGGTTTCGGTTGCAATTCTGGATCAGGATCTGCGCGCGGATGCACTGCGGGTTGCCGCCAGCCGCCAGGTCCTGCAGGGCGGCAATTGGGTGGATGCACCGGTTCAGGCTGCGACTATCCAGAAACTGGAAGACATTATCCTGACCAAGGCCCGCGATCTGCGCCGCCAGGCGGTAAGCTGATTAACCCGGATTAAGACGCCGGGGCAGTTTTTGGCCGAGGCGAAACCTTGGATTGCCCATCATGAGTGACACTACAGACAGCCGCTTCGATCCGGCGCAGGCCGATCTGCGGTGGCAGCAAGCATGGGATGACGCCGGCTGTTTCCATGCGGACAGCAACAGCTCCAAGCCCAAGAGCTATGTGCTGGAAATGTTTCCCTACCCCTCCGGCAATATCCACATTGGCCATGTCCGCAATTACACGATGGGCGACGTGCTGGCCCGGTACAAGCGGATGCGCGGCTTCGAAGTGCTGCACCCGATGGGCTGGGATGCGTTCGGGATGCCCGCCGAAAATGCGGCGATGGAAAAGAACGTCCATCCCGGCGGCTGGACGCGGACCAATATCGCCCACATGAAATCGCAATTGAAGCGGATCGGCTTTGCACTCGACTGGAGCCGTGAATTTGCCACTTGCGATCCTGAATATTACGGCCACGAACAGACGCTGTTCCTCGACCTGTTCGAGGCCGGCCTGGTTTACCGAAAGGAAAGCGAGGTCAATTGGGACCCCATCGACCACACGGTGCTGGCCAATGAACAGGTTATCGACGGCAGGGGCTGGCGTTCCGGCGCCGAGGTGGAAAAGCGCAAGCTGAGCCAGTGGTTCCTCAAGATCACCGAATTTGCCGATGATCTACTGACAGGTCTGGACACTCTAAAGGCCTGGCCGGAGAAAGTCCGCCTGATGCAGGAAAACTGGATCGGCAAATCGCAGGGCCTGCAATTCGCCTTCAGCCTCTCGGATGGCCAGTCGGTAGAGGTCTATTCCACTCGTCCCGATACGATTTTCGGCGCGAGCTTTGTCGCTGTGGCCGCGGATCATCCGATCGCGCAAGACGCCGCCGCGGACAATCCTACGGCAGCGGCGTTCATCGAGCAATGCAAGCGCGGCGGGACGACTGCTGCGGAACTGGAAACGGCGGAAAAGCTAGGCTTCGACACCGGGATCACCGCGGCGCATCCACTCGATCCGGCGCGCAGCCTGCCGGTCTATATCGCCAATTTCGTACTGATGGATTACGGAACCGGCGCGGTGATGGGCGTGCCTGGGCATGACCAGCGCGATTTTGAATTCGCGACCAAGTATAAATTGCCGATCATCCGCGTTGTTGCACAATCGGCTGCAGAAGCAGACCAGCCTTTCGGTGTCGCAGCCGAGGCGGGGGACGGGGTGATCGTGAATTCCGGCCCACTGGACGGGATGGATGTCTCTGCCGCGATTGCCGAAGTGATTGCGCGCGCGGAAAAGGGCCAATGGGGCAGCGGCAAGACCGTGTGGCGCCTGCGCGATTGGGGCGTATCGCGACAGCGTTATTGGGGCACGCCAATCCCGTTCATCCACTGTGATGCCTGCGGCGTGGTACCGGTGCCCAAGGACCAGTTGCCGGTGGCCCTACCGGAGGACGTGGATTTCAGCATACCGGGCAACCCGCTGGTCCATCATCCAACGTGGAAGCATGTTCAATGCCCCGGATGCGGCGGCGCGGCGAACCGTGAAACCGATACGCTCGACACATTCGTCAACAGCTCGTGGTATTTCCTGCGATTTGCCAGCCAGCCAGGCGACCGTCCGTTCGACCGCGCGGAGGTCGAAAAATGGTTGCCGGTCGAACAATATATCGGCGGCATCGAACACGCGATCCTGCATCTTCTGTATGCGCGGTTCTGGACCCGGGCGTTGCAGCATATCGGCAAGCTGGGTTTTGCGGAACCTTTCGCCAGCCTGTTTACCCAGGGCATGGTCACTCATGAAACCTATGCACGGCGCGCGCCCGACGATGGCCGGCAAACCTTTTTCACCCCCGCAGAAGTGGACAAGCGCGGGAATAGCGCCGTCCTGAAAGCCGATGGTTTCCCGGTCGAAGTGGGCCGCGTGATCAAGATGTCCAAATCAAAGAAGAATGTCGTCGACCCGGATGAGATCGTTGCGCGATACGGCGCGGATGCGGTGCGCTGGTTCATGCTGTCCGACAGCCCGCCCGAACGCGATCTGCCGTGGTCGGAAGCCGGGATCGAAGGCTGCTGGCGGTTCGTCCAGCGGCTGTGGCGTTTGCTCGATCAATACGATCCGGCGGTTACCGGCGAAGACAGATCGCTTGCCCGCAAGACGCACCAGACGATCGCGGCCTGTGCCGCCGATATCGAGGCGCTGTCGTTCAACAAGGCGGTCGCACGGATTTATGAACTGACCGCCGCGATTGAAAAATCCGCGCCCTCCGCCAGCCGTAGCGAGGCGATCCATGCGCTGCTGCTACTGATTTCCCCGATGATGCCGCATCTGGCAGAGGAGGTCTGGTTCCGGATGGGGCAGGCCGGGTTGATCGCTCAGGCGCACTGGCCCGAAGTCGATCCCGCGCTGCTGGTGGATGATGAAGTGACCATTGCCGTCCAGCACAAGGGTAAATTGCGCGACACGCTGACAGCGGCCAAGGGTCTGCCAAAGGATCAGCTCGAAGCACTTGCACTGGCGAGCGAGAAGGTCCAGCGTTCGCTTGATGGAGCGGAAATTCGCAAGGTGATTGTGGTGCCCGACAGACTGGTCAATATCGTAACATGATCCGCAAGGCGACCTTGCTGGCGCTGACGCCGATTGTCTTGCTGCTGGCGGGATGCGGGCTCCAGCCGATGTATGCTGGCGGCAGCAGCGGCAATGTGGCGCGCGGGCTGGCTGGTATAGAAGTGCCGCCGATCGAAGGCCGTGCCGGCTGGCTGATGCGCAATGCACTACGGGACCGGCTGGGCGAAAACGGCACGGCTTCCCCGCGCTACCGGCTGGATGTGCGGCTGGATGATAAGCTCGAAGGGCTGGGCGTGCTCGGCGATGACACCATCGGGCGGGAACGGCGCACCTTGCGCGCGCGCTATCAACTGGTCGATGCGGCGAGCGGGGAAATCCTGCTGGATGCAACCGCCGGTTCGGATGCCGGGATCGACGTGGTGTCGAGCGAATATGCCACCATCGCCGCAGAACAGACTGCGCTGGAAAATCTCTCGCTCGAAGTCGCAGACCGTATCGTAACGCAGCTCGCCCTGACGCTGCGCGAAGCCCCTTGAAGGCAACCCAGGCCAATTTTGGCGGCGCTGCCAACCGTGCAGCGCGCGAATGCAGCGTGTTTTTCTTTTGCGGACCGGATGAAGCCGGAGCCTCCGCTGCGGCCACGCGCATGATATCTCTGCTCAATGATCCCGGCGAGCGAATCGAATTGTCCGGCGGCGATCTGCGCAAGGATCCGGTCCGACTGGGCGATGAAGCCCGCTCCACCTCCCTGTTCGGCGATACGCGCCATGTGTTTGTCCGTGCCAGCGGGGACGAAGCCCACGATGCGGTCAAGATCCTGCTGGACGGTGTTGACGAAGGCCAGGGGAGTATTTGCCCGGTCCTGATTGTCGCCACCTCTGCAACCGACAAGGCGCGGACCGCCAAACTGCTCGAAAAGCGCAGTGATGCGCTGGTGGGGATGTTCTGGCCGCCCGATCTTTCCAGCATCACCGCTTCGGTCCGCACCATGGCCGATGCGGCGGGCCTGCGCCTGAACGGGGACATTGCTGAACGTATCGCGCGAGGTGCCGGGCTGGATGTGCGGCTCGCCCAGTCCGAAGTGACCAAGCTGGCGCTCTATCTCGATGCATCGCCCGAGGCACCGCGCAACGCGGATGCCGAGGCATTGGCCGCGATCGGCGCGACGACCGAGGAGGACGGTTTCATGCCGCTGGTCAATGCCGTGCTTTCCGGTGATGCGGCGAAATTGCCGGGTGAATTGCGCCGGATGCATGAATTGTCGCTCAATCCGGTGGGCTTGCTGCTGGCGTTCGAACGGCGTGTTGCCCAGTTGGCGCAGTTATCGGCCCGGATCGGCCCCCGCGGAGATGTCAGCGGCACCCTAAAGGCCGAGATGCGCGCGCGGCGGGTTTTCTTCAAGGACGAGCGGGACCTGGCCAGCCAGCTTCAACGTTGGAGAGGAGAGAAGCTCAATCGGCTGGTCGCAAAATTGGTGCATCTGCACCAAAGCCTGCTGTCCAATAGCCAGTCGGCGGAGTTGCTGCTGGCGCAGGGCCTGACCGAGATTGCACGGTTTGCCGGAGCGCGCAGGTAGCTGGTTGAACAGCGGGCCGGCCGGCCCAACGCCTGGCACGAATTACGCATCACCACGGCGAAAAAGTCTACCGTGCCGCCGCCGATGGCCAGGCGACGATGGTCTCGGCCTCCCAGGCCATTGTTCGAAAGCTGGTGCACTCCAGCGCGGCCGCAAAGCCGAAGGAGATCCTCGCGATCCTGGAAGCGATGGACAAGCTCGCGGTCTTTGACTTGATGCGGCAAAGAGCTGGGCCGCCCCCTCAAGCCACGGAGACCGAAGAGAATCTTCGGATGTGGGCTATCGCGAGCGGGCGCGTTGTAGAAGAAGCGCGATTGAGGTGCGAAACAGACCCTCCTGTGCAGCGAAAGCAGAAGCCGAGACAGGCCCAGAGCAGTTCGAAAGCGGCGTCTTCGAGTGATAGCGAAGTGAAGCCCAGACGGCCGGATAATCACACCAGGCCGACAAAGCCAACGGCGAAAAAGGCCGTGAGACGCGAACCGCCAGGGGGAGGCGGCGTCAGCTGACTCGAAGTACTCCTGAGCCAAAAGCGGGCCAGGCACGCGCGGTATCCGGCAAGTGCAGCTGCCCGATGCATGGCGGCGCGAAAGGCTCGGCCTGGGATAACCAGTTGCTGCTCCGCGCCTCCATCAGCTAACTCTCATTGGCAGAGAGTTAGCCCATCGGCGGGTGATCTTGTTCTTCTGACCCACCCGAGCCTCGTCTTGCCACCAGATCTCTCTCGGTTGGTCGGCTGGGAGACTCGCTTTGACCTTCGCCAACTGGGCTGCGAACCCCCTTTTTTGAACGCCTCGAGTGCCTCTTGATCTTGCGTATGGTGACGGGGCCGGGCGGATAATTTGCGATAACCCAAAGCGCACAATTCCCGGCTCAGCGTTGGCTTGGAGACCGTGATCTCGAACTTGCCCTTCAGCCATTTCATCAGATCGCTCAGACGCCAGCGCACCACCCCATGAACTTCGGGCGTAGGGCCGCTTTCGATGATCTCGAGCAAGGCTTCGCGGCGGCAGGCTTTCAAGATCGATGCCCGTTCCGGCGCCTTGCGGTCTAACAAGCCCAAGGGGCCTTGCGCATTGAATTTTACGGCCCAATCCCGAACAATCTGAACGGTTACCCCGCTGATCCACGCCGCCTGAGTGCGAGACGCTCCGTCATAAATCGCCGCCAGCGCAAGCAAGCGGCGCGTTTGCGGCCCATCCTTCAATTGTTTCGCCGCAACCCTCACCAATGACGCATCAAAATCCTCTCGAAGTGCAATAGGAATGGCAAACTCCTTGGCGTTTGCCAGATTGAATCACCCCAAAATAAGTTTGGCAACCCATGCCGAGTCACAATCTTCAAAATTTGGTATTACCCGGCCCAAGGCTGGGTGGCCGTGCAAAAGGGTTTTGCCGGTCCAACAGGACTTGCAGTAGCTTCGGCCTGGGGCCGCGCGCCTTTCAGGTATTGCCGCAGAATTCGTGCAGAGCGATCAATCCTGCGGAACGCTGAACGTGCCGGTTACCCGGCCGCCGGAGCGTGTCCCGCCTTCGCCGGTTACCGGGGATGATCCGCCTGCACTGCCGTCCACACTGGATATGCCGCTTTGCAGATCGATTACCAATCTGCCGCCATTCAGCGTGTCCCCGCCGCGCCGCAGCCGGACATTGCCGACCATGGTAATGATCCGGCGATTGAAATCATACACCGCGACATCGCCGCTCGCCGCTTCGCCGCCCCGGGTCACCTGGACGCCGCCGGTGGCGGTGATCCGCTGGATGCTGAGCGATCCGCTATCGGAATAATTGACCAGGGTGCGGGCTGCGCGCAGCCGCAGGCCGGCCTGGGTAATATCGACATTGCCGGACAGCACAACGCGATTTTGCCGGTCCTGCAATTCAATCCGGTCGGCTCCGTAATTCACCGGCGCGTTGGAATTATGGGCTGCGATGGCCTGCGCATGGCTGTAAATTCCGCCAAATGCGGCGCCGAAGCCTGCAATGGTCAGCAGAAAACCGGCGGCCGCAGATCGGCCTGCAATCCTGAGCAGGGGTGTGGTGGTGTTTGTCATTACGGCATCCTCAGTTTGCCGGGGACCATCTGGATCCTGGCATTCCCGTCCAGTGTAACAGTCCGCGCGGGCAAATCGGCTTCGATCCGGTTGGCAGAAAATTTGCCCGCCGGAACCATGCCCGACACGCCGCCCGAACCGACCATCTGCTTGGTCTTGAGGTTGATCGAGACCCCGCTTGCAACCATGTTGTACCCATCTGCCGCCGTCAGGCGGAGCGGCCCCGTGATGGTCACCAAATCTTCGGAAATATCAAAAGTGCCGCCCTGTGCGCCGAGTCGGGCTGGCCCTTCGGGCAGCAGGATGCGGGCAACCAGATTGTCCATCCGCACGATTCCTTCCACGCCTGACCGCTGGACGGCCTCGCCTGCGGTCAGGGAGAACGGCTGTCCTTCATCATCCTTGCCGCGGTACATTGCGTTATCGACCCGCAACCGCTCGTCGATCATCGTCACCTTGTTGCGGTCTAGCAGAAAGCTGACCTCCCCGCGCGGGGATAGCGGTGTGATCACCATGAATGCCGCCAGCACACCCACCGCCATCGGCAGGATCCGGGCAAGAATGCCGACCAGTCGATCATGCGATCCGCCCGGCGCAGCATAGCCCTGGCGCTGGGTGCGCAGTTGCTTTGCTTCGCTGGTTTCGATGCGGGCACTCATGGTTCTGCTCTATATTCCGCCGGATTACATATGGCTGAAGATGTCGTGTTCCGCCCAGCCAGCCAGATCGAGCCGTGCGCGGGTAGGCAGGAATTCGAAACAGGCCTGCGCCAAGGCGCTGCGCCCTTCGCGTTCCAGCCGAACTTCGAGGATATCTTTCAGCCGGTGGAGAAACCGCACGTCGGACGCGGCATAATCGCGCTGCGCTTCGTTGATCTCGTCCGCGCCCCAGTCGGAACTTTGCTGCTGCTTGGAAATTTCCGCGCCGAGCAATTCATTGACCAGATTTTTGAGACCATGCCGGTCGGTATAGGTCCGGGTCATCTTGCTGGCGATCTTGGTGCAGAACACCGGCGATGCTTCCACCCCCAGATAATGTTCGATCGCGGCCAGATCGAACCGGGCGAAATGATACAGCTTCACCCGCGCTGGATCGGCCAGCACGGCCTTCAGATTGGGCGCATCATAGTTGCTGCCGACCTTGAACCGCACCAGATGTTCGTCGCTCCCGCCATCGCTGATCTGCACCAGACATAGCCGGTCACGCGGCGTTATCAGCCCCATGGTTTCGGTGTCCACTGCAACCGGGCCGGGCGCCAGAACGCCTTCGGGGAGGTCTTCTTCATGAAAATATACTGCCATGCCCGGTGCCTTAGGACGATTGGGGAAAGAGGGGAAGTGCTTGCTGGTGTAGCCGCAATGATCAAGCTAGTTTGCCGCCATGGCCCATGACCGGATTCCCGACAGCTGGCGCGCCGTGCTGGAGCCGGCGCTGGCGGCGGCGCAGGCGCGCGAACTTGACGCTTGGTTGAGCGGCGAGGAAGCTGCGGGCAAGACCATCTTTCCCCCCAGCGGGCAAAGGCTGCGTGCGCTCGAACTGACCCCGCTCGACGAGGTAAAGGTCGTGATTCTGGGGCAGGACCCCTATCACGGGCCGGGCCAGGCGCATGGACTGTCCTTTTCCGTGCCGCGGGGCGTGCGCGTGCCGCCGTCACTGGCGAATATCTACAAGGAATTGGCGAGCGATCTAGGCGTGACCCCGCCCGAACATGGCAATCTGGAGGATTGGGCGCGCAAGGGGGTGCTGTTGCTGAACACCTCGCTGACCGTGGAGGGGGGGCAGGCAGGCAGCCATGCACGGCGCGGATGGGGGCCGGTTACCGATGCCGCCGTGGCCGCAGTTGCCGCCCGACCGGAACCGAGCGTGTTCATCCTGTGGGGCAACCATGCGCAGGCCAAGGCGGCACGCATTCCGGAGCTGGCACAGCCCAGCCGCCATCTGGTGCTGAAATCGGTCCACCCGAGCCCGCTTTCCGCGCATCGCGGGTTCTTCGGGTCAAAGCCGTTCAGCCAGGCCAACGCCTTTCTGAAAGCGAATGGACGTAGCGGCATCAAGTGGTAGATTGCGGGCATGGCCGAAGACGAAGCCCGTCAGAAACTGCTCGCCCGCCGCGCCGAACTGGCGGAGGAAGACCGGCTGAGCATGGAAGCGCGCGGGCCGGTCACGCTGCAGCAGGACAGCGTCGGGCGGCTATCGCGGATTGACGCCATGCAACAGCAACAAATGGCACTGGCCGCCGAAAAACGCCGCCAGTCCGAACGCAGCCGGATTGCCGCCGCACTACACCGGCTGGATCAGGGCGAATGGGGCGATTGCCTCACCTGCGGCGAGGAAATCGCAGCCAAGCGGCTGGAGCATGATCCCAGTGTGGCGGAATGTGTGGGTTGTGCGGGGAGCTAGGGGTGTCGGCTAACGATCCCTTAGCCGCCATAGGTTCAGCTTTCGGATTTAATTCAACCCAAGCCTACCTCGGCAGTTCGCTCGCGCCCATCAAGGCCATGTCCACGCTGCGCGCGCATTGGCGGCCTTCGCGGATGGCCCAGACCACCAGGCTTTGCCCGCGGCGCATGTCGCCGCAGGTGAACACGCCGGGTTCGCTGGTGGCGTAATCATCTTCATTGGCGGCCACTGCGCCCCGGTCGGTCAATGCAACACCGGCCCGGTCCAGCAATCCGTGCTTCTTCGGGCCGGTGAAGCCCATGGCGAGCAGGATCAGATCGGCGGGAAGCACGAAATTGCTGCCTGCCACTTCCTGCATCTTGCCGCCGTCCCACGATAGCCGCACGCATTCGAGGCCGGTGACATCGCCGTCGATGCCGATCACCCGCTTGGCCATAACCGACCAGTCGCGCGCCGCACCTTCTTCGTGGCTGGAGGAGGTGCGCATCTTCAGCGGCCAGTCGGGCCAGGTCAGCGCCTTGTCTTCCTTCACCGGCGGCTGGGGCATGATTTCCAGCTGGGTCACGCTGGCCGCGCCCTGCCGGTTGGATGTGCCGACACAGTCGGAACCGGTGTCGCCGCCGCCGATCACGATCACGTGCTTGCCGGTGGCGGTGAGCGAACCGCGCGGCGCGGCGCGGAGTTC
>JBGSJO010000007.1:0-44774 GCA_041741895.1 Pontixanthobacter sp.
CATCGGCGCGACCCCGAACAGCCCCGGATCGGCCAGTGGATTACGCAAATAGCCCTGCATCACCGCGCCCGCCGCGCCGAGACCCGCCCCGATCACCAGCGCCAGCACGGATCGCGGGAGGCGCAATTCGCCGAGGATCACAGCGGCATTCGGGGTGGCCCCAAAATCGAGCCATACCCGCCCGGCCAGAAGCGACAGCGGCAGGCATATCGTGATCAGGATCAACAGGATGGGGATCGGGCGTGTCATGTTTGCGGCTCCGCCACCACCCCCCGGCCACCTCCTCTGAAGATGTGGGAGAGTGCGCTGCGCCGGATCATAGCCCCCTCCTCTTCAGAGGACGGGGTTGGGGTGGTGACTCATCAACGATCCTGGCCCGCACCTTTGCCAACCGCGCCATCGCCTTAATGATCGTCGGCCCGCCGCAATACAGCAGCCCCGGATCGAATGCTGCACGGTGCATATCCGGCAGTGCGTCCAGCGCGGGATGCAATTGCGTCCGTTCCTGCCCTGCCACCAGCAACAATTGCGGCGGGCTCGCGATCGCTTGCTCGAGGGAGAGATAATCCGCCTGCCCCATTCCGATCGCGGCGCTATGACTGGAAAAACCGGCCCTGCGAAGGAGCTCACTAACCAGCGCGCCCTCCCCCGGAACGATCCCGGACGGCTGCCACAATACGGCCGGGATCGGCGCAGCGCCCGCTGGCGGGGTTGCTGCCGCCAGCGCCGCGTCGATTTTCTTGGCCAGCACCTCACCCCCCGCCGGATTGCCTGCGAATGCGGCGATGCGGCGGATTTGTGCGTCGCTTTCGTCAACACTGCTGGCGATACCGAAAGTCTCCACCCGGATACCAAGGCTTTCCAGTCCCGCGCGGGTGGCCGGCGATATGAAGGCGCTGGCGATGACCATATCCGGCTTCAGCGCCAGCACTTCTTCCACCGTGCCGCCCGTCACGCCGAATTGCCGCGCGCGCGCCGCATCCATCGAACTGGCACGCGGATCGCGGCTGTAATGCGACAGGGCCAGCACCTGCTCCGGCCCGGCAACCTCCGCCAGAATCGCATCGGTGCAGGGATTGAGGCTGACGATGGTCGGCGCGCCTTTAGTCGCAACCGGTGCCGCTTGTGGGCTGCAACCGGCCAGCAGCACCGGGACAATCAGGGCGCGCCAAGGGATCACATCGCGGCCCTGATACCGGCGAACACGCCCCGCCCGGCAGTGCCGAAACCGGCGGCGGTCTGGTATTGTTCATCCCACACATTTTCGACCCGGCCGAACAATTCGAATGTGTCGGTGACTTGCCAACTGGCCCTGAGGTCCAGCACGGCATATCCGCCAATCCGGACGCTGCCCGCCGCATCGTCGAAACTGCGGGAGACCAGCCGGATATCTCCGCCGAAGCGGAAATCCTGCGGCGTCCAGTCAGCGGAGAATGTCGCCGCATGGCGCGGACGCCGGGCCAATTGGTTGCCCTCGTTTGCCGATCCGCTGGTCCGGTTTTCCGTATCGATAAGGGCATAGACGGCCCGCGCCGCGAAAGTCTCGGAAATGGCTATGCCGCCTTCAACCTCCAACCCCTGAGCACGGGTAAATCTGATGTTCTGATAGGTGCCAAACGGACGATCCGTGCAGATCGCATCGGTCGCCCCGAAACAGGAGATGAAATCGATCTGGTTTTCGCTATCCCGTCGAAAAATCGATAGGGCAAAGAAATCGTCCATGTTGCGATCGCCGTAATCCAGCCCAATGTCAAAACTAGTGCTGCGCTCCGCAGCCAGTGCCTGATTGCCGAAATCGGAAAATAGCTGGAACAGTGTGGGTGCCTTGAATCCCTCGCCGAAACTGGCGCGGAGCCGCCAGTCAATGCCTAGCCTATAGGCGGCATCCGCGCCAAAACTTACCGCGCTGCCGAACCGGCTGTGATCATCCACCCGTGCCCCGGCGTTGATCAGGAATTTGCCTTCGTGATCATAACTCAATTGTCCATAGGCACCGCCGATATTGTCCGCTTTCTGGGTGTCGAAGGTGGAAGAAAACCCAGTCCATTCATATTCTCCGCCCAGCCGCAGGGAAAATGCCTCGTCCAGATCCCATTGGCTGCGCAGTTCAGCGCGTTCGCTGCGGCCGTCAGTGCTGAACGATGGGTCTGCGCCAAACAGCGGATCGAAGCTGTCCCGTTCGATATCCGACACGGAAAAACTGGCAAGAACCGACACATCCTCGAAACTCAGCTCAGCGCCGGTCAGTGCAGAAAATTCCCGCGTGTCTTGATATTCAGCGGTGTCTGTGAGGGAAAACAGGGGTGCCGGAAACCCGTCGATGTCGAGCCGGCCATCAGCATAACGGGCTGATCCGATCAGGCTGACCCGGTGATTGATATTCAGCCTGCCGCGCCCGCCGATCTGCCATTGCCGGAAGCCGTCCGGTTCGGTGCCGATGGCGGCGGTGGAAAAACCGTCCGTCCTGAAATATCCGCCATCGAATGCCAGTGACCCGGCATTTCCGGACAGGCCGCCGCCGGTTCGGGCATAGAAACTGCCGCGCGAACCATATTCGGCAGAGGCGACGGGATCTTCGGCCGGTGCCGATGTTACCGCCAATACGCCGCCAATCGCCTGGCTGCCCCAGATCACGCTGTTGGAACCGCGCAGCAATTCCAGCTTGGAAATTGCGCCGGGCAGCAGGTTTCCGAAATCAAACCCTCCGCCCGGCGATGCCCGGTCTGCTACCCTTGCCCCGTCGATCACCACCAGCAATTGTTCCGCCTCTGCGCCGCGTACACGCACGCCGGTAAACCCGCCCACGCCGCCGTTGCGGCTGATCGTTGCGCCGGGGGCCCGCTGCAAAATTCGGGTCAGGTCCGGCCCCTGGACAGAATCGATTTCAGCTTTGCCGATAATGCTGACCGGCTGGCCGGTCGCAGTAATCCGGTCGTTCATGCCGCTGGCCACCACGGTGATATGGGTATCGTGGATGCGGTGCGTCAGGACAATCGATTCATATTCCGCATCGTCCTCCGCGAGAGCAGGATCGGGCACATCCTGCGCCGCTAAAGGCGCAGAAAAACACACTGAACAACCAAGCAATAACAAATATTTAGGCATGAAACCTCCGTAACAAGCGACATAAATGTCGCTCACAACGGAAGGGACGCAGGACGCGCCTATCCATCTACCACCGACACACCCCGTCCGGCGGCTGAACGACCGAACATGGGCAGGTCTCCTGGCTCCCGGATCAGCGTATGCGCCCCGCCTTCCCGGCATCCGCGAACGGACCCCAGTGGCATAGTGGGGCGCAAACTCCCCGGTCACAGTTGCGGGGGCAGCGCGAGGTTCGGGGGAATCCCCTCACTCGCTTCCCTCTTAGGCCCGCGCTGTATGGTTTTGGCGCGAACAACCCATGACGTAATCGCGGGATTACCCGCCCCGGAGCGTTCCGGCAAGAGCCGTTAACTTCGCCTGTTGCTGTGATAGGAAATTCTTCAGCATTCACGTTAACCGCAGCGGCACGCATTGTGCCGCATAGGGACGCTGCCAATCCTGCCATCGTTAGGGGGCGTTGCGGCTGCTACGCGACGTGGCGCGACTTCAACGGCCCTGAAAAGTGAGCAAACCCTGTCCCATTTACCGCCTTTTTATGACGAGCCGGCCCCGGCGGATTTCCGTATCCGGGTCAGCCGTTCGGCGCGCGGGATCGGGGCGAGACGCACGCCCAATCATCGTTGGCGGCGCATTGCTGCGCTGGCGGCGGCCATTGCCGTGCCTGCCGTTGCCGCTCCGGGTGACTGGCAGCCGCTCGATCGCCTGACACATCAAACGCCCGCAATTGCTGCGCCGGCCCTGCCAATGGCATTTGAATTACCGGGCAATAGCTTCCCCGGTTCGGCCTTCTATTTCCTGGAGGATGCACCGCGCATGGCCTTTGCGGCCAGCGACACGCCGACACCGTTGTTCGACATTACCGGCACCGGCAATATCGATGCGGATCAGTTGGTACAGACACATAATGCCGACCCGGCTGCGCGCGCCTTCATGGCGGCGGGTGACGGGATCAGCAAGGCGCGGGCGCTGCAATGCCTGACCTCGGCAATCTATTACGAAGCCGCCAGCGAGACACTTGGCGGGCAGCGCGCGGTGGCGCAGGTAGTGCTGAACCGCGTGGCCCATCCAAGCTATCCAGGCAGCGTTTGCGGCGTGGTCTATCAGGGCTCGGAACGGCGCACAGGTTGCCAGTTCAGTTTCACTTGTGATGGCTCGCTGGCGCGCAAGCCCTCTAGCGCAGCGTGGGAACGGGCGCGCGCCGTGGCGCAGGTTGCGCTTTCGGGTGATGTTTACCAGCTGGTCGGTTTGGCCACCCATTACCATACCATCTGGATCAGCCCCTATTGGGCGCCCAGCCTCGATCCGGTCGGCACCATCGGCGCGCACCGGTTTTATCGCTGGCGCGGTGCGGCGGGCAAACCGGGCGCGTTCCGGGCGAGTTATTCGGGCAGAGAGCCTTTTGCCGCCCCGTCGGTGCGCAGGAACTCCGACCTGGCGAAAGACGCCGCCGATCCGCTGGCTCTGGCCCGCCGGTTTGCGCGCGATTACGAAGCCCTGCCCGCAGAGATGGCCGTGCCGCAGCCGCCCGCCGCCCGCAATCCCGATCAGTTGGCGGGCCGCCATGGCGAAATCCGCCCGCCCGCGCCCGAACCTGTCTATTCCGCTGCCGTGACGGATCGCGGCGGAGACCGGCTATTCAAGGCGGAAAATCTGCCCGAAGCAAGCGGCATCAAGCCAGAATATGCCAATAGTGGACGATGGATTTTGGAACCTAAATAGTTGTTTCCCGGTCACCGGGCGTGAATTGCGGTTGTAAATTAACTTTCCCTCAACCCTGTATTGGAACGGGGCCTTAGTGCCCCGAGGGTTATGAACCGGATCAGCCAATCATCTGATCAGAGGTAACTACGGCATGACCGTCCATTTCGCCGCTGCGCGTACTGCAGTCTGCTCTCCTGTCGCCCGCGTGCTTTCACGCCGGACCCCGGGCCGGGCTGCAAACGACAATGGGGATTTGGCCGGAATCCAGGCTAATGACAATTTGATCCATGCTGCACTGCGCCACTTTGCCAATCACGGCATGGGCGCAGCGCGCGAAGCCCGCAAACAAGCGGAATCTGCATTTTTTTCCGGTGATCGCCAGGGATATGACTGGTGGCTGGGCATTTGCCGCGCACTCGACAAACGGATCGCCGGACAGCTGGAGGATGGCACGAACGCCCTTTCCTGCACTCTGCCTGCCACCTCTCAGCTCCACCTTGCGGCCGCTGGCAACAATGAAATTGCTTAACAATCCCGGCCAAGCGCAAACTGCTTGAAATCCCCGCAAACCTGCCAATTTTCCGCCGGATTGGCCGATTTTTGGTAAGGGGTAAATTAACCATTCAGTGACCTATCCCGGCTAGTACGAATGTCATGGCCAAGGGTGACCCAATAGCGAGGATCAAAACGGTCCTGGCGCATTTTGGACCGGGGGATGCGTTAACTGAACGTGTCCGCCGGACACTTGTCCGTACGCTTTATTCCCAGCCCACCAGTCTGGCCATTGGTGCCCTGGCAGGGATATTCTCTGCCGTAATCGTTGCCATCGGCAGCGGCGAACCCTTGATCTATGTGTCGGCGGCTGTCCTGGCAGTCATCGCAATCGCTCGGGTTTCCGTTGCCTTCAGCATGTCTCCTGACGATACCGGCAACAGCACACGCAAGCTGGAAATCCTCTATGAAATCGGGGCCTTCAGCTACGCACTGGTCCTTGGGGTCGTGGCTGCGCTGACCCTGCTGCTGGAAATCGGCACACAATGGGAAGTGCTGATGACGGCCAATGCGATGTGTTACGGCGTGGGCATCTGCGCTCGAAACGCGGGCCGGCCGGCCATTGCACTGGGGCAATTGTCACTCGCCGTCGTGCCCGTTCTTCTGGTGTGCCTCTACATCGGCTCCTTGCCCTATGTCACCCTGGCCGTGACGATCGGCCTGCTGCTGCCGGCAATGGCTTCCATTACCCTAAATGTGTTCAAGGTGCTGCGCGAATCGATATCGGCAGCCGAAACCAGTGAATTGCTGGCCGAAAAGATGCAGGTTCTCGCGCGGACGGACGTCGTCACCGGCCTGGCCAATCGCGCGGGCCTCAATCATGCGATGGTAGAAACGCTGATGGATCTGCCCGATGGGCAGATGCTCGCGCTGTTCTGGCTTGACCTCGACCGGTTCAAGGAAGTGAACGATCTGCTCGGCCATCCGGTGGGGGACCGGGTGCTGTCTGAAATTGGCCGCCGGTTGCGCGCGGCATCCTCCGTCGATGCCACGGTTTCGCGCTTCGGCGGCGATGAATTCATCATTTTCTGCAAAGTATCCAACCGCCAGGAGTGCGAAAAACTGGCCGGGCGCCTGCTGGAAGAAATTATCCGACCCGTCCGGATCGATGGGGATCGGTTGGAAGTAAGGGCTTCCATGGGTATCGCTATCCTGCCGGAAGACGGGATCGATTCCGACACGCTGATGCAGCGCGCCGATCTGGCGCTGTATCATGCGAAGGTGAACGGCAGGAACCAGACCTGTTTCTATAACCCCGGTATGAGCCGCGACCTTGTCCGCCGCCGCGAGATCGAGGCCGAATTGCGCTCTGCCATCGTCAAGAACGAATTGTCGATTTTCTTCCAGCCGATCGTCGATCTGGAAACGGGCAAGATCCGCACGTTCGAAGCATTGGTGCGCTGGTTCCACCCACAAAAGGGTGAGTTGAAACCCGACGAATTCATCCCGGTGGCGGAAGAAACCGGGGTTATCGTCACACTGGGCAACTGGATCACCGCACAAGCGGCCAAGGCCTGCGCCGCATGGCCCGAGGATGTTACCTTGGCGGTCAATCTCTCGCCGATGCAGATCAAGGCCCCAGGCGCCGCGCTGGGCATTCTGACTGCGCTGCGCGATGCAGGCCTGCATCCATCGCGGCTGGAACTGGAAGTCACCGAAAGCCTGTTCCTGGACGATAATCATGCGACCAACAGCTTCATCGAGGAATTGTCCGCCGCCGGGGTCCGCTTTGCACTCGACGATTTCGGCACCGGCTATTCTTCGCTCAGCTACATTAACAAATATCCATTCAAGAAGATCAAGGTCGACCGCAGTTTCGTGTCCGGCCCCAATGTCGGGCGCAAGAGCGATGCGATTATCCGGGCGGTTGCCGAACTGGGCGCCAATCTGGGAATGGAAATCGTCGCCGAAGGACTAGAAACAATCGAACAAGTGCAGGCCGTGCGCGACGCTGGCTGCACGTTAGGCCAGGGCTATTACTTTAGCCGCGCCGTGCCTGATTACCTCGCCGCGATGCTGCTTGCCCAGGAAAGCGGTACGGACCGTGATGGCAGAGAAGTTGTACGCAAGGTTTCCTGACACCACCAGACCATGCCGCAGGCTCATGCCAGGTGTGATTGGTCAAGCTCGCACGCTCTAAACGCTACTGCGAACTATTTGCAAAAATAGTTTCGCGACACGTAGCTTTGCCAGTTGCAATCACCTCCCCTGCGGACTAGGTCAGGGCTCGTTTTTACGGGCGCGGCATTGTCGCGGGACTTGCTGCGCGCCGACTGTTTGGTTTTGTTGTGTCCCGCACGCATGGAAGGACATTTCGCGCATATGGCCCGCAATAAAATCGCACTGATCGGCGCCGGCATGATCGGCGGCACCCTCGCCCACCTCGCAGCAATGAAAGAATTAGGCGATATCGTCCTGTTCGACATTGCCGAAGGAATGCCCGCAGGCAAGGCACTTGACCTCAGCCAGGCGGCCCCGGTCGACGGCTTCGATGTAAAGCTGAAGGGCACGAGCGATTACGCTGACATTGCCGGTGCCGACGTGATCATCGTTACCGCCGGTGTCCCGCGCAAGCCGGGCATGAGCCGCGACGATTTGCTGGGCATCAACCTCAAAGTCATGGGCGCAGTGGGCGCGGGCATCAAACAACATGCGCCGGGCGCTTTCGTGATCTGCATCACCAACCCATTGGACGCGATGGTCTGGGCCTTGCGCGAATATAGTGGCCTGCCGCACAACATGGTCGTCGGCATGGCCGGTGTGCTCGACAGCGCGCGCTTCCGCCACTTCCTTGCCGCCGAATTCGACGTTTCGGTAGAGGACGTCACAGCATTCGTGCTCGGCGGCCACGGCGACACGATGGTGCCGGTGATCGAATATTCGACCGTTGCCGGCATTCCCGTCCCCGACCTGATCAAAATGGGCTGGTCCACGCAGGAAAAGATCGACGCAATCGTCCAGCGCACCCGCAGCGGCGGCGGCGAGATCGTCCAGCTGCTCGGCAATGGCTCAGCCTATTACGCGCCTGCAACCAGCGCGATCATGATGGCGGAAAGCTTCCTCAAGGACAAAAAGCGCGTCCTGCCCGCAGCTGCAAACCTGACAGGTCAATACGGCGTCGACGGTCTGTATGTCGGCGTGCCGGTAGTCATCGGCGCTGGCGGCGTGGAGCGGATCGTCGAGATCAACCTCAACGACGAAGCGCAGAAGAACTTCGATGTGTCGGTCGACGCGGTTAAGGAACTGCTTGAGGCGTGTAAGGGTATTGACGGTTCGCTGGGGTGAGGACGAAGCCATGAGTTATGACCTGATGGTTTTCGACCCGGCGGTTGCGCCACATGAGCGGCCTCCATTCGTCGAGTGGTATCACCAACAGGCGGAGTGGTCTGAAGGCCATTCTTACGACGACCCTGCCAACACCACCCTGGCGCTGCGGTCTTGGTATGAAGAAATCCGCAAGACCTACCCTAACATGAACGGGCCGGGCGCGCCGACCGATGAAGACTTGATGAATCCAGGAGTTGAGGATCGGCTCGGCGATTACAGTATTGGTCAGCATGCCATTTATGCCGGTTTTCGCTGGTCGGTGGCAGAGGACGCTTATCCGTTAGTTCGGAGCTTGGCCGTAAAATATGGCGTCGGCTTTTACGATGTGAGCGGCGATGAAGGGGACGGGGAAATTCACTTTCCCGGCGAGGCACTAAAACCGGAATCTCAGGGCGCTTGGCGCGAGATTTCCCGTGAATTCAAAGAAATGGAAAAGCAATGAGCATCCTAATCGACAAAAACACCAAGGTCATCACGCAAGGGATGACCGGTGAAACCGGAACTTTCCACACCCAGCAGGCGCTCGACTATGGGACGCAGATGGTGGCCGGGGTGACGCCGGGCAAAGGCGGCACGACGCATATCGGCCTGCCGAACTTCAACACGGTAAGCGAAGCCAAGGCCGCCACTGGCGCAACTGCAACGTGCATCTATGTCCCGCCGCCGTTCGCCGCTGATGCGATTTGCGAAGCTATCGATGCCGAAATGGAACTGATCATCACCATTACCGAAGGCATTCCGGTGCTCGACATGGTTCGGGTCAAGGCCGCGCTGCGCGGTTCCAACTCGCGCCTGATCGGGCCGAATTGCCCTGGCGTGCTGACCCCCAATGAATGCAAGATCGGGATCATGCCCGGTTCCATCTTCAAGAAGGGTTCGGTCGGCGTCGTCTCGCGTTCCGGCACGCTGACTTACGAAGCTGTCCACCAGACCACGATGGTCGGCCTGGGCCAGACCACCGCAGTCGGCATCGGCGGCGATCCGGTCAACGGCACCAACTTCATCGACGTGCTCGACCTGTTCCTGTCCGACGATGACACCAAGTCGATCATCATGATCGGCGAGATTGGCGGCAGCGCGGAAGAAGAAGCGGCTGAATTCATCGCCGAACAGGCCAAACTGGGCCGCAGCAAACCAATGGTCGGCTTCATCGCTGGCCGCACCGCCCCTCCGGGCCGGCGCATGGGCCATGCCGGGGCCATCGTCTCGGGCGGCAAAGGCGGCGCGGACGACAAGATAGCGGCGATGGAAGCAGCGGGCATCCGCGTATCGCCATCGCCATCCGAACTTGGCACCACGCTGGACGCCATGCTGAAAGAGATAGTGTGACCCAAAAAACTGGTGAGTCCCGGCGCAGGCTGGGAACTACATCCACCTGGAGAAACCTTTGCGAGCAGGCTTCGTATATATCGTGACCAACCGGCGTGACGGCGTGCTCTATATCGGAGTCACCAATGATCGCTCCCGCTGGATTGCCGACCACCGAAGCGGAGCCGTTTCGAGTTTTACGAAGAAGTACAATTGCCACAATCTGGTTTGGTTTGAACAGTTTGAAAACATTCACGACGCCCGGCTATTCGAGCGCAGGATGAAAAGTTGGAAATGGGCTTGGAGGATCAAGCGCATCGAGGAGTTGAACCCGCAATGGAACGACCTGACTCAGGGACTTCATCTGGCATGATGCCGCCGAAAGTCGGTCGCTGGCCATGCAGATGTTCGCTAGCGATGAACAAGGCCCCTGCCTTCGCAGGGGAGCATAGAAAGTTGGGATTGTCCCATGGGTAATGAAAACCACGATTTCGAACTGGACGGACCGGCGGAAGATCCGCAGGCCGGGCCGTCATGGTCCAATCCGCGTTGGCCGATGGTTGGGGGTGACAGTGAAGACGACCTGACGCAGGCGCTCGACCCGACAGCGATGAAGATCGCAATCAAGGCCGCAGCGGACCGCGCCGGCAAGGTCCTAGACGAAGCGGCAATTGAGAAAGCTGCCGACGCATCGATCCGGGCGATGCTGCTGATCCGCACCTACCGGGTGCGCGGGCATCTGGCGGCGGACCTTGATCCGCTGGGCCTCAGCCAGCGCGAATTGCCGGACGATATGAAGCTGGATTGGCACGGCTTCACCGGAAAATCGCTGGACGAGCCGGTTTATCTCGGCGGCAATCTCAACCTCGAATGGGAAACTCCGCGCAATTTGGTCGAGGTGCTGCGCGCCAATTATTGCGGACATGTCGGCTTTGAATATATGCATATCTCCGATGTGGAGGAACGCCGTTTCATCCAGGAACGGATCGAGGGACCAGATCAAGTTATCAAGTTCACTCCCGAAGGAAAGCGCGCCATTCTGGGTGCGGTGATCCGCGGCGAACAATATGAAAAATTCCTCGGCAAGAAATATGTCGGGACCAAGCGGTTCGGCCTCGACGGCGGGGAAAGCATGATCCCCGCGCTGGAAGGCGTAATCAAATATGGCGGCCAGCTGGGCGTGCGCGAAATCATCTACGGCATGGCCCACCGCGGCCGGCTGAACATCCTCGCCAATGTGATGGCCAAACCGTACAAGGTCATCTTCCACGAATTTTCCGGGGGCAGCGCCAATCCCGAGGATGTGGGTGGTTCGGGCGATGTGAAATACCACCTCGGCACCAGCACCGACCGTGAATTCGACGGGATCGAAGTACATATGTCGCTGGTTCCCAACCCCAGCCATCTGGAAGCGGTCGACCCGGTCGTGCTGGGCAAGGCCCGCGCGCAGCAGGCCATTCGGGACGATCTGAAGAAGAACGAACAAGTCCTGCCCGTGCTGCTCCACGGCGATGCGGCCTTTGCCGGACAGGGCGTGGTGTGGGAATGTTTCGGCTTGTCGGGCGTGCGCGGCTACAACACCGGAGGCTGCCTGCATTTCGTGATCAATAACCAGATCGGTTTCACCACCAGCCCGCAGTTTGCCCGGTCCAGCCCCTATCCTTCCGATGTGGCCAAGGGTGTTCAGGCACCGATCCTGCACGTCAATGGTGACAATCCCGAAGCCGTGACCTTCGCCTGCAAACTGGCGATCGAATACCGCCAGCGTTTCCACCGCGACATCGTGATCGATATGTGGTGCTACCGCCGGTTCGGCCACAATGAAGGCGACGAGCCGAGTTTCACCCAGCCGCTCATGTATGACAAGATTCGCAAACACCCCAAGGTCAGCGAGATTTACGAAGCGCGCCTGATTGCCGAAGGCGAGGTCGTGGAAGGTTTTGCCGACAGTCTGGTGGAAGAATTCACCGCCCTGCTGGAAGCGGATTTCGAAGCAGCGAAAAGTTATGTCCCCAATTCCGCCGACTGGTTCACCGGCCGGTGGAGCGGGCTGCACAAGCCGGCCGATCCGGAAACCGCGCGGCGCAATGTCGACACGGGAATCGAACGCAAATTATTCGACAGCCTTGGCCGCACGCTGACCACTGTTCCCGATGATCTGCAAATCCACAAGACATTGGGCCGGGTGATCGACGCCAAGCGGGCGATGTTCGAAAGTAATGACGGGTTCGACTGGGCAACGGCTGAGGCACTCGCTTTCGGCAGCCTCGTGACTGAAGGATACGGTGTGCGCCTGTCCGGGCAGGATTCCGGGCGCGGCACCTTCAGCCAACGCCACGCCGTGTGGACCGACCAGCAGGACGAACGCAAATATATCCCGCTCACCACCCTGCCGCACGGCAAGTTCGAGGTGTATGACAGCACTTTGTCCGAATACGGTGTGCTCGGCTTCGAATATGGTTTTGCGCTGGCCGACCCCAAGACGCTGGTGTTGTGGGAAGCGCAGTTCGGCGATTTTGCCAATGGCGCGCAGATCATCATCGACCAGTTCATCGCTGCGGGCGAAGCCAAGTGGCTGCGGGCTAACGGTCTGGTGATGCTGCTACCGCATGGCTATGAAGGCCAGGGTCCGGAACATTCCAGCGCCCGGCTCGAACGATTCCTGCAACTATGCGCGAATGACAATATCCAAGTCTGCAACATCACCTTGCCGGCCAATTACTTCCACGTGTTGCGGCGGCAGATGCTGCGTCCGTTCCGCAAGCCGTTGATCATCATGACCCCCAAGAGCCTGCTTCGGCATCCTCTGGCCAAAAGTTCGGCAGATGAATTTACCGGTGACAGCCATTTCCGCCGCATCGTCAGCGACACGGCGGACATTGCGGACGAGAAAATCCGCCGGCTGGTGCTGTGCAGCGGCAAGGTCGCTTATGATCTGTTGCAGAAGCGCGACGAGGAAGGGCTGGAGGATGTCTCGATCGTGCGGCTTGAACAGATATATCCCTTCCCCGGCGAACCGCTTGGCAATCGATTGAGCCGCATGACGAAACTGGAAGAAATCGTCTGGTGTCAGGAAGAACCGCACAATAACGGTGCGTGGTTCTTTGTGGACCGGTTGATCGAACAGGCGGCTGCGGCAGCAGGCAAGAACCTGCGGCCAACCTACGCCGGGCGCGAAGCGTCGGCATCACCGGCAACAGGTTTTGCCAAAAAGCATGAAGAACAACAGGCTGCACTGGTCGCAGCGGCCCTCGGCTTAAATATTTAACGCGCGGTTTGCAGCGGCAGGAACTCAGGAAACAGGCACTATGGCACTTGAAATCAAAGTCCCGGCATTGGGCGAATCCGTAACCGAAGGCACCATTGGCGAATGGCTGAAACAGCCGGGCGACCGGGTGGAAATGGACGAGCCGATTGCGAGCCTCGAAACGGACAAGGTCGCGATCGAAGTGCCATCCCCCGTGGCGGGCGTGATGGGCGAACTGAGAGCGGCCGTAGGTGATACGGTGGAAGTCGGCGCGGTTATCGCGACGGTCGAGGAAGGCGCTTCGGCTGCAATCCCGGCCCCCGCAACAACTCCTGCCCGTCCCCCCGCAGCAGCAACCCCCGCGCCAGCCTCGGCTCCCGCTGGAAGCGGCGAAACAGCCCCGCAAACCGCCGCATCCGATGCCTCGCAAACCCTTTCCCCCGCCGTCCGCCGCGCCGTTCTGGAACACGGGATCGACCCGTCCACGGTCAAAGGTACCGGCAAGGATGGCCGTCTGACCAAGGAAGACGTGCTGGCCGCTGCCAAGGCCAAGGGAGACGAAGCCGCGCCTGCCCCGGCCGCTTCAACACCGGCGTCGGCTTCTGAAGATACGCATTCACGCCGGTCCGGCGACCGCAAGACCGAGCGCGTCAAGATGACCCGGATGCGGCAGACGATCGCCAAGCGGCTCAAGAATGCTCAGGATACTGCGGCATTGCTGACCACTTTCAACGATGTCGACATGACCGCGGTGATCCAAGCGCGAGAGAAATACAAGGATCTGTTCGCCAAGAAGCATGACATCAAGCTGGGCTTCATGGGCTTCTTCGCGAAAGCCGCACATCTGGCGCTGAAGGATGTCCCCTCGGTCAATGCCCAGATCGATGGCGACGAGATCGTCTATCACGATTACGTCGATATCTCGGTAGCCGTCAGTGCGCCGGGCGGGCTGGTTGTCCCGGTCGTGCGCGATGTCGACAAGAAGGGCTTTGCCCAGATCGAAAAAGACATCGCCGATTTCGGGAAGCGCGCGAAAGACGGCACGCTGACTATGGCGGACATGACCGGAGGCACCTTTACCATCTCCAACGGCGGGGTGTTCGGTTCGTTGATGTCGACCCCGATCATCAACCCGCCGCAGAGCGCCGTGCTCGGCCTGCACCGGATCGAAGATCGCGTTATGGTGATAGGCGGCGAAATGGTGATCCGCCCGATGATGTATATCGCCCTGTCCTATGACCACCGGTTGATCGACGGGCGCGAGGCGGTAACCGCGCTGAAAATCATCAAGGATGCCATCGAAGATCCCACGCGGATGCTGATTGATTTGTGAGAATGAAACTGCACCAGCGTCCTTCGACAAGCTCTGGATGAGCGGATGTTGTGCGGCTAGAGAATACCAGACCCCGCTCGTGCTGAGCTTGTCGAAGCACGCTGGCGCAACGGAGCAAGCCCATGGCTGACCAAACTTACGATTACGATGTCCTAATCATCGGTGCCGGCCCCGGCGGCTATGTCGCGGCAATCCGCGCGGCGCAGCTGGGGCTGAAGACCGCCTGTGTTGAAAGCCGCGAGACGCTGGGCGGGACGTGCCTCAATGTCGGCTGCATTCCGTCCAAATCATTGCTGCACGCTTCCGAATTGCTGGACGAGGTCAATAATGGCCACATGGCAACCTGGGGCATTACCGCCACCGCGAAGCTCGATCTGGGCGCGATGATGGCAGAAAAGACCAAGGCGGTTGGCGATCTGACCGGCGGGATCGAATTCCTGTTCAAGAAGAACAAGGTCACCTGGATCAAGGGCCACGCGGCGTTTCAGGACGCGCATACGGTCAAGGTTGGTGACGATACGCACACCGCCAAAGACATCGTCATCGCGACAGGTTCAAGCGTAACGCCGCTGCCGGGTGTCGAGGTCGATAATGACCCCAAAGGAAAAAATGGAGGCCGGATCGTCGATTCCACCGGCGCACTCAAATTGTCCGAGGTGCCCGACCATCTGGTGGTGATCGGCGGCGGCGTGATCGGGCTGGAACTGGGCTCGGTCTGGCGGCGGCTCGGCGCGAAGGTCACCGTGGTCGAATACCTCGAAATGCTGCTGCCCGGCATGGACATCGATGTCCGCAAGGAAGCGGGCAAGATCTTCAAGAAGCAGGGCATGGATATCCGGCTGAAAAGCAAGGTCACCGGCGCGTCGGTAAAAGGCAAGAAGGTCACGCTAACGGTCGAGCCTGCCGCAGGCGGCGATGTTGAAACGATCGAAGCAAGCCATGTGCTGGTGTCGATTGGCCGGCGCCCCAATGTGGACGACCTCAATATCGATGCCATCGGGCTGGAGCTGAACAAGCGCGGCCAGATTGAAACCGCGCCTGATTTCCGCACCAAGGTGGAAGGCGTCTGGGCCATCGGCGACGTGATCCCCGGCCCCATGCTCGCCCACAAGGCAGAAGATGAAGGCATTGCGGTGGCAGAATTCATTGCCGGGCAGACGGGCATCGTGAACCACGCCGTCATCCCGGGTGTGGTCTATACCATGCCGGAATTCGCCGATGTCGGGATGA
The DNA here is from genome assembly GCA_041741895.1 of Pontixanthobacter sp. Taxonomy (GTDB): domain Bacteria; phylum Pseudomonadota; class Alphaproteobacteria; order Sphingomonadales; family Sphingomonadaceae; genus Allopontixanthobacter. The sequence continues at coordinate 15,804 of JBGSJO010000007.1, forward strand.
CCGAGGAAGAAGCGAAGGAGGCCGGGCACACCGTCAAGGTCGGCAAATTCCCGATGATGGCCAACAGCCGCGCCAAGGCCAACCGCGACACCGATGGATTCGTGAAAGTCATCGCCGATGCCGAAACCGACCGCGTGCTGGGCGTCCATATCGTCGCCAGCCTGGCCGGAACGATGATTGCGGAAGCAGCCATTGCGATGGAATTCGGCGCGACTTCGGAAGACATCGCCTATACCTGCCACGCCCACCCGACCCATGCCGAAGCCTTGAAAGAAGCGGCTATGGCGGTTCAGGGCAAACCGATCCATATGTGATTCCATGACACAAACAATCCCACCCTTTCACCTCGCCTTTCCCGTCGATGATCTGGCGGCAGCGCGTGAATTCTACGGCGCCGTCATGGGCTGTCCGGAAGGCCGCAGTTCGGATCAGTGGATCGATTTCAATTTCTTCGGCCACCAGATCGTGGCGCATCTGGCACCGCCGCGCTTCAGCGCCGATGCGGCGACCAATCCGGTGGACGGGCATGATGTGCCGGTGCCGCATTTCGGCGTGGTGCTGGAAATGGAGGACTGGCGCCAACTGGCCGACCGGCTGACCGTTTCGGGATTAACATTCGCAATAGAACCGACCATCCGTTTCGAAGGGCAGATCGGCGAACAGGCGACGATGTTCTTCCGCGACCCCTGCGGCAATGCGCTGGAGATCAAGGCGATGGCCGATCCGGCAGCTCTGTTCGCGCGCTGATCCTTGCCCTGTGGTCGGCAGCACCCTAGGGCGGCAATTCCCCATCCCGACCGCCTGAAAAGGATGCTGTAAGTGGCCAAATCGACCTGGATGCTCCGTTTTGCTCGCTGGCACATATGGCTGGGCTGGCTGGTTGGCGTTCCCATCGTGATGTGGATGGCCACCGGATTGGTAATGGTCGTCCGGCCGATTGACGAAGTGCGCGGCAATCATTTGCGGATCGAACAGGCGCAGGAATCCCTGCCGCCCGACACCGAGATTACGGTTGCCTTGCCGGGCACCGGCGACCGTCCGGTTAAATCGGTCCACACGGCGATGGTATCGGGCCGGCCGGTCACTTCAATCGAATATATGGACGGCGCGCTGGAACGGTTCAGCAATAGCGGTGCTCGGCTGCCGCCACTCAACGAAATCGAAGCGCGGGTGATCGCGGCAGAGCAAATCATCGGCGGCGACAAGATTGCGGCGATCACCGCTTTCGAGCCAGACCGGGTTCCGTTCGATTTCCGGCGCCCGATACCGGTATGGCAAGTCGAGCTGGAAAATGGCGCCCAGGTTTATATCGGGCGCGAGACCGGCCGTATCGAAGGGGTCCGGACCCGGTGGTGGCGTCTGTTCGATTTCATGTGGGGCCTGCACATCATGGACCTGGAAACGCGCGAGGATACATCGCATCCGATCCTGATCCTGTTCGCCGCGCTGGGCCTTACCGGGTCACTGCTCGGCACAATCCTGATGTTCCGTCGCCGCAAGGCGAGGGTTCGGGGGTGACCGCGGCGCTCGTCCCCGCTGTGCTACCGCCGGTGCTCGATCTGGCAGGTACCGCCGTTTTTGCGCTGACCGGTGCATTGCTGGCGGCACGGCTGCGGCAGACTTTTGTTACAATGGCGTTCTTCGCGCTGATCACCGGTGTCGGCGGCGGATCTTTGCGCGACATGCTGATTGGAACGCCCGCATTCTGGACGCAGAACCCATGGGTCGCGCCGGTCATCTTCGCAACCGCTCTGATGGCGTGGTTCACCCCGCGCCGCTGGTGGGAAGGGGAACTGCTGGAATGGGCCGATGCCGCAGGTCTTGCCGCCTTTGCCGTGCTGGGCACCGCCAAGGCGCTGGCATTCGGTGTGGCACCCGTGCCCGCGATGGTCATGGGCATAATCACCGGATGCGCGGGCGGCGTCATCCGCGATGTGATTGCGGGTGAACCCTCCATCATCATGCGGCCGGAACTCTATGTGACTGCCGCTGCCTTGTCGGCATTGTTTACCATGGTCGGGTCGGTTTTCGGACTGGCCGATGCGCCGGTCTGGGCTGCCGCATGGGTGGCAGGATTTGCCCTGCGCGGGGCGGCGATCAAATGGAAACTCTCGCTCCCTGCTTATCGGGAGGCCGCGCCCGACGATGAAACCCATAAGAACAATCAGGGCGATGATAATTCCGGAACGAAGCTGCCTTAACCGCCGTAGCGGTCATCCTGGCCAGCGGGATTCTCTGGATATTCTTCGTAATTTCCGTCCGGTAAAGGACCGCCGGGATAGGCCGGTTCCTGTTCGGACGTATCCGGGGTGCTGCCCGAATTATCACCGCTCGGCGCAGCCGGGGCTGCATTACCCCATGCCGCAGTGTAGCGGTCGTCGCTCCACTGGCTATCTTCCTGCTGAGTAGAATTGCTCTGAAACGCGCCGCGGCCGCCATAGCTGACATCGTCGATCCGGCCATCCCGGCCAACCCGGCAAGTGAAACCATCGCCATTGTATAGCGTGCCTGATACCAACCAGCCATCGCCCGACCGTGAAATTGCATCGACGCCGCTTACCCGGGCATCGCGTTCAACCTCGCGCACGCACATATCTGCTGCACGGTCGATTCCCTGCGCCCCGGTGTAGCGGGAATCGCCTCGATAATCGCTCGACCGGTAGGGATATTGCGGCGGATAGCTGCGCGGTTGGCTTGGCTTCGACACGGCACTGGCGACTGCCGCGATCGCGCCAATGACCAGCAGGCCGCCAATGACATCGCCAGCATCGATCCGGTTGTGGTGGCGGCGATAGCGGTACCGGTCCCGCTGGACATTCTCGCTATCGGCATCCCATACTGTATAACCAGGTGCGGCAGCAGGTGCGGCGCGGACAGGAAGCTCAGCTGCAGCGGCCGGTGTTGCCGCAAAGGACAAAGCCGCAACCATCGCTGCTGACGAAGGGAAAAGGGAAATGCTTTTCATTTTATGGTCCCTGCCGGATGTATGACGTGAAAGGATAAACGGTCCAGGCTTTCATCAGCCTGAACCACTTACCTTGTCTAAACCTGGCGATCAACGCAGGCCGCGGATGCCGCTGTAATCGAGACCGACCACCCGGCCGTTCGAAATATCGCAGGTGAACTTGCCGCTATCTGCTCGGTAGCCCCGATCATTGCGATCATTGCGATCATACCGATCATAACGATCATAACGATCATAACGATCATAACGATTGCCGTACCCGCGAGCGCCCTGCACGTCGATGCGACCCTTTACACGCCAGCCATAGCGTGTGTCGTCCACATCGCGGATGTCGGTGACATTCGCATGGCGATAGCCACTGCGCTGGGCATTTCGCTCAGCCGCCTGAACGCATTGCTGGACTGCAGCGCGCGGATTTCCGCGGCCATAATAATCATTGTAACCGCCGCGGCGGTCGCCCGGGTTATAGCGGTAACCATCATTGTAATTACGATCATATCCGCGGTCCCTGCTCGAGGCGGAGGCGATCGCGGCAATACCGCCAATGATCACCGCACCGGCGATGATCTCGCCTGCGCTGATGCCGCCGTCCCGGTCACGGGCAAAGGCTGGTGCTGCAGACGTCATCGCCATTGCGCCAGCGGCGACGGTTCCGACAAGTGTTTTGGTAATGGTATTCATGGGTCGTTCCTCGCTTGGCACCAGTGCGGGAGTGCTCCGGCGTCAAACAGGTTCTAGGCGATTCGCCCTTTTGGCAGCCTGAATTGAGCTGACAGCAAGTGTTCAGGAAAGTGCCACCTTTTCTGAACACTTGCTATTCAGAGATAGCTGCAAGCATGTCGCGGGTGAATGCAGCGATATCGAACCGGGTGCCGGCCGGATCTTCTCCCCGCCGGACGATCACGACATTGTGGCTGGGGACGATCACGACAAATTGCCCGCGATTGCCGAAGGCGGCGAAGGCATCGGACGGTACGCCTTCGGACCGGTTCATCAGCCAGAACCCCGCGCCATACCCGAATTGCCCATCGGGCTGCGGCCCCAACGGACTTGATGCATAAGTAACGAAGCCTTCCGGCAGCAGCCGTTCACCGTTCCAGACGCCGTCCTTCAAATAAAGCTGGCCCAGGCGGGCAAGGTCGCGCGCCGTGGACCAGACCTGGCTAGAAAGCACATAATTGCCGTGCCAATCACGTTCCGCCACCGTATTGTTCATACCCAGTCTGGCAAAAAATTCGGACGGCGGATGCAACTTGAAACTTGGCTGAATCGCTTTCACTGCCATCAGCGTGTCATTATTGGCATAGCGATAAACCGTTCCTGGCCGGTGAATGAGGGGCCATGTGGCCGCGCGCTCGTCCACTGTGGCACCGCCCCAATAAACGGGATCGGTGCGATTGCCTGGCGTGTCGGAATAACGTCCCGATGCCATGCGGAGCAGATGATCGAGGGTGATGGCGCGTCGCGGGTCGCCCTCTGCTCCCCATGCCGGAACAGCGGCCGGGCCGGAGCCATCTTTCGGCGGCGTGAGAGTCACTTCCCCGCGATAGACCGCTGCACCGACCAGCGTAGCTGCGATACTCTTGGCGACCGACCAGGTGCGTTGCGGAATGGAGGGGCCGAAACCCGGTGCATATTGTTCACCGGTCAGCTTGCCGTGCCTGACCACTACCACAGCGGTGGTGCGGCTTCCGATCCCATAGACTCCATTGAACGCGCCGTCGGCAACATCGCTCCACATCCTGTCCTGCCAGTCGGTTTGCCAATCATCCGCATTCACGGTTAATGTCCGCAAGGTGGGGACTGGCGGCGGTCCGCCCATAATGGGCAGGATCGAACACCCTTGCTGCGAATTGTGGATCGCGATGCGCGGCATGGTATCGGGCGCATATTCCACTTCAACGTGAACAATCTGCGATGCGACATTCTTGCCGCCGGGTGAACGAACGATCTTGTAGGGCAAATCTGCGACGATCCGGGATTGCGGATCCTGAATGCCGGCCAGCTCCCATTCGATCACGCTCTCGGGACTTCGCTGCATACCCGCGCGATCGGCATTGGCAATCGCCCCGCACAGCATCAGTGCCTTGTATCCTGCGGCCAGCGCCCGATCATACCGGGATATTTCAGGCTGGTCCTGCGCAGACAACGGAGCGGCGGAGATGGCCAGAGCGGCGGCGGTCAGGAGTTTTTTCATCCGGCGTGTCTGGCCCGCCAATCCCCCGCTGTCAAAACCCAATTGTGCAAACGAAAAGGGCCGGAGGTTTCCCCCCGGCCCGCTTGGTGATCATGCTGAAGATCGCGATTTATGCGCCTTCGTATTCTTCGTCGTTCTGGTTCATCGCCGGACCACTGTCCTTGCCGCGTGCATCGACATCGCGGTCAACAAATTCAATGATCGCCATTTGCGAAGCATCGCCGGCACGGATACCGGCCCGGATGATCCGCAGATAGCCGCCTTCACGGTTCGCATAACGTGCGCCCAGCGTGTCGAACAGCTTCTTGACCTGCGTATCGTCATTCATACGGGCGGCCGCAAGACGGCGATTGGACAGGCCGCCACGCTTTGCCAGCGTGACCAGCTTTTCAACATAGGGACGCAGTTCCTTTGCTTTCGGCAAGGTGGTCTGGATCTGTTCATGCTTGACCAGTGCATCGGCCATGTTGCGGAACAGGGCCTTGCGGTGGCCCGATTTACGGCTGAGCTTACGCTGTGAAATACCGTGACGCATATGTTTTACTCCGTTCGATAGGGGCCCGTATCAGGTAGCCCAAAGCTGGCGGCGCTTAAGGTGCGCCGCCGCAACCTGGATCAGCCCAGCAGTTCCTGTTCGAGCTTCTTGGCCATTTCTTCGATATTCTCAGGCGGCCATCCGGGGATGTCCATGCCCAGGCGCAGGCCCATGCTCGACAGCACTTCCTTGATTTCGTTCAGGGACTTGCGGCCGAAATTCGGCGTCCGCAGCATTTCGGCTTCTGTCTTCTGAACCAGATCGCCGATATAGATGATGTTGTCGTTCTTGAGGCAGTTTGCCGAACGGACCGACAGTTCCAACTCGTCCACCTTCTTGAGCAGGTAACGGTTCAGCTGGTTCGCGTCGGATTCTTCCGGCGCGGCAGCCATGCCGATCATCTGGCCTTGCGGCTGCGGAATGCCATCTTCGAAATGGACGAACAGCGACAGCTGATCCTGCAGGATGCGCGCGGCATAGGCCACGGCATCTTCCGGGGTAATCGTACCGTCGGTTTCGATCGTCAAATTGAGCTTGTCATAGTCCAGTTCCTGGCCAACGCGAGCATTATCAACCTTGTAGCTGACCTGACGGACTGGCGAATAGAGCGAATCGACCGGGATTAGGCCAATCGGCGCATCAATCGGACGGTTGGCCACAGCCGGAACATAGCCGCTGCCGGTGTCGGCCGTCAGTTCCATGTTGAAGGTGGCGCCATCATCCAGATGGCAGATCACCAGATCCTTGTTCATGACTTCGATATCACCGGAAACGGCAATATCGCCAGCCTTGACAGTGGTCGGGCCGGTTGCGGAAAGCTGCAGACGCTTGGGACCTTCGCCTTCCATGCGTAGGGCAATCTGCTTGACGTTCAGGACGATGTCAGTGACATCTTCGCGCACGCCGGCCAGTGACGAGAATTCGTGCAGCACGTTTTCGATCTTGATCGACGTGATTGCGGCACCTTGCAACGATGATAGCAGCACGCGGCGCAGCGCGTTACCAAGCGTGAGGCCGTAACCGCGTTCGAGCGGTTCAGCCACAAAAGTGGTCTTGCGCTTGCCTTCGCCACCATCCTTGATTTCAAGGCTGTTGGGTTTCTTGAGTTCCTGCCAGTTCTTGGTGTTGACGGACATGGATTTCCCCTGGAGTTCAGTTCGGGCGGGATCGGTGCGGCGACCTGGTGGTCAAAACCCGCGGCCGATCCTTGAAAACGCGGCAGCTTGCGAACATTCACAAACTGCCGAGAAGGCGGATTAGACGCGGCGCCGCTTGGACGGGCGGACCCCGTTGTGTGGTATCGGCGTAACGTCACGGATCGATGTTATCGTAAAGCCTACGGCCTGAAGGGCACGCAGCGCGCTTTCGCGGCCGGAACCCGGGCCTTTGACTTCGACTTCCAGGGTCCGCACGCCGTGTTCGGCGGCTTTCTTGCCGGCATCGTCCGCAGCCACCTGAGCGGCGTATGGAGTCGACTTGCGGCTTCCCTTGAAGCCCATCGCACCTGCACTGGACCAGCTGATAGCATTGCCCTGTGCGTCGGTGATGGTGATCATGGTGTTATTGAAGCTGGCGTTTACGTGCGCAACGCCGCTGGAAATGTTTTTCCGCTCGCGGCGCCTGATGCGCTGTGGTTCGCGTGCCATGGTATCTTTATCCTGTTCTTATAAGAAGGTGAGGTAAGTAGAGTGCCAAAAGGCAGCTGCTTACTTCTTCTTGCCCGCGATAGCCTTTGCCTTGCCCTTGCGGGTACGGGCATTGGTGTGGGTGCGCTGACCGCGGACCGGAAGGCCCTTGCGGTGACGCAACCCGCGGTATGATGCCAGATCCATCAAGCGCTTGATATTCATCGCAGTCGTGCGACGAAGATCACCCTCAACGGCATGTTCGGCGTCGATGGTTTCGCGGATCTGAAGGATTTCCGCATCCGAGAGGTCCTGAACGCGGCGGGCATGGTCGATACCCAATTTGTCCGCAATCCGGACCGCCGTGGTGCGGCCGATACCGTGAATATAGGTAAGCGCGATAATAACGCGCTTGTTGGTGGGGATATTTACCCCGGCAATACGTGCCACTTACTTCTCCATGCTCCACAGGGAAACGCGCGGATTTTCCGGACATCGGAAAAGGCACGCCCCTATCTCATCGCTACAAAATCACCGGAATTACAAAGCATTGAAACAGAAAAAGCCCGGATGGCGCGCTCAATGGCTACCGCCTGCCGGACAATCCATGCCTTCGAATACCGTAATCCTCGAATGAATGCCGCGCTTAAGATGATTCTTGCGCGGCGTCAACCCGTAAGCAACGAGAAGGCGCCTACGCCCCATAAAGTAGGAGGCGTGCCGGTTGTTTCAAGATTGTTGGTACCATTTGTCCGGTACCTTGCAACCCCTACCTTCCGGCACGCCTTGAATTTGGCTCAGACGACCCCGAATGCCAGCATCGCATCGGCAACTTTCTTGAAGCCCGCAATATTCGCGCCCTTCACATAGTCGACATAGCCATTGCCCTGATCGCCATAAGCAATGCAGCGCCCGTGGATACCCTGCATGATGTCGAGCAGCATTTGCTGCAGTTCTTCCTCTTTCCAGGATCGGCGCTCCGAATTCTGGCTCATCTCCAGGCCCGAAACCGCAACGCCGCCAGCATTGGCGGCCTTTCCCGGCGCGAACATGATTTTCGCATGCTTGAACACATGGGTGCCTGCCAGCGTAGTCGGCATATTTGCGCCCTCAGCTACTGCAATGCAACCATTAGCCACCAGCGCTCGGGCCTCTGCCTCGTCCAGTTCGTTCTGTGTGGCGCAAGGCAAGGCGAGATCGCATTCGACGTGCCACGGGCGCTTGCCTTCGTGGAAGGTCGCACCAACGAATTCATCGACATATTCGCTGATCCGGCCGCGGCGGTGCGTCTTGTGGGATTTGATCCAGTTGATCTTTTCCTGATTGATGCCATCCGGATCATGGATGAAGCCGCCCGAATCCGACATGGTGACAACCTTGCCGCCCAGCTGGGTGATTTTTTCCGCGGCATGGGTTGCCACGTTGCCCGAACCGGAAATGACCGCCGTCTTGCCCTTCACCTCGCCCCCGCGGTGCTTGAGCATTTCCTGCATGAAATAGACCGCGCCGTAACCGGTCGCTTCCGGACGGATCATGGACCCGCCATATTCCATGCCCTTGCCCGTCAACACGCCGGTGAAATGGTTGGTAATCCGCTTGTACTGGCCGAACATATAACCAATTTCGCGTCCGCCGACACCGATGTCGCCTGCAGGCACATCCACATCCGCGCCGATATGGCGATACAGTTCGGTCATGAAGCTCTGGCAGAACCGCATGACTTCGCGATCAGACTTACCCTTGGGGTTGAAGTTGGATCCGCCCTTCCCGCCGCCCATCGGCAATCCGGTGAGGGCATTCTTGAATGTCTGTTCAAAGGCGAGGAATTTCAAGACGCTTTCATTCACGCTGGGGTGGAAACGCAGGCCGCCCTTATACGGGCCGATGGCGTTATTGTTCTGGACGCGCCAACCGCGCTGAACACGGATGTTGCCCGCGTCGTCTTCCCAGCAAACACGAAAGCTGACCACCCGGTCCGGCTCGGAAATACGGCGGAGTATCTGCTGGGAGTGATAGGCTTCCTTATCTTCCAAGAAATCGAAGATATCTTCTGCCACTTCCTGCACCGCCTGGGTAAATTCTGGCTCGTGCGGGTTGCGGCGCTTCACGCCCTCCATAAACGTATTGAAGTCAACGTGATCGGATACTGCCATGACCGCCCCCTCCTAGGTACGCGGGTGAAGTGATACCACCCGGATTGAATGTGCGACCGAAACTGGCGGGGCAGTGTGCTCAACACGAACCGGCCCTCTGTTATTGGCGGCACTCTAGCGGCGAATTCCCGCCGCACAATGGGTTCGGAATTTACAGGCATGAGAAGGCGTGTGTAGAGGGATAAGCGCGCCCGCGCAGAACTATTCTTCGGTGATCGGTTCTTCAGTAATCTGGCCGAAGGCTTCATCCACCGACACAGCCTTCCTGGTGGGTTCATCAGGCGCGGGCTTTCCTGTTGGCGCGGCTGAGGCCGGCCCTGCCTCCACATCGTCCTGTACGGCATTGTCTTCTGCGGCTGCTTCTGGCCCGTTTTTTCCGCGTGCTGACGCTACAGGGCCGAGCAGTCTAGCAAGACCGGCCAACTGCTGGCTCATCACCCCGTCGACCGCCTTGGCAATCTCTGGCGTCCCAAAGCGCATATAACCGCCGACGACATATTCGAAGACGATCACCGTCCCTTTGTGCGAAGGGGTGAGAGTGATCGTGAGAACTCCGTCCGCCGGCTCGCTCTGCAGTGGACCCAATGCTCCGCGCATGCGCAGCACCTTCGCAGGATCGGCCAAAACCACGGTCATGTGATGCGCGCTGCCCCGGCGGATACCCTCCGGCGCATCCTTTGGAACGGGCAACAGTTCGCAGAAACATCCGCCCGCCTGCGCACTGATGTAGAGATTTTCCGCATCGGCAGACCAGGTATGGCTGCTGTTCCACCATTTGGACGGGTTGATCAGCGCCTGCCACGCCTCGAACGGATCGGCTTTTACTACCACCGCATTGCGGGTTACAAAGCTGCCCTCGCCCTGTTTGATCACCTCGGCCGATGCCGGTTGGGCGAATAACAATGGCGCCGCGCACACGGCAAACAAGGCGGACGAAAATCTCTGCATCTCAGGCACCTTTGTTGGCCAACCCATTTATCCGACGGTTATTCCACGGCGGCGGGCAAAGGCCAAGAGGCGATCAGAATTTTCGCGGTGCACAGCGCCGCTGAATGCCTCAGGCCAGAATGGCGTCAAGTGCGGCGGTAACTTCTTCGATCCTGGCCATGCCATCGACCCGGCTCACGATCCCCCGTTCTTCATAGACTGGCAGGATCGGCGCGGTCTTGGCGCGATATTCCTTCATCCGCATACGGACGGTTTCTTCATTATCATCGGGACGACGCTTGAATTCGGTGCCGCCGCATTTGTCGCATACGCCATCGACGATCGGCAATTTGTGGCGATCATGATAGCCCGCTCCGCAATTGGCACAGGTGAAACGGCCGGTGATCCGGTCGACCAGGGCATCTTCGTTCACTTCCAGTTCGATCACGTGATCGAGCTTACGGCCATGACGCTCGAGGATTTCCTCCAGCGATTTCGCCTGCTGCTTTGTCCGGGGGTAGCCATCGAAGATCGCACCGGTTCCAGGGCCCATGGCAGTCAATTCGGCATCGATCAGGGCGGAAACGATCTCGTCCGACACCAGCTCGCCCCGCTCCATCACCGCCTTTGCCTCCAGCCCGACCGGCGTTCCGGCCTTAACCGCCTCGCGCAGCATGTCACCGGTGGAAAGCTGGCGCATGCCATATTGATCCACCAAGCGGGAAGCCTGTGTGCCTTTACCGGCGCCAGGAGGACCCAAAAGGATGATATTCACGGCAATAGTCCCCCACGAACCAATCCAATGCGAGCACGCATCAGCGCGTACGGCCCTTCAGTTTGGCCTTCTTAATCAGATCGCCATATTGATGGGCAAGCAAATGCGATTGCACCTGGCTGATCGTATCGACTGTGACATTCACCACGATCAGCAGACTGGTCCCGCCCAGGAACAGCGGAATGCCGGTTTGTGCGATGACATATTCCGGTAGCACGCAGACCAGTGTCAGGTAAGCGGCACCGACAACCGTAATACGGGTCAGGACATAATCGAGATATTCAGCCGTGCGATTGCCCGGCCGAATGCCGGGAATGAAGCCGCCATTCTTCTTCAAATTCTCGGCGGTTTCCTCCGGGTTGAAGACAACCGCGGTATAGAAGAAGCAGAAGAAGATGATGCCGATGGCATAGAGCGCCATATATAGTGGCTGGCCATGCTGCAGATATTGCAGGACCGACTGCAGAATCGCGCCGCCAGTGCTTTCGGTGCTGACAGAATTGCCGGCAAACTGGGTGATCGTCAGTGGCAACAGCAATAGCGAACTGGCGAAGATCGGCGGAATCACGCCTGCCGTGTTGATCTTCAGCGGCAAGTGGCTGCGATCGGCTTGCATCATGCCCCGGGCGCTGGCGCGCTTAGGATACTGGATCAGCAACCGGCGCTGCGCCCGCTCCATGAAACAGATGAACAGGATCAGGCCGATTACCATGACGATGAAGAAGATGATCACCGCCGCGCTGATCGAGCCCGTCCGCCCACCTTCGAACAGATTGGTCACAAAGGTCGGGAACTGAGCAACAATGCCCGCCATGATGATCAGCGATACGCCGTTACCGATTCCGCGGCTGGTGATCTGCTCGCCCAACCACAGCAAGAACATGGTTCCGCCAACCAGACTTATAACCGCGCCGATGCGGAACATATATCCGGTCTGGACCACGGCCTGCAGCCCGCTCTGCGCGCCGTAAGCTTCAAGCCCGGCTGCCAGGAACCAGCCCTGGATCGCACACAGAAACACGGTGCCGTAGCGCGTATATTGATTGAGTTTCTGGCGGCCGGTCTGCCCTTCCTTCTTCAGCGCCGCGAGCGCCGGATGGAGGGACGAAGCCATCTGCACCACGATCGACGCAGTAATATAGGGCATGACGCCAAGCGCGATCAGGCTCATTCGCTCCAGGCTACCGCCGGAGAATGTGTTGAACAGATCGAGGATCCCTCCCCGGGTCTGGTCATACAGCGTTTCCAGCACCAGCGGGTTCACCCCCGGCAGCGGAACGAAGCTGAGAAAGCGGAACACGATAAGCGCACCGATCGTGAACCAGATTCGGTTCTTGAGCTCGGTGGCTTTCGAAAAGTTGGCGAGACTTAGGTTGCTCGCAATATTATCGGCGCGTGATGCCATGTTCTTGTGTGAGCCTTGACGTGTGTTAGCCGTTAATCGGGCACCGGATGATCCGGCCTTCGATGGTCACATAAGGTGCCGCTGCCCGAATGTCGAACCCTGCACCCGCAAAAACCGAATATCCCGGCCAATTCGGGGGCCACTGTCCACAGGCATCATGCCAATTCCAGCAGCCGCGGACCTGGCCGGGACAAAGGGTTTTTACTTCTTGTTCTTCTTTTCGAGGCGCTTGGCCGTCGCTTCAGCCTTCTTCGCCTTGACTTCAAGATTGGTCGGCAGGGTCACTTCGACCGAACCGCCTGTCTTCTCAACGGCTGCCACTGCGCCCTTAGACGCACCAGCGACGGAGAATTTGACTTTCTTGGTGGTCAGTTCGCCTTTGGCCAGCAGGCGTACACCATTCTTGCCACCACGACCGAGGCCGGCGGCTTTCAGAGCTGCATGATCGACCAACTTGCCGGCATCGAGCTTGCCCGCATCGATGAATTTCTGGACCATGCCCAGGTTCACTTCGGCAAAATCCTTGCCGAACGGGTTGTTGAAGCCGCGCTTCGGCAGGCGCATGTGGAGCGGCATCTGGCCGCCTTCGAAGCCCTTCACGGCAACACCTGAACGGCTCTTCTGGCCCTTCTGGCCGCGGCCGGCAGTCTTGCCCTTGCCAGAACCGATCCCCCGGCCCACGCGCATGCGTGACGGACGGGCGCCTTCGTTATCGCGGATATCATTCAGTTTCATAATGTGCACTCGCTTTCGCTTTGTTCGCGCTGAAATGCCGGAAAGGCCGATTTGCCCCTGCGGCGGAAATGGGAGCGGCCCGGTACATGCCCGGGCCGCTGCAAGTCAATGAGCCAACATGATATCGGCTACCTCAATCGACGATCTGCACCATGTGTGGCAGCTTGGCGATCGTGCCGCGGACTTCGGCGGTATCCTGAAGTGTCACGACCCGGTGCATTTTGTTCAGACCCAGCCCGATCAGCATCTGGCGCTGGATCTTGGGACGGCGGATCGGCGAACCGATCTGCTTAAGGGTAATCGTCTTGCCGGTGGTTTTCTTAGCATCAGCCATCTGTCTTACTCCGTAACCGCAGCTGCTTCGGCTTGCGCCTCGGCTTCACTGGAACCACCGCGGCCAAGCAGGTCGGCGACCTTCTTGCCCCGGCGCTGGGCGACAGACTTCGGTGAAGTCTGGTTGACCAGCGCATCAAAGGTGGCGCGGATCATGTTGTAGGGGTTCGACGTACCGATCGACTTGGTCACCACATCGGCAACACCCAGGCTTTCGAATACAGCGCGCATGGGACCGCCGGCAATAATCCCGGTACCCGCAGGCGCCGAACGGACATTGACCAGACCGGCACCGAAACGGCCCTTGCCATCATGGTGCAGCGTGCGGCCTTCTTTCAGGGAAACACGGATCATCTTTTTCTTCGCAGCAGCAGTAGCCTTGGTGATGGCTTCCGGCACTTCGCGGGCCTTGCCCTTGCCAAAACCAACCCGGCCCGCGCCGTCACCGACTACGACCAGCGCAGCAAAGCCGAAGCGCTTACCGCCCTTTACAGTCTTGGACACACGGTTGATGTGGACCAGTTTTTCAACCAAGCCATCATCGGGCTGATCATCTCGTCCGCCGCGGCGATTGCCGTCACGTCCGCCGCCGCCCCGTCCGCCGCGGCCACCATCACGATTGCCGCCCTGGCCACCTTGACCGCCGCGATTACCGCCACCACGGCCACCGCGCGGCTGGGAAGCAACGCCAGCTGCTGCTGACTGATTGTCGGCAGCTTCGGTGCTAGCAACTGTTGGCGTCGGGGTGGATCCCGCATTTTCGATCACTGGTTCAGAGGCCGATTCAGCTGGGGCTTCGGCGGCGGGTGCCGCTTCTTCCTTGGCTTCTTCCTTGGCTTCTGCCGCAGGAGCCGTCTCGGTTTCAGGCTGCACCTTGGTTTCTTCGACAGCTGCTGCCGGAGTCTCGTCTGTTTTCTTTTGGTCAACCATAATCAGAACTCCAGACCGCCTTCGCGCGCGGCGTCGGCCAGCGCTTTCACGCGGCCATGGTAGAGGAAACCACCGCGATCGAATACGACAGTGGTGACGCCGGCCTTCTGGGCAGCAGCAGCAATATCTTTGCCCACCTGGCTGGCAGCATCGACATTGGCGCCGGAAACCTTGGCCCCGAGAGTCGAAGCAGCGGCGACCGTGCGGCCGTTCTTGTCATCGATGATCTGGGCGTAGATGTGACGTCCGGTGCGGTGCACCGAAAGGCGCGCACGGTCGCCGGAGCGGGCCCGCAAGGCGGACCGCACACGGCGACGGCGGCGTTCGAACAGAGAAAGCTTGGCCATCTTACTTCTTCTTCCCTTCCTTGCGGAAGACGTATTCGCCGCGGTACTTGATACCCTTGCCCTTGTAAGGCTCGGGCTTGCGCCACTGGCGGACTTCGGCAGCGAACTGGCCGACTGCCTGCTTGTCATTTCCGCTGATTTCGACTGTTGTCTGATCAGGCGTTTTAACTTCGATGCCTGCCGGCACTACGATATCGACATCATGGCTATAACCAAGCTGCAGCTTCAGGTTATTGCCCTGCGCCTGCGCACGGTAACCAACACCATTGATTTCGAGGACCTTCGTGAAACCGTCGGTAACACCATCAACCAGATTGGCGACCAGTGTCCGCTGCATTCCCCAGAAGGAACGGGCACGCGTGGTTGCATTTGCTGGCTTGACGGTAATTTCACCTTCTTCAACAAGGTATTCGATATCATCCAGCATACCCATCGAAAGAGTGCCCTTGGGGCCCTTCACGCTGAGCGTACCATTTTCGATATTCGCAGTGACGCCACTTGGCATCGGGACTGCCTTTTTACCGATGCGGCTCATCAGAACACCTCCGCCAGCACTTCGCCGCCGACGTTTTCAATGCGCGCTTCGTTGTCCGAAAGCACGCCCTTCGGCGTCGAGACGATGGTGATGCCGAGGCCGTTGCGGACTACCGGCAACTCCTGGCTGCCTGAATAGACCCGGCGGCCAGGCTTCGATACACGGGCGACATGCTTGATAGCAGGTTCGCCTTCGAAATATTTCAGTTCGATCCGTAGCGCCGGGTGTTTGCCGGAAGCGTCTTCGGTATAGCCACGGATGTAGCCTTCCCGCTGAAGCACTTCGAGAACGTTTGCACGCAGCTTGGAAGCGGGCGAAAGGACGGAATCCTTCTTGGCCTGCTGTCCGTTACGGATGCGGGTGAGCATATCACCCAAGGGATCGGTCATAGCCATCTGCTAATCCTTACCAGCTCGACTTGGTCACGCCGGGGATAAGCCCCTTGTTGGCGAGATTGCGCAGTTCAATGCGGTTGAGGCCGAACTTGCGGTAATAGCCGCGTGGGCGGCCGGTGGTGGTGCAACGGTTGCGCACACGCGTGGGATTCGCGTTGCGTGGAATTTCTGCCAGCTTGAGCCGGGCCATCAGACGTTCACCCTCATCGAGGGCTTTGTCATCGGCCACAGCCTTAAGCTTGGCATATTTCGCCGCATACTTCTTGACGAGCTTCTTGCGACGCTCGTTCTTGTTGATGGAACTCAGTTTCGCCATTGGACTTAAGCTCTCTTCTTCTTACCGCTCATGCGGCCTGCTGTTCTTCGGCTTCTTCAGCCGGATACGGGAAACCAAAGAGACGGAGCAATTCCTTCGCCTCTTCATCGGTGTTTGCCGTGGTGGTGACAATTACATCCATCCCGCGGACCTGATCGATCTGATCATAGGATATTTCGGGAAAGATGATCTGCTCTTTCAGGCCCATGGCATAATTGCCACGGCCGTCGAAGCTCTTAGGGTTTAGACCACGAAAGTCGCGAATCCGCGGCATCGCGATCGTTACCAGACGGTCGACGAATTCATACATGCGTTCGCGGCGCAGGGTTACCTTGCAACCGATCGGCATGCCTTCGCGCAGCTTGAACTGGGCGATCGACTTCTTGGCCTTGGTGATTACCGGCTTCTGGCCGGCGATCAAGGCCATTTCTTCTGCAGCTGTCTGGACTTTCTTCTTGTCCTGGCTCGCTTCGCCCACACCCATGTTGAGTGTAATCTTGTCGAGGCGCGGAACCTGAAGACGGTTCGTGTAACCGAACTTTTCCGTCATCGCTTTGACGATCATATCGTCATAGCGTTGCTTCATGCGTGGGCCCGCACTGGTAGAATTGGACTTAGCCATCGATTATCTCTCCAGACTTGACAGCAACCCGGACCTTTTTCCCGTCACGCTCTTCAAAGCGGACGCGGGTCGGTTTGCCATCCTTGGGATCAGCCACAGCTACCTTGCAAAGGTGCATCGGTGCTTCAAAGCGATCAATGCCGCCCTGCGGGTTTTCCTGGCTCGGCTTGCGGTGACGGGCAGCGATATTCACACCCTGGACGACGACCTTGCCCTCTTTCGGCATGACCTTCTGGACGGTGCCTGTTAGGCCCTTGTCCTTGCCCGAAAGCACGACGACGCTATCGCCCTTCTTGATCTTGGCGGAAGCCATTATAGCACCTCCGGCGCAAGACTGATGATTTTCATGAAGCCGCGGCCACGCAATTCGCGAACCACTGGGCCAAAGATACGGGTGCCGATCGGCTCCTCGTTCTTGTTGACCAGCACGGCCGCATTACCGTCGAAACGAATCACGCTGCCGTCGCTCCGGCGCACTTCCTTGCGGGTACGCACGATCACCGCACGGTGAACGTCGCCCTTCTTGACCTTGGCACGTGGCTGCGCTTCCTTGATGGAAACAACAATCACATCACCGACGCCGGCAGTCCGACGCTTCGACCCGCCCAGCACCTTGATGCACTGGACGCGCTTCGCGCCGCTGTTGTCAGCGACCTCTAAATTTGATTGCATCTGAATCATCGATGCGGTTCCTTCTTACCGGCTTGCAGGAACCAGTCCTGCAGTTCCAAAAATCATTCAAAAATCAGGTAGTGCTACCTGCGGCTGCCTCTACGTCGATATCAGCTTCGACGGCTACGCCCTTGCTGGCATGCACTGTGTCGAGAACGCGCCATGTCTTGGTCTTGGAGATCGGCTTCGTCTCTTCGATCCGCACGGTTTCACCCATTTTGTGGACGTTGTTCTCGTCATGCGCGTGATATTTCTTCGAACGACGGATGATCTTCCCGTAAAGCGGATGCTTCACCTTGCGTTCGACCAGAACGGTGACGGACTTGTCCATTTTGTCGGAGGTTACGGTTCCGGTCAGGATACGTTTTGGCATCGTGTTTTCCTCAGGCCGTCTTGGCGCTTGTGGGGACGGCGCTGGTGGCCCGTTCCGTCTGCAGCGTCTTGATCTGCGCGATGGCGCGTCGCACTTCCTTGATCCGGGCCGGCCGTTCGAGCTGGCTGGTAGCGGA
Source organism: Pontixanthobacter sp. (assembly GCA_041741895.1). Lineage (GTDB taxonomy): Bacteria > Pseudomonadota > Alphaproteobacteria > Sphingomonadales > Sphingomonadaceae > Allopontixanthobacter. Next base: position 33,780 of record JBGSJO010000007.1, read on the forward strand.
TTGGAAACGCAGGTTGAACTGTTCGCGCTTAAGTTCGATCAGCTGGACATCCAGTTGATCGGCGGTCTTCGTGCGCAGGTCTTCGACAGTGGATTTCTTCTGGGCCATCATCAACCCTCCAGATGCGTGGTGTCACCCAGACGGGCAACAACCTTGGTCTTGATAGGCAGCTTCATGGCTGCACGCTCGAAAGCAACTGCTGCCAATGGGCCGGGAACGCCGTCCAGTTCGAAAATGATACGGCCTGGTTTCACCCGGGCTGCCCAATATTCTACCGAACCCTTGCCTTTGCCCTGACGAACTTCGGCCGGCTTCTTCGACACCGGAACATCGGGGAAGATGCGGATCCACAACCGTCCCTGACGTTTGATGTGCCGGGTGATGGCACGACGCGCTGCTTCAATCTGGCGCGCGGTAATACGTTCGGGTTCCAGCGCCTTCAGACCATAGGATCCGAAGTTCAGCGTGGTGCCGCCCTTCGCGTCGCCCTTGATCCGGCCTTTGAAGGCCTTGCGGAATTTATGTTTCTTGGGTTGCAGCATTGCTCTTACCTAATCAACGAGCCGGACGGACGCCGGAAGTCTGGGCTTCCATCATCAGTCGGTCTTGTGCGGTCGGATCGTGCGCCAGGATTTCTCCCTTGAAGACCCAGACCTTGATGCCGATGATGCCATAGGCAGTCAGGGCTTCGGCTTCGGCGTAATCGACGTTGGCACGCAGCGTATGGAGCGGCACGCGGCCTTCGCGATACTGTTCCACGCGGGCGATTTCAGCACCGCCGAGGCGGCCGCCACATTGAATCTTGATGCCTTCGGCACCCAGACGCATGGCAGACTGCATCGCACGCTTCATCGCACGGCGGAATGCGATACGCCGAATCAGCTGATCGGCAATTCCTTGCGCAACCAGCATGGCATCGATTTCCGGCTTGCGGATTTCAACGATGTTCAGCTTTACTTCGCTGTCCGTCATCGTGGCAAGCTTCGACCGAAGCTTCTCGATGTCCGCGCCCTTTTTGCCGATGATCACGCCGGGGCGTGCCGCATAAATCGAAACCCGGCACAGTTTTGCCGGACGTTCGATCACTACCTTGGAAATCGCCGCTTGAGGCAGTGACTTCATGATATATTTGCGGATCTCGATGTCTTCCTTGAGCAGCTGCGCATAGTTACGCCCTTCAGCGAACCAGCGGCTGTCCCAGGTACGGTTGATCTGCAGACGCAGGCCGATCGGATTACTTTTATGACCCATGGCTTACGCTTCCTCTTCTTCGTGCTCGCGAACCACGATACGCAGTCGACTGAACGGTTTCAGGATCCGGGTCGATTTACCGCGGCCACGGGTGTGGAAACGCTTCATCGTGATCGACTTGCCAACGCTGGCTTCCGCAACAATCAGCGAATCAACATCGAGATCGTGATTGTTTTCCGCGTTGGCAATCGCCGAAGCGAGCACCTTGGTCGCGTCACGGGCCATTGCTCGCTTGGAGAAAGCCAGGATGTTGAGCGCATCCTCGACCTTGCGACCGCGGATCAGCGCAGCAACCAGGTTGAGCTTCTGCGGCGAACCCTTGATCGTGTTGCCAACTGCCAGCGCCTCGTTATCGGCGACGCGGCGGGGGGATTTAGCCTTGCCCATTAGCGTTTGCCCTTCTTATCGGCAGCATGGCCGGGGAAAGTACGCGTTGGCGCAAATTCACCGAGCTTGTGGCCGACCATGTCCTCGTTAACGGACACCGGAATGAACTTGTGACCGTTATAGACGCTGAACGTCAGGCCAACGAATTGTGGCAGGACGGTGGAGCGGCGCGACCAGGTTTTGATTGCACCACGCGCGCCAGTTTCCTGTGCGGTTTCTGCTTTTTTCAGCAGATGGAGGTCGACGAACGGACCTTTCCAGACGGAACGAGCCATCTTGCGTTACCTCTTCTTCTTAGCATGACGCGAACGGATAATCATCTTGTCCGTCTGCTTGTTGCTGCGGGTACGAGCACCCTTGGTCGGTTTGCCCCAAGGGGTAACCGGATGACGACCGCCAGAGGTCCGCCCTTCACCACCACCATGAGGGTGATCGACCGGGTTCTTGGCAACACCGCGGGTCAGCGGCTTGATACCGCGCCAGCGGTTGCGGCCAGCCTTGGCGAGATTCTGGTTCGAATTGTCGGGGTTAGAAACCGCGCCAACCGTACCCATGCAATCGCCGCGGATATACCGCTGCTCGCCGGAATTCAGACGGACGATCACCATGCCGCGGTCACGACCGACCAGCTGAACATAGGTCCCTGCCGAACGGGCGATCTGGCCGCCCTTGCCCGGCTTCATTTCGACATTGTGGCAAATCGTGCCGACCGGCATCTGCGCCAGCAGCATGGCATTGCCAGGCTTCGTATCGGTCTTTTCGCCAGCGACTACCGTATCGCCGACAGCAAGCCGCTGGGGGCAGATGACGTAGTTGATTTCGCCATCTTCATACTTGAGCAGAGCGATAAACGCCGTACGATTGGGATCATATTCGATCCGTTCGACCGTGGCAGGCATATCCCACTTGCGACGCTTGAAATCGATGAAGCGGTACTTCTGCTTGTGACCGCCGCCAATTCCGCGTGAAGTGACGTGACCTTTGTTGTTCCGGCCGCCGGTCTTCCGCTTGCCTTCCGTGAGCGACTTGACTGGCTTGCCTTTGTACAGGCCGGACTTGTCGACAAGGATCAGACCGCGACGTGCGGGGCTGGTCGGTTTATAATTCTTGAGTGCCATCTGTCCTGCCCTCAGATCGCGCCAGTGACGTCGATCGGGTCTTGCCCGTCAACCAGCGTCACAACCGCTTTTTTGAAATCGGAACGCTTGTAGGGACGACCCTTCCAGCGCTTCGTTTTGCCCTTCTGGACAACCGTGTTGACGCTCTTCACCTTGCGATCGAACAGGGCCTCAACGGCTTCCTTGATCTGCGGCTTGGTTGCGTCATTCGATACCTTGAAGACAACTGCACCAAATTCGGAGAGCAATGTCGACTTCTCGGTGATGTGTGGTGACAGGATGACGTCGTAATGACGTGCAGCCACTTCCTGCTTTTTAGCCATTGAAGCGCGCCTCCAGCTTGGCGACAGCATCCTTGGTCAGGATCAGCGTGTCATGTTTCAGAATGTCATAGACGTTGGCGCCCATGGCCGGCATCACATTGACGTTCGGAATGTTGCTCGCAGCCAGCTTGAACGTGTCGTTCACTCCGTCGCCGTCAATCACCAGAACCTTGCCAGCATAGCCAGCCTTGCCGAAGATTTCGGCTAGCAGCTTGGTCTTGTTGTCTTTCAGCTCAAGGCTGTCGACAATTACCAGGCCATCCTTCGCCTTGCTCGACAGTGCCATTTTCAGGCCTAGCGCGCGGATCTTCTTGTTCAGCGACGGGTTGAAGTCACGGACACGAGGGCCATGAGCCTTGCCGCCACCGATGAAGATAGGGGCTGCACGGTCACCGTGACGGGCAACACCGCCACCCTTTTGCTTCCCGAACTTCTTGCCGGTGCGGTTCACATCGGACCGCTCACGAGCACCGCGGGCAGTGCCGCGACGCTTTTCAAGCTGCCATGTTACCACGCGGTGCAAAATGTCGGCACGCGGCTCGACACCGAACACGGTATCATTGAGCTCGATATCGCCCGACGCACCGGTTACCTTGGCGCCATCGATTTTCTGGACCTTCACCTTCACGGATCAGCCCTCCTTATTCGTGTCGGAGACTGGAACCACGGTTTCCGCGGTTTCAACTTCGACTGCTACTGGAGTTTCTTCGACGGATTCGGGCTTGGGAGCCTTCGTATCGATAACCACGCCTGGGAATGGCACGCCTTCGGGAAGCTTCAGCTTTACCGAATCGCGAACGACCAACCAGCCATTCTTCGAACCGGGGACCGAACCCTTCACGAACAGAAGACCGCGATCGGCGTCAGTGCGCACGATCTCGAGGTTCTGCTGGGTGCGCTGACGGTCACCCATGTGACCGGCCATCTTCTTGCCCTTGAACACGCGGCCCGGATCCTGGCGGTTACCCGTCGAACCGTGCGAACGGTGAGAAAGCGAGACACCGTGGGTGGCACGAAGACCGCCGAAATTCCACCGCTTCATGGCGCCGGCAAAGCCTTTACCCTGCGTGTGGCCCGTGATGTCGACCTTCTGGCCGGCAATGAAGTGGTCCGCACTGATCGTCGAACCGATCGGCAGGAAACCTTCTTCACCTTCAAGGCGGAATTCAGCAACCTTTCGCTTCAGGCCAACTTCCGCCTGGGCGAAATGTTCACGCTGCGGCTTGGCAACATTTTTTTGCTTGGCTTCGCCCGAACCGACCTGAAGCGCGAAATATCCATCACGTTCGGCAGTACGATGCGATACAACCTGGCATTCTTCCAGAGCGAGGACTGTGACCGGCACATGGCGGCCATCCTCCTGGAAGAGGCGGGTCATCCCGACTTTTTTAGCGATCACGCCTGTGCGCATCACCAATCTCCTAAAACAGAGGCATCCGGACCATTCCGGATGCTTGCCAGCCCAGATTGTAATGCGTCACCCCGTCTGGGCTGAATGCCTCCGGGATGGAGGCGAGACGGAGGACGCTTGCCCGGCTATTTGCCCACCAATAATGGCGGGCGGCGCCGGAGGTATCCTTATGTCCCTGATCGGAAAGCCTGAGCGATCCGTTCAAGACCCCTGCCTGGGCAGGGGCTGTATCGACCGGCTTACGCCAGCTTTATTTCGACGTTTACGCCAGCAGCGAGATCGAGCTTCATCAGCGCGTCCACCGTCTGGGCGTTGGGCTGCACAATGTCGAGCAACCGCTTGAAAGTACGCACTTCGAACTGCTCGCGCGACTTTTTGTCGATGTGCGGTCCGCGGTTCACCGTGAATTTCTCGATATGAGTCGGCAGGGGAATGGGGCCACGAATAAGTGCTCCTGTACGGCGTGCGGTATCCGCAATCTCGCCGGTTGCCTGGTCGAGCACGCGGTGATCGAACGCCTTGAGGCGAATGCGGATATTTTGAGCTTCCATTACCTACTACCGATGCGAAAGAGCCAAGAAGAACCCCGAACAGGGCACTTCCAAAAAATAAGAGACCGCCCCGCCTCACCAAGCCTTCATCAGAAGATCATGGGAAGGGGCGGTCCCCCTAAACCTGACCAGCCGAATCACCCGAATGAATCGGGATCCCCGGCTGGTTCAGAGCCTATATTACTTCGTGATCTTGCTGACAACCCCTGAACCGACCGTACGGCCACCTTCACGAATTGCGAAACGAAGACCTTCGTCCATTGCGATTGGAGCAATCAACTTCACGCCGATTGTCACATTGTCGCCCGGCATGACCATTTCGGTGCCCTCGGGAAGGATCACTTCACCGGTCACGTCGGTTGTACGGAAATAGAACTGCGGACGATAGTTTGCGAAGAATGGTGTGTGACGACCACCTTCATCCTTCGACAGGACGTAAACTTCAGCGTTGAATTCGGTGTGCGGGTTTACCGTACCGGGCTTGGCCAGAACCTGGCCGCGCTCGACATCGTCACGGCCAACGCCGCGAACCAATGCACCGATGTTGTCACCAGCTTCACCGCGGTCAAGCAGCTTGCGGAACATTTCGACGCCGGTAACCGTTGTCTTGCCGGTGTCCTTGATGCCGACGATTTCAACTTCGTCGCCAACATTAACGATTCCGGTTTCGACGCGGCCGGTCACAACTGTACCACGGCCCGAAATCGAGAACACGTCTTCGATTGGCATCAGGAACGGCTTGTCGATCGGACGATCCGGCTGCGGGATGGCAGAATCGACTGCTTCCATCAGGGCAATGATCGATTCCTTGCCGATGGCGTCGTCACGGCCTTCGAGTGCGGCCAGAGCCGAACCCTTGACGACGGGGATGTTATCACCATCGAAATCGTACTTTGACAGGAGTTCGCGAATTTCCATTTCGACGAGCTCGAGGATTTCCTCGTCATCGACCTGATCGACCTTGTTCATGTAGACAACCAGCGCTGGCACACCAACCTGGCGGGCCAGAAGGATGTGCTCGCGGGTCTGCGGCAGCGGGCCATCAGCTGCGTTCACGACCAGGATCGCGCCGTCCATCTGGGCTGCACCGGTGATCATGTTCTTCACAGAATCGGCGTGGCCCGGGCAATCGACGTGCGCATAGTGGCGCGCAGCGGTTTCATATTCGACGTGTGCGGTCGAAATCGTGATCCCGCGCTCGCGCTCTTCGGGAGCCTTGTCGATGTTGGCAAAATCGACGGCAGATCCGCCGTGGATTTCAGCCATCACCTTGGTGATTGCGGCTGTCAGCGTGGTCTTGCCGTGGTCAACGTGACCGATGGTGCCGATGTTGCAATGCGGTTTATTCCGCTCAAACTTAGCTTTCGCCATTGTCTATAACCTCTATTCGTATGAACTAAATGATTGCGGGAAATGAACGGCACCCGCTGAATCAGGCGCCGCCACTAGACGGTAGCTTGCGGTTAAGCAAGCTTCTCCTTGACCTCTTGTGCAACACTCGCCGGAACTTCCTCGTAATGAGAGAACTGCATCGAGTAATTTGCGCGGCCCTGACTGAACGAACGAAGCTCGTTCACGTAACCGAACATGTTGGCCAGCGGTACCAAAGCTTCGACAGCCTGAGCATTTCCGCGGGTGTCGGTGCCCTGAATCTGGCCACGACGGGAGTTGAGATCGCCGATAACGTCACCGAGATAATCTTCCGGTGTCACAACTTCGACCTTCATCACCGGCTCGAGCAGCTTGATGCCGCCTCGCTCGGCTGCTTCGCGCATCGCACCGCGACCGCAAATTTCAAATGCCACGGTCGAAGAATCGACATCATGATAAGCGCCGTCAGTTAGCCTGACGGTAAAGTCGATAATCGGGAAGCCGATCAGATAGCCGCTGGCGGCCTGTTCGCGCATGCCCTTTTCCAGCGACGGGATGTATTCACGCGGGATGTTGCCGCCCTTGATGGTGTCTTCAAATACGATACCCTGACCGCGCTCACCCGGGATAAAGACCGCTTTGGCACGGGCAAACTGCCCCGAACCGCCCGATTGTTTCTTATGGGTGTAATCGACTTCGATTTCACGGCCCAGCGATTCGCGATACGCCACTTGCGGCGCGCCTACATTGGCTTCGACCTTGAATTCACGGCGCATCCGGTCAACCAGAATGTCGAGGTGAAGCTCGCCCATTCCCTTGATGATCGTCTGGCCGGATTCGTGATCGGTCGAAACGCGGAACGAAGGGTCCTCCGCAGACAGACGATTGAGCGCGACGCCCATCTTCTCCTGGTCTGCCTTGGTTTTGGGTTCCACCGACAATTCGATAACCGGCTCAGGAAATTCCATCCGTTCAAGAATGATCGGGTGGGCCGAATCGCACAGCGTATCGCCAGTGGTGGTATCCTTGAGACCCGCAAGCGCCACGATGTCGCCAGCGAACGCTTCTTCAATGTCTTCGCGGTTGTTGGAATGCATCAGCAGCATACGGCCGATCTTTTCCTTCTTGTCCTTCACAGAATTAAGCACACCGCCCTTGACCAGGTGGCCCGAATAAATCCGCGTGAAGGTCAACGATCCGACGAATGGATCGTTCATGATCTTGAACGCCAGTGCGGAGAATGGCGCATCGTCGGACGGAGCCCGCGAATCCTCCTTGTCCGTGTCGGGAATAATTCCCATGATCGCGGGCACATCAACCGGCGAGGGCATGTAATCGACCACTGCGTCGAGCAAAGGCTGGACGCCTTTGTTCTTAAACGCAGAACCGCAGACAATCGGCACAAAGGCCTGATCCAGCGTGCCCTTGCGGATAAGCCGCTTCAGCGTCGCCACGTCAGGAAGATTGCCTTCGAGGTATGCTTCCATCACCTCGTCATCGTTTTCGACGACCATTTCGATCATCTTTTCACGATATTCGGCAGCCTTCTCGGCCATGTCTTCGGGAATGTCGATATAGTTAAAATTCGCGCCGAGCGATTCATCTTCCCACACGATGCCGCGGTTGTTCACGAGATCGACAAGCCCCTTCAGGCCGCCTTCGATGCCGATGGGCAAATACAGCACCAATGGCTTGGCGCCGAGGCGGTCGATGATCGACTGGACACAGTAATAGAAATCGGCGCCAGTGCGGTCCAATTTGTTTATGAAACACATTCTTGGAACTTTGTACTTGTCCGCCTGGCGCCATACCGTTTCGGACTGGGGTTCCACGCCGGCGACGCCATCGAACACGGCGACCGCGCCATCGAGCACGCGTAGGCTGCGTTCGACTTCGATGGTGAAGTCCACGTGGCCCGGGGTATCGATGATGTTGATCCGGTGCTTCGGGCCCTGACCATCTTCGGCCTGCCAGAAAGTGGTGGTCGCGGCGGAGGTGATGGTGATCCCGCGCTCCTGCTCCTGCTCCATCCAGTCCATCGTCGCCGCGCCGTCATGCACTTCGCCGATCTTGTAGGATTTGCCGGTGTAATAGAGGATCCGCTCCGTCGTCGTGGTCTTCCCGGCGTCGATATGCGCCATGATGCCAATGTTGCGGTAGCGTTCCAGCGGGTATTCGCGGGCCATGGATAATTCCTGTGGTGCTATAGAGAGGGGACCGCCCGATGCGATCCCTCCCCCATATGGTTACTAATGTGACCGGTTGAAGTCATCCAGTCGGCCCGCTTGGGGCGCGGCCGGACAGCGTCAGCCCGGTATATTACCAGCGGTAGTGTGAGAATGCACGGTTGGCATCAGCCATCCGGTGCGCGTCTTCCCGCTTTTTCACTGCGTTGCCGCGGTTGTTGGCCGCATCCATCAGCTCGCCCGACAGACGCGCGCTCATGGTGGTTTCAGGCCGGCCGCGAGCCGACGAGATAAGCCAGCGGATCGCCAGCGCCTGAGCACGTTCGGGGCGAACCTCCACCGGCACCTGGTACGTGGCACCGCCAACACGGCGGCTGCGGACTTCCACCTGCGGCTTGATGTTGTTCAGCGCATCATGGAACATCTGGATCGGATCGGTCTTGGCCTTGGCCTCGACTGTGGCGAGCGCACCGTAAACAATGCTCTCGGCAGTGGATTTCTTGCCGTCATACATGAGGTTGTTCATGAATTTCGACAGGATCTGATCCCCAAACTTGGGATCGGGCAGGATGACCCGCTTTTCGGGACGACGACGACGTGACATCGGATTTTCTCCAGTCGGCCTTTCCCTTCACCGTCATGCTGAACTTGTTTCAGCATCCATTTCACGGCTTTGAGCAGACCTTTTCAAATAACTTGCAAACTTGGCACACGGAGGAACCATGGATCCTGAACCCGATCGTTGTTGACGATCGTTTCAGGATGACCCGTCCCCCGGACGGGTCATTTCGGCCGCTTGGCGCCGTACTTCGAACGGCTCTTGCGGCGATCCTTGACACCCTGCGTATCCAGCACGCCGCGCAGCACATGGTACCGCACGCCGGGAAGATCGCGCACACGGCCGCCACGGATCAGGACAACGCTATGTTCCTGAAGATTGTGGCCCTCGCCGGGGATGTAGGAAATCACTTCGCGCTGGTTGGTCAGACGGATCTTGGCCACCTTGCGAAGCGCGGAGTTCGGCTTCTTCGGCGTCGTGGTATAGACGCGGGTGCATACGCCGCGTTTCTGCGGGTTCTGTTCCATCGCAGGGACCTTGCTCTTGGCCTTCTGGGGAACGCGGCCCTTGCGGACCAACTGGTTGATTGTCGGCATGAAGTACTCTTCACCTGATTTTCTGTGCAGGCGGAATTGCCTGCGCAGGGCCCGCCCCATCCGGGCGGAAAACCGGTTCCCACTTTTCCTGACGGGGCTCCGCGCGTCTTCGCGGCGAAGCACCAACCGGATCGGTCGGAACCGACGGTGCCAGCCATGAGGTGAAGTGAAAAACCCGTGCCGCCTCCCCTTAGGAAAACCCCGCTCTCCCGCGAAAGCGGGAGTCCAGCGAGACGAAAACGCCGCAATGCGACCCCTTCCGATGCACGAGCTGAAAACACTCCACCCGATGAAACACCGGGTTACTTTGACGGCTGCTCCGAGAGAGGGATGCTACCACCCCTTCCAACAGAGAAGGGCCTCATCGAATTCACGAAAGGCCCCCGGAACATAACCGGCAATGTTCAGCTCTATCTGTCCTTGGTGGGCACTCGGTGAGGAGTTTCCCGCTTCGGATTGGGCGCCCTTACGCAGATTCGGGTTTGGGGTCAAGTGGTGAGGTAGATGGGTTCAGGGGAATCGCTCCAGATTAACGGCTGTTGTTGAGTGACGAGAGTTTCAAGGTAATCCGGGTTGAGATTGGCCCGTTTTTGCGGACCTTGAGGCTGTGTTTGTCGTTTGGATTTCGCACCATGTTCATTGCGATGTGTTTGACAACGGCCATATTCTGAGAGGTCCTGATCCGGTTCGCAGTCTTGAGATTTCGTCGTGGAAGACGACGTCGAGCACCCAGTGGAGACGGTTTTCGATGCCCCAATGGGCGCGGACTGCGGCGGCGAAGACCTGAGCATCGAGTTGGACGGAAGAGAGATAATAGCGCCGTTCCGTACTTTTGCGGCCCTCCCGTTCGCCATGGTTTTCAACCATGCGATCATCGCGAGATGAGGAAAAAGGGGTTCGTCAGGATAGCGGCGGTCGGAAAACAGCCATTGTGTGTTGTGACAGACGCTGTGACGGCGTTTTTCGATGCGGCCATGATCGGCGTCGGTTGTCGTATGCGCAGACAGGTTCATATCGGTGGGCGGATCCGCAAAGAACGCCGCGACATCGGCAAACAGCGCCGGACGGTTGCCCTTCAGCGCGAGCAGATAATCTCCGCAGGATGCGCTGGTGATGTTCCTGCTGCGCCAGCGCCGCTCCGCCCGATATTGTACGGGGGTGCGCGATGCGGGAAATCTGAAACCCGGCAATCCGATGAATGAAACGCTGAAAAAGGAAATCCTCGCCGACGCATGCGGCGAT
>JBGSJO010000008.1:0-29280 GCA_041741895.1 Pontixanthobacter sp.
GCCGACCTTGGTCCGGCCTAACCCTGTCACCTGCATTGTCTGTGCAATCGAAGCGAGCAAATCGCCTGGCTTGATTGCGGGAACTACCGTTTTTCCCTTACAGCCATTAGAAATAGGTGCTGGATCGTTGACAGGCGATAGCGATGGCGTGGGCGCCGGCTTGGAAATTGAGGATTGTTTCGAAGTTCTAGAATAGTGCTTCAGAATCTTCGCTAAAGACGCTTCCAGAAAACTGACACCCGTGATTTCTATCGATGGTGCGCCGCCTCCTAAGTACGAACCTTGAATGCGAACAGTGCCGCCATCCAATGCATCGCTAGCCTTGTTCTCAGCTACAATGCGTTGCCAAATGTCGCGAGGAATTGATGCATCCCTAACTGTTTCTACCGCACGCCCCACCGATGCCGTCTCGCGTACAAGTGCGTAGGTTTTTATGATGCCAGCTGCGGCATAGTCGGCGAGAATGACTTTGGCGTTCTGAACACCCGCAGCTTCTAGGATTTTAATCGCTTCCCCGGGAAATATCGGTAGGTGTTCTGACATTGGGCGCCCCTTGTTGAATCAGGGGAATGGGTACCGAAAATTCGTGAAGAATGTCTTTCCTTTGCCCAGCGTGGCGCCTTGTTTCGATGCGGCTATACCAGCGAAAAAAGGCTTTGGCGCGGCTCTCAGTGACCGCCGACGTTCGCCTTTGTTCGCCAACGTTTTTCATGCGTTTTTCATGGATCGAGCGAATGGCAACGCTAAGTGCTTGAAATCATGGTGGGCGCGGCAAGGATTGAACTTGCGACCCCACCCGTGTGAAGGGTGTGCTCTACCACTGAGCTACGCGCCCGCTATGAGACGGCTGATACAGCGCATCTTCAGCAGGGGCGGGCCATTGCCATGCCACTGGCTGAATGACAAGTCCTGCGGGGTTTAATCCAGCAGCATTTTCGCGAAGGATGTGAACCAGCCCCGGGACTCGCGCGCTTCTGCTTGGGTGCGGGGCGATACCGGGCATTCAAGGCAATATACCTGCATCCCCCGGCTGCCGAGCAATCTCTGAAGGTCCATCGCCGCCTGTCCGGCCAGCGCCTGCTGGCGCATTGCGACCATGCCGAACAAATCCTGTCCACCCGCGCTGCGCGCTTGCGAACCGCCTGATACCAGCGACTGGATCAGCGATTCGTAAGGATTGATCTCTTCGCCCAAATATCTGACATGCCAATTGCCCGTTTCAAGTTCGGCCTGCTTGGCGGCCCAGACAATCGCATCCTCGATCCCGCCATATTGATCGACCAGCCCGATCTGGCGGGCGGTGCCGCCATCCCAGACGCGGCCCTGGCCGATATTGTCGACCTGTGCGTTGGTCATCTTGCGAGATTTTGCAACACGGGTGAGGAAACGGCGATAACCGTCTTCGATCGCGCTTTGCAGAATCGAATCCACTTCCGGGGTGAACCCGGCCACAAGGTCCGGCTGGCCCGACAGCGGCGTGGTCCGCACACCATCGGCATTCACGCCCACTTCCGCGGCGGCATCTTCAAAGGTGGGGATGACTGCGAAAATGCCGATTGAACCGGTGATCGTCTCCGGCTCTGCGAAAATGCGGTCGCCTGGGGTGGATACCCAATATCCACCGCTTGCCGCCATATTGGCCATCGACACGGCAATGGGGATGCCCTTCGATTTGTGCCTCAGGATCGCCCGGCGAATTTCTTCGGACGCCATTACCGACCCCCCAGGGGAATCGACCCGCACGACCAGTGCAGCCAGATCATCTTTCAGCGCATCGTCCAGCACTGCAGAAATCCGGTCACCGCCAGCAGTGCCGGGGCCGGCATCGCCGTCGACGATTTCTCCAGCGATTGTCACCACACCGATGGCCTTGCCCCGCTTGGAAGGGGCATTATCGGCCAGCCAGGGTTTGAATTCGGTATGGGCATAGGCGCCCGGTGTGTCGTCAATCGGATCCTCTCCGACGATTTCGGCGACATGCTGGCCGAATTCGGTGCGGCTACCCAACTTGTCGACCAATCCGGCCGCAAGCGCGGCTTGCGCCAGATCGCCATTGCTGGCAGCGATCCATTCCGCCGGTGTCTTCGTCACCAGATCCATTTTCAATTGCGGGCGGGCCTTCTTCACATTGGCCTGCCATTCTTCCCATAACGATCCGTACAGCGCCTCGTAATTTTCCCGCGCTTCGGGTGACATGGAATTGCGGAAATAGGGTTCGACCGCCGATTTATAGGTGCCGACCTTGTACACCCGCGCCTTTATCTTGAGCTTGTCCAGCAGTTCGCTGTAATACAGCCGCGAACCGCCAGGACCGGTGATCACCGCGCCGCCCAGCGGATCTACCCATACTTCGCTGGCATGCGCGGCCAGCATCATCGCATCGTCGCTGTAAGCCACGGCATAGGTCAGCACCGGCTTGTCCGCCGCCCTGGCACGGTCCAGCGCCTCGCCGATCGCCTGCAGGTGCACCTGGCCGCCGCCCATGAATTTGGTCATGTCGATCACGATGGCCTTGATCCGGTCATCCCGCGCCGCCGCCTCGATCGCCTGCACCATATCGCGCACCTGATATTCGCCGATCAAATCCGATCCCGACAGCAAGGCTTCAATCGGATCGATGAGCGATTTTTCCTCGACCACGATACCGTCGAGTTCGAGCAGCAATGCGCCGTCACGGATTTGCGCCGGGCTGGGCCGTGCGGTCAACACTGCATACAGCAGGGCAAAGAACAGCAGCAGGAAAACCAGGCTGAGCCCGTCCTTTACCGCAACCAGAAGATGCCAGACCTTGCGTGCGAAACCCATGTAACAATAACCTCGCTTGTCGTTTGATTTTTGACCCTAGTGACAAGCCGTGCACCATGCCAGCCGAATCCGCTTGAGCGACATACAGCGTTCGACTAGGGACTTGGCTTTAATGACATCGATAGAAAAATCATCGTTCGCTGGCCGCTATCCTGCGGGCGGCGCGGCATTTCCGCATCGCGATCTGCTGGGCATCGCCCAGCTGGAGCGCCACGAAATCCTTTACCTGTTGGACGAAGCGGAACAGTGGGTCGAGTTCAACCGGCAGCCGTCCAAGCATAATGATGCGCTGGCGGGGCTGACGATCATCAATGCTTTTTTCGAAAATTCCACACGTACCCTGCTGAGCTTCGAGATCGCGGGCAAACGGCTGGGGGCCGACGTGGTCAATATGCACGCGGCGCAATCCAGCGTGAAGAAGGGCGAAACGCTGATCGATACGGCGATTACGCTGAACGCGATGCGGGCGGACGGGATCGTGATCCGCCACGGCAGTTCGGGCGCGGTGGCGCTGATTGCCAGCAAGGTCGATTGCCCGGTGCTGAATGCGGGCGATGGCAGCCATGAACACCCGACACAGGCGCTGCTGGATGCGCTGGCGCTGCGCCATGCCTTGCGCGCCCAGGGCGAGGCAGCGGATGATTTTACCGGCCTGAACGTGACCATCTGCGGCGATATCCTGCATAGCCGGGTGGCGCGGTCGGGGGTGCTGTGCCTGACTGCGCTGGGCGCGAATGTCCGGCTGTGCGCGCCGCCTGCGCTGATGCCGGCGGGGATAGAGCGGATGGGCGTGACCACTTTCAGCAATTTCGACGAAGCGCTTGCAGGCAGCGACGTGATCATGATGCTGCGCCTCCAGACCGAGAGGATGGAAGGGCAGTTCATCCCGTCCCCGCGCGAATATCACCATTTGTACGGCCTGACGCACAAACGCCTGGCCAATGCCGCGCCCGATGCGCTGGTGATGCATCCCGGCCCGATGAACCGCGGGGTGGAGATCGACAGCGAAGTAGCTGATCTGATCGACCGATCGATCATCACCCGGCAAGTGGAAATGGGCGTGGCAATCCGCATGGCGGCGCTGGACGTGCTGACCCGCCGCGCACGCGGAGTGCCCGGTTGGAGCGATGCAGTGAGCACGGGGCATTGGGCATGAAACAACCAACACCCCTGACGATCACCGGCGGAAGACTGGTACTGGGCGGCGGCGTTACCAAGGGTGCGGCGCGCCTGGTCGATGGCCGGATTGCCGCTCTGGGTGACATCAGCCCGCTGGACGGCGACGAGGTGCTGGAGGCCAAGGGGCAGCTGATCGCGCCCGGCCTGGTCGATTTTGGCGTGTTCGCGGTGGACAAGCCTGCGTTTCATTTCGGCGGGATCACCCGCTCGGCGCTGATGCCCGATCAATCCCCGCCGCTCGACGTGCCTAGCCGCGTGCGGTTCGTGGCGCAAAGCGGCAAGCCCGATTTCTGGGTCCACCCCCTGGCCGGCGCGACCAAGGGGCTGGGCGGCAGCGAACTGGCCGAGATTGGCCTGATGCGCGAAGCGGGCGCCCGCGGTGTGGCAACAGGGCGGCAATGGATCGGCGATAGCGGGGTAATGCTGCGCCTGCTGCAATATGCCGCGATGCTGGATCTGTTGGTGGTATGCCATGCCGAGGATGCGGGGCTGACCGGTCAGGCAGCAGCGACTGCAGGCGAAATGGCGACACGGCTTGGCCTTCCCAGCGCGCCCGCCGAAGCTGAGGCGCTGGCTGTGGCGCGCGACATCGCCCTAGCTGAAATGGCCGGAGCGAAAGTGCATTTCCGGCAGGTCACCACCAAAACCGCGCTCGACCTGATTCGTCAGGCAAAGGCGCGCGGGCTTGAGGTAACCGCTGGCGTGACACCGGCACATTTCATGCTGTCCGATCTCGCCACGGCAGATTTCCGCACATTCGCCCGCCTGTCCCCGCCTTTGCGGCCGGAAAGCGACCGCGAAGCTGTGCGCGAGGCAATCGGTGACGGTACGATAGATGTGATTTCTTCGGGCCACGATCCGCGCGGACCGGAAGACAAACGATTGCCCTTTGCGGATGCACAGCCGGGCATGGCAGGCGCGGAAACGCTGCTGGCCATGGTGCTGACGCTGGTTCGGGACGAGGTCATCGACCTCCCCCGCGCTTTCGACCTGATAGCCAGCGCCCCGGCGCGTCTGCTAGGTGTGGAGGCGGGGATGCTGCGGGAAGGATATGAGGCAGACATCGCGTTGATCGATCCGGAAAAACCGTGGGTCATCGACAGCCGTAAGATGGAAGCAACGGCGGGTAACACGCCGTTCGACGGGCAGCCGACTCAGGGAAGAGTAACCGCGCTATGGAAGGGCGGCATTCGCGTTTAGGCCCAGACCCACGATTGACTGACGAGCGGGCTGGCCGGATAAACAAGCGGTGGGGACAAAGAAAAAGGGGCGCCGCTGTTGCGGACGCCCCTCGATTATCTGAAGGCGTCAGATTTTATCGCCGAAAGCGCCCTCGACCTTGCCTTTGAGGTTCTGTGCCTCACCCTTGCGTTCCTGGGCATGGCCTTCGGCGCGGGTCTTGGGATCATTTGATTGTTGCTTGACCTTGCCGGCAATCTCGTTGCCGACTCCTTTTGCTTTGTCGGTTAGTTCACCCATTATTGATCTCCTTTTGTAAAAAGGCAGCCAGTTCGACTGTCTGATAGATCAACGGTTTAGCTTAGGTTTCAGTTCCAGCTAACTGCCGCAGGGCCGAGGCATTTCGCCGCAACCATTTTAACCGGTAAAAATCTGAATTGATCAGGCGACAATCCAATGCAAATCCCTCCAAGCGACTTTGCCACCAATGGGCAGCGCGGTGAGGGAAAGCTTTTTCTAAAGGACCCCTAAAACCCTGAGAACAATTACAATAACCACGACGGTTATAATGGTTCCGATAATGCCGCGCATTTGATCACTCCAATCCAAATTTGCCGCGATCGCGTTTCACGACCGCTAAACCCCTTAACAAACCGTCGAGGCTTATGTTCCTGCCGGAAGCAAATGGAGGCGTCACAACTCCCTTTATTTACGGTTTCCGGTGGTGGGTTCAACCGGTCATTTTTTGGACATTGCCAGCATAAAAAGCCCCGCCTCTTTGCAGGGGCGGGGCAGTTCGCTGTAGGTCAGGGGAATATCCTAGCGGCGGGCCATCCGGACCCCGGCATCCACTGCGCCGGGCAGCGGGGTGGCGGCGGCGTAGGCGATGCAGCCGTAACCGCGCGCCTTGACGCCGGAGCAGATCGAGCGGGCCTCGCTCTTGCCCATGTCACCAGCGGCAACGCGCCAGTATGTCTTGCCGTTCACGCGGGCTTCGGAAATGACCATGTCATACCGGTCGAGATTTGCATAACGCTTGGCATAAACGCCGATCGCGCGCTGGGCTTGTTCCTTGGTTGAAAAGGAACCAAGCTGGATCATGTGATCGCCGCGCCTCACCGGGCCGCGGGCTGCGGTGCGGGCGGGAGCTTTCTCGACTGCCGGTTGCGAAACAGCGCGAGGTGAAGCTGCCGCAGCGGCGGAAGGTGCCGGGGCGACGAATGCGTCGCTGAAATTTGCAGGCCGGGCCTGTGCGCTTGCCGGGGCGGCTTGCGGGGCAAATGTCTGGCTCGCCAGCGGCGGCAGTTCGCGCGGGGCGTTGGGGTTCGTCATTGTCATTGCCATTGCTGGGGCCGGGATCTTGACCGGAGCGGCCTCAGGCGCGGCAACCGGCATTTCGGCGGCAGCTTCCGCCACCATCTGCTGCGTGCTGGGCGTGTTGGCAAGGGCCAGCTGTGCAGGCTGGCCGCTATCGCCAACTACCGGCACTTCCAGCAATTTGGCCATGCGGCGGTGGAAATCTTCCGGGGCAACGGTGCTGGCCCATTCGGCAATCCGGTTGTTGATCTGGTCGCCGGGTACATCTTCTGCGGCCATTACGCGGGCCGAACGCCAGTCACCCTTGAGAGCAAAGGCATAGGCCAGATTTTGGCGCGTTTTCGCGTCATTGTGTCCGCTGCGGATGGCGTTGGAAAGGATGTGCACGCCTTGGTTGGCATCGCCTGCCAGCGCCAGGGCCAGGCCCAGGTCGGCGAAGTCGAGATCGTCGCGGTATTCGGTCAGCAGCGCGTGCGCGGAGCGCGCGTCGCCGGCGGCAATTTGCGCCAATGCCATGCTTAGCGCGGTGCGCGGACTGTCATCGCCCAGCGACCGGGCATCGGCAAAACTGGTGGCTGCGGAATGGAACCGCCCAGCTTCCATGTAGGCTGCGCCCAACATGGCCCGGTAGGATGCGTTACGGGGTTCGGCGAGCACTGCTGATTCTGCGTGGCTCAGCGCCTTGTCCGCTTGCCCCTTGGCAAGTGCGATCTGCGCCTTGCCCGCCGACATATCGGCGCGCGGTGCCGCAGTGGTAGTACAACCACCCAGCGCCGAAGTGGCGAGGGCGGTCGTTACTGCTAGCGTGACGAAACGGGCGTGATGTGCGGATCGGCTCATGGTCTGTCCCCTGTTTAGCTATTTTCGGAGCCCGGCCGCTTCACCTGAGCGGCAAGCGTTGCAAGTTCGGGCATTGCGGCCAGGAATGCGTCCAACGCACCGGTTACGATCTGTTGTGCGCTGTGCCCGGTGATGGTGCTGGCAAGGCGCAGTTGCAGATGCCGTTCGGCATCCAGACGCAAGGTGAAAGCAGCGCGTTTGCCCTGGTCGGCGGCAGCAACACGATGCGCGCGGGGCGGATTCTGCGCCTTTACAGCTCTGAATTGCGGTAAATTTTCCGATGGCTTGTCAGAAGTGATGGCGCGCGAAGAACCATGATCCGCTTCGGTACCGGCCGCATCATGCATTTCGAGGCCAGAGCCTATGAAATGACCTTCGTCATCTTCGACATAATCGTCATCGCCGAGACCGGGATTTTCTTCAAGCACATGCCCGGCTGCATATCCGGTGCCAAAGCCAGGCTCATCCTGTTCATCGTCCACATCATCATCGTTAGACATGATGGCGTCAGACAGGATCGGGGGCGATTTTCTTTCGATCCGTTTGGCCAGAACATCCTGCTGGTCGCGTGCGGGACTGCTGGAAACAGTGAATTCGGCCAGCTTGGCACCTGACTGTTTATCCATCTGTCGCGCATGGGCAGCAGTTTCCTGATTCATCGGCGAAGGGGTCAGCTTGATCACATCGGCATCATGATGGGGCGCGTGCTCATCGCCCATGTCATTCCAGCCGAGATCGTCGAGGCCCTCGTCAGAAGATATATCTTGGCCCGAGCCAATGGAGCCGAGCATCCCGCCGTGCTGTGGCCGCATGGCTGGCCGGGCGCCGCCTTTCCGGGCGAGCAGGGTGGGGCTCAGCGAAGCGAAGGAAGCATCGTTCATCTTGGCTGTACCTGCGCTCACTGGGCGACACGGCGACCGAAGCCACCACCTGGACGGCTAGCTCCCGAAGCCTGCGCGGGCATATTTGGAGCTGCGAAAATCGTGCGGCGGAAATTCTTTTCCAGCCGATCGGCAATGTAATTCCACAGCGCTGCGACCTCGGCAGAGGACCGGCTTTCGGGGTCCACTTCCATGACTGTCCGACCATCGATCATCGAGGCGGCAAAATCGGTCCGGTGGTGGAGCGTGATGGGGGCAACGGTGCCATGCTGGGACAGGGCGACAGCAGCTTCCGATGTGATCTTGGCCTTAGGCGTTGCGCCATTGACCACGAATACCAGCGGCTTTCCGGCGCGTTCGCACAGATCGACGGTGGCGCCAACGGCCCGAAGATCGTGCGGGCTTGGCCGGGTCGGGACCACAATCAGTTCAGCGACTCCGATAACAGACTGGATGGCCATGGTAATGGCTGGCGGCGTGTCGATCACGGCCAGTTTGAATCCCTGCTGGCGCAAGATCTGCAAATCGGACGCAAGGCGCGCCACTGTTGTCTGGGCAAAGGCCGGATATTCCGCCTCACGCTCGTTCCACCAATCGGCGGTCGAACCTTGTGGATCGATGTCGATTAGCACAACCGGTCCGGCCCCGGCGCGCTGCGCCTGGACGGCCAGATGGCCTGAGAGTGTGGTCTTGCCAGATCCACCCTTCTGCGAAGCTAATGCCAATACACGCAAAGCGCGATCCCCCTGAAATTCCGTCTGTCGTCACCGCACCACTGCGGGTCGGCAATGGAAATCGCAGGATACAACTAATTTTAAGTTAACGCGGGGCGGCACTTGTTTGAGCCGGCGGACCATTTCCGGCTGATTTTGCGAACCTTCTTGAATCCCGGGATCCAGTTCCCTGCGAAAAATTTATCCGCATGGAAACTCCTTGCTAACTGGTGGTTTACTATGACGAGCCAGCAAACAGGCCGGTTTGGCGGCCAGAACCGTTCTGCTATTGCGGTTTTGCGCCGGGACAGGATATTGCGTTACGACCAAGGAATCTGTGGATCGATGAAACATGCGCGTGCCATTTTATATGCTGTCAGCCTTTGCATTGCGGGCGGCGCGGGTCTGACCGCTGCTGTTCCTGCATTTGCCGATGTCAAGGCGGGCGTTGATGCGTGGGCGGCAGGCGATTTTTATACCGCAGTGCGTGAATGGCGCGAACCGGCCGCGCAAGGCGATCCTGATGCACAGTTCAACCTTGCACAGGCCTATCGGCTGGGCCGCGGAGTGGCGGCAGATCCGGCGCAAGCAGAAGTGCTGTACGCCAGGGCCGCCGCGCAGGGCCATCTGAGGGCAGCGGACAATTACGGGCTGCTATTGTTTCAAGATGGCCGACGCGAAGCAGCCATGCCCTTGCTTGCCGCTGCATCCGAGCGGGGTGATCCGCGCGCGCAATATCTGATCGGCCTTGCGCATTTCAACGGCGATCTTCTGCCTCGGGACTGGGCGCGCGCATACGCATTGCTGACACTGTCCAATTCCGCCGGTTTGCCGCAAGCTTCCGCCGCGATCAAACAGATGGATGATTTCATTCCGCGCGTCGAACGCGAACAGGCGCAGATCCTGGCGCAGGTGCTCAAACGTGAAGCCGATGCCAGGCGCTCCGCCCAATTGGCCGCAGATGATCTTGGTGTCGACATGCCCGGCCAGACATACGCCGCAGCTCCGCTGGCTGTGACGGTAGCGCAGGTTGCAATTGCCGAGGCAGGGCGGGTGGCGGGCACCGAAAGCCCGGCGAAAGCCGGGGCTGATTACGTCCGGCCGAACAGCCCGGCTGCGACCACAGCTGATCCCGTAACGAAACCACAGCCAAAGCCTGCTCCGGCACGCACAGCGCAAGTGACGGCGGCAACATCAGGGCCGTGGAATGTGCAACTCGGGGCATTTTCCGTTGATGGGAATGCAGAGAAATTGTGGCGCCAACTGTCATCACGCAGCGAATTGGCGGACAAGGTCCGGCTGCTCGTTCCCACCGGCAGGCTGACCAGACTGCTGGCCGGGGGATACCCCACCCGCGCCGCCGCCGATCAGGCCTGCGCCAGCCTGAAGCGTGCCGGACAAGGATGCCTGGTCACCCGCTAGAGCGGTCCCGAACAACGCGATATTTCGGAAGATGTTGAACGATTGCCCGTGCCGCCGGGCACAAGTTACCTTGCCGGTTTCTCCCTTGATGCTATGTCCTTGCCTGCCAGTTAAGGGGGGTATCGATGGACAATCCACACAATGCCGTATCTTGGGAGGCGGCCACTCCAGACCAGAACGCGGGCCCCATCGCTCCGGCTGCTGACCGGCTGCTCAGCCTCGACTTCATTCGCGGCATTGCGGTGATGGGCATCCTGTGGGCCAATATCGTCGCCTTTGGTCAGCCTTTTTCTGCCTACATGTATCCCGATGCCTTCACTGTTCCCCATGGAGAGACCGCAGACTGGATGTGGGTTGGCCAATTCCTGCTGATCGACGGAAAAATGCGCGGACTGTTCACGCTGCTGTTCGGTGCAGGCCTGATGCTGTTCATGGAAAAGGCGTGGGCACGCGGGGCGACGCGCGGGCTGCAGGCGCGGCGGTTATTCTGGTTGCTGACATTTGGCCTGCTCCACTTTTACTTCTTATGGAGAGGGGACATTCTGGTCCTCTATTCGATCAGCGGTGTGGCTGCGATGGCATGCCTACGCTGGAAGGCGAAGACCCAATTGGTGGTCGGCGTGCTCGGATATCTGGTCGGGGCGATGATGTTTCTGGGGGCGATGGGTTTCCCTTATCTGGTTGCCGAGACCGATTTGGGGGCAAAGGCCCCTTACTCGGAAATGCGCAGCGACATGGAATTGCAGAAGAACCACGAATTGGCCGACGGGGTCGCTGAGACCGCGATCATTCAGGACGGCACATATGCCGATTTCTTGCGCCATAATTTTGTCGAACACGGGGCCCAACCATTTTCGCAACTGATCCTGTTCGCCTTCGAAACGCTGCCCCTGATGCTGATTGGCATGGCGCTGTTCAGCATGGGCTTGTTCGATGGCCGGATGGACCCTCGCAAGGTTCGGATATGGGGCTGGATCGGCGTAATCGCTGGAAGCGCGTTCACGCTGCCGATTGCGCTATGGGCAAAGGGCGAAGGTCTCACCTATTGGGGCACTTTGGCAGCATTTCTCGGCTTGTCCCCGCTACCGCGATTGCCAGTTGTTCTTGGTCTGCTGGCACTGCTTTCCCTGTTCGGAGCGCGCGTGTCAGGATGGCTTGGTCAGCGAGTGATCGCAACCGGACGCATGGCATTTTCCAATTATCTGGGGACTTCGATCGCCATGCTGCTAGTGTTTCATGGCTGGGCAGGGGGGCTGTTCGGTCGTTTGGACAGGCCGCAGCTATATCTTGTTGTGATCGCCACATGGGCGCTGATGTTGCTCTGGTCGAAACCATGGCTGGATCGTTTCCGCTACGGTCCATTGGAATGGTTGTGGCGTTGCCTGACCTATTGGAAACTGTTTCCTATCAAGAGGCAACATTCCCCGCTTGCTATTGCGACTAAGTCGCAGTAACACTTCGAGCAGCCTTCGGGCGATTCGTTTGGAGAATGTGCATGTACATCTGCATCTGCAATGCCATCAGGGAAAGCGAACTGCGCCGGGTTGCACGGCATTGTGGCGGTGATGCGGAGACGGCCTATGCCGCACTGGGCAAACGCCCGAATTGCGGCAGCTGTATCGATGATGCCGAAGCCATCCTGTTCGAAGAACGGGAATTGGGCTTCGAATTGGCCGGGGAACCGGTCTACGCAGAGTAATTCATTTACTAACGCAAATCACTCGCAAATGGCGGATTTTCCGGGTTTTCGGGAACCTTTCCCTTGTCACAACGCCGCCAGCCGCGCATAATTTCATCGAACTTGAGTCAGGAGAAATCGTGTGCAGGGCGACGCCAAGGTCATTGAATATCTGAACAAGGCGCTCACCAACGAGCTGACCGCGATCAATCAGTACTGGCTGCATTACCGCGTGCTGGACAATTGGGGCGTCCACAAACTCGCCGAATACGAACGGCACGAGAGTATCGACGAAATGAAGCACGCCGATACCCTGGCGGAACGCATCCTGTTTCTCGATGGGCTCCCGAATTTCCAGGCGCTGCACAAATTGAAAGTCGGCGAGACGGTAGAGGAAATCCTCAGGGCCGATCTGGCGGTGGAGCACGAAGCGATCCCGCTGCTGAAGGACGCCATCGAATATTGCGAGTCGGTGCGCGATTACGTGACCCGCGAAATTTTCGCCCGGATCCTCGAAAGCGAGGAGGAGCATGTCGATTTCCTGGAAAAACAATTCGACATGATCGAACGAATGGGCCTGGAAAACTACGTCCAGCTGCAAAGTAAAGGTGCGGAAGCGAGCTAAAATCACTCGTCGATACTTCTTGATCCGGCGGAATTCTCTCTTGGATTTGACTCTTCATCGGGCACTATGCATTATCGCCGCGTGTAAGGGTTAAAGCCGGGTCGCCTCACACTGAATTAGGTGCTTTATCTAATATTTCAGGAGGCAAATTTGAAAACTATTCTATTCCGTTCAGGGCTTGCAGTTGCCGCGTCGGCAGTTCTCGCAATTGCGACACCTGCCGCAGCGCAATTGACGATATACGAAGATTACACCCCATCTGACGGCGTTATCGAAATGACCTTGGTCAAAGTTGATGAAGGCATGATGGAAAGCTATTTTGAAGGTTTGCGCGGAACATGGGTTGCGGCAAACGAAGTCGCTAAGGAATTGGGCCATATCGTAGATTACGGCATCTACGAAGTGCCCTATGGCGACAGTGATGGTTTCAATTTGGTGCTTACCATCCGGATGGCCAATACAGCCGACATCGGGCCCAACAAGGCTCGTTATGATGCCTTCATGAAGGCATGGGGAGACGCCAATATCGAACAGAGCAACAAGACGGTACGCGAACTTTACAACAATATCCGCACCATCAAAGGCACATATCTGCTGCGCTCGATTGATATTCCCAAAGCAAAATAGGCTGGCGGAGTTTCATCTGTCCAAAATACCGAAAAGGCAGGGAAACCTGCCTTTTCTGGTGCTAGCCCCCGGCATCTGGCGACCTATTTCTTCTTCGTATCGTAAGGGTTCTTGTTGCCTTTCAGCGTGACCCGCACCGGAACTGCATCGAACCCAAGGTGCTTGCGGATGCCATTCACCAGGTAGCGTTCGTAGCTGGTGGGCAGCATGTCGAGCCGATTGCCGAACACCACGAAGCGGGGCGGGCGGGTACCGGCCTGGGTGATGTAGCGCAGCTTGATTCGTTTGCCGCCCGGTGCTGGGGGCGGATTGGCATCGAGCGCATCATCGAACCAGCGGTTGAGCGCAGCGGTCGGCACACGTTTTGACCAACTCGCGCGGATTTCGAATGCGGAAGCCAGCATCGCGTCCAGTCCCTTGCCGGTGCGTGCGGACACAGCGAACAGCGGCACACCCTTCACCTGCGCCAGGCCCTCATCCAGCGCATGGCGCACGCCGTTGAACAGGCCGCTGGCGTCTTCGGCCACATCCCATTTGTTGATCGCGATGATCAGCGCGCGGCCTTCTTCCAGCACCTGGCTGGCAATTTTCAGATCCTGATGTTCGAGGCCCTGTGTCGCGTCCAGCAGCAGCACCACCACTTCGGCAAAATCGATTGCCAGCTTGGCATCCTGTACAGCCAGTTTTTCCAGCTTTTCCACCACGCGAGCGCGTTTGCGCATACCGGCGGTGTCGATCAGCCGGATGTCGCGAATATCGCCGGTTTTGGGATCGTTCCATTTCCAGTCGACCGCGATCGAATCCCGGGTAATGCCCGCTTCCGGCCCGGTCAGCAGGCGGTCTTCGCCCAGCAGGCGGTTGATCAATGTGCTCTTGCCGGCATTGGGGCGCCCGACGATGGCGAGTTTGAGCGGTCCCTTGACCGCTTCTTCCTCGATATATTCCTCGCCCGCAGCCTCTGCTGCGTCGCGTGCTTGCTGGCGGGCTACCTTCAGTTCCGCAGCTTCGAAGGCTTCTTCGGCGGCGATGCGTTCTTCGCTTTCGCCGATCAGCGGCCATAATGCGCCGAACAAGTCGGAGATCCCTTCACCATGTTCGGCCGAAATCGGAACCGGATCGCCAAATCCCAGCGCGTAGCTTTCGTAAATGCCCGGTTCGGCAGATTTACCCTCCGCCTTGTTGGCCACCATCACCACGGGGACTTTCTGGCTGCGCAGCCATAGCGCAATTTCCTGATCGAGCGTGGTAATGCCCGCGCGCGCATCGATCACCATCAGAGCGACATCGGCGCCGACCAGGCTGATTTCGGTCTGCTTGCGCATCCGGCCGGGCAGGCTTTCGGGTTCGTCATCCTCCCAACCGGCAGTATCTACGATCTTGAATTTCAGTCCGGCAATCTCTGCATCGCCCGAACGCCGATCTCGCGTGACGCCAGGCTGATCGTCGACCAGCGCCAGTTTCTTGCCGACCAGCCGGTTGAACAAGGTCGATTTGCCGACATTGGGGCGGCCGATAATGATGACTTGCGGTAACATGGCGCGGCAGGTGGCCCTTTAGTTGTAGATTAGCAAGGTTGATCGGTCTGCACGGCGATCATGGTTAATATTCGTTAACCATAAACGGGAGCACGATCCTAACCTAAAGCGGCAAAACAGGCGGCATGAAATTGCCGCTGTCTTTTCTCGCCCTATCGGCGATATTTGCCGTTCCTCCAGCTGCATTTGCGGAAACCTCCGCCGAAATGTCGATCGGATTTGATAATCGGTCGAACGAACGCCGCGCGTCATTCAGCGGCAGTGAATTGCCGCCCTATCTGCAATGCGTGCCATTTGCCCGTGAAATATCCGGCATCCAGATATATGGCGATGCCCATAGCTGGTGGGATCAGGCAGAAGGCCGCTATCAACGCGGCAACCGGCCGCAGGTGGGCGCAGTGATGGTGTTTCAGCCGCACCAGAACATGACGTTGGGCCATGTTGCGGCAGTCAGCAAGGTGATCGACCGCCGAACAGTTCTGATTAGCCATGCCAATTGGTCGCCGATCAATGGGCGACGCGGTCAGATCGAACGCGATGCCCGCGCGGTGGATATATCGCCCGATAATGACTGGAGCATGGTTCGGGTCTGGTATGATCCGTTGCAGGCTGTGGGCAGGACTGCGTGGCCGGTGCATGGCTTCATTTACAGCGAGAAGGCCAAGGGTAGGGCGAATCCCGTGCAGGCGGATAATCGAATCGCGCAATTGGCCCTGCAGAACCCGGTCGTGCACCCCCCGGCCCGGCCGTCCACCCAGTTCACTCAGGCTTTTGCGGATATGGGCGCTCCGGTCAAATCCGCACCAAAAAAGGTCGCTACCGCGCCGCAATCCGTGCGGATGGCACAGGCAGCCCCGCGTCCGGTCCCAGCCCGGCCAGATCCGGTGCGGGCCGCCATCGCGCGTTACGAAAAATAATCGGGCGTTAAATCAGGCCCACGGAATCAGGCCTTGGCGACCGGCGGGTTGTCACCCAGATCTTCGTACCATGCCTCCACCGGGCCGGTTAGCTTGATCGTCAGCGGCTGGCCGTTGCGGTCGAGCGATTTGCCGGCTTGAACGCGCACCCAACCTTCGGAAATGCAATATTCCTCGATATTGGTGCGGACCACGCCCTTGAACCGGATGCCGACGCCGCGGCGCAGCTTTTCCTCATCGAACATCCTGTTGCGCGGGTTCACCGACAGGTGATCCGGCGGAACGTCCGTTGCTGACTGGGTTTCCGGGCTCGCTGGCGTTTCCGCCTCGGCCTTATCAGGGGTGTTTTCTTCACTCATGCGCGCGCCTTATTACCCGCATGCGCCCCCGGCAAGATCAGACTTCAAAATGAATCGGGTGGCGGCGGTGTTTCGGGCGGCGGCGGGGCGATATCGGGCTGCGGCGGCGCAGGCTGGTCAAAATCCTCCCGCCCCGGCGGAAATTCGGTGGGTGTTGGGGGATTGACCGTGTCGCCCTGATCCGGGTTCACCTCATCTGGCCGTTTGCCTGGCCTGCCGTTGCTATCCATCAAAAAATTCCTTTCGCTTGACCAATGCATAACACATCCGACCCGTTCCGCGCTTGCCCTTTTGCGCGCGGCCTTTTAAGGGCGCTCCCTTGTCCGTGAAGGTCAGGCTGAAAAACCTGGCTCTGCGGCTTCGTTTGGGCCCCGCGGGCGTGGCGGAATTGGTAGACGCGCTGGTTTTAGGTACCAGTATCGTAAGATGTGGGGGTTCGAGTCCCTTCGCCCGCACCAAACGCCGACCGCAAGCCGACAAGCGGAAATTAGAGATTTGAAAAAGATTCATAAAGGCAAAGTTGCACCTCATGCAGATCAAAGAAACCACGAATGACGGGCTGAAGCGCGCGTATAAGCTCACCATCCCCGCCGCCGATATCGCTGCGCGCATCGATGCTGAGGTGAAAAAGATCGCGCCGCAGGTGAAAATGCCCGGATTCCGCCCGGGCAAGGTTCCCGCGAATCTGGTCAAGAAGATGCACGGCGAACAGCTGCACGCGCAGATGGTCAACGATGTGATCCGCGAATCGATTGATTCGCTGATGCAGGAAAAGAAACTGCGCCCGGCTATGCAGCCCACCATCGACCTTGAAGAAGGTTACGAAGAAGGCAAGGATGCGCAGCTGAATGTTTCGCTGGAAGTGCTGCCTGATGTCGCAACGCCTGATCTAGACGGGTTGAAGCTGGAAAAGCTCACCGTTCCGGTCAGCGATGCACAAGTGGACGAAGCGGTAAAGAACATCGCCGATCAGCAGAAAGCCTATAAGGACGCGCCCAAGACCAAAAAGGCGGCCGAAGGCGACCAGCTGATCATCGATTTCACCGGCAGTGTCGACGGGGTCGAATTCGAAGGCGGCAAGGCCGAAGGTGCCGCTCTCGTAATTGGTTCGGGCCAGTTTATCCCCGGCTTCGAAGAGCAGCTGACCGGCGTGAAGACCGGCGACGAGAAGACCATTACGGTCACTTTCCCAGCGGATTATCCTGCCGAAAACCTCAAGGGCAAGGATGCGCAATTCGCCATCACCGTCCTACAGGTCAAGGTCGAGACCGAAAGCAAGGCAGACGAAGAATTCGCCAAGTCGCTCGGTCTGGAAAGCCTCGGCAAATTGAAGGAATTGCTGCGCGGCCAGCTGGAACAGGAAACGAACGGCCTGACCCGCACGCAGATGAAGCGCCAATTACTCGATACGTTGGCTGCAGGCCATGATTTTGCCGTGCCTCAGGGTATGGTGGATGCAGAATTCGACCAGATCTGGGCGCAACTGGAACAGGAAGCCGCGAAGGATGAAGATCCTGCCAAGGCGATGAAGGAAATCGAATCCGAACGGGGTGATTACCGCAACATCGCCGAACGCCGCGTGCGGCTAGGCCTGCTCCTGTCCGAAATCGGGCAGAAGAACGGTGTCGAAGTGACCCAGCAGGAAATGGCCATGCTGACCCAGCAGGCAGCCCAGCAATATCGCAACGAAGACCGCGAACGCTTCCTGCAGTTCATTGCCAACGAACCCATGGCGGCCGCCCAGCTGCGGGCTCCATTGTACGAAGACAAGGTCGTCGACTTCCTGTTCGACAAGGCTGAAGTAACGGCGCGCGAAGTAACCCGCGAGGAACTGGAAGCCGCGATCGAAGCGGAAGAAGTGACTGAGGCCAAGCCTGCCAAGAAGTCCGCAGCAAAGAAACCTGCCGCCAAGAAGGCACGGGCCAAGAAATCCGAGGCGGACGAGAAGCCCACCAAGGAAGCATCTGCCAAGGCTGCTCCGGCGAAGACCGCCCCGGCGAAGAAGACTGCCGCGCCCAAGGCTGATGCGAAGCCTGCCGCGAAGGTCGCAGCAAAGAAAGCGCCCGCCAAGAAGGCTGTTGCGCCCAACGCCGAAGCGAAGGCTCCGGCCAAGGCGGCGGCAACGAAGAAACCCGCCGCGAAGAAAGCCTCGGCCAAGAAATAGGAGAAGTCTTCCGGTGTAAAGCGCCGGCAAGCATTCTTCCCGGAACGACGGCCCTTTCCGCCACTGGCGGGAAGGGCCGTCGTGGTTATAATACCCTATGCCATTGGCTGGCCTTGCATTTATCGCAGGCGCGGCAGCAATCGGGGTAATCTGTGATGATCGAAGTCTGGCTCCGCGAGATGACACTGGGTGCTTCCATGGTGGTGGAAACGATCGCTGCGCTGGTTGTTGCCTATGCAGTGGCCGAAGCGGTGATCCGTCTCTTCCTTTCCGTCTCGGGGCACAGCGCAAGCCGCTCCGCCGACCATGCCCATGATGTAAAGGAAGAAATCAGGCTCCGGCTCGGGCGCTGGCTGGCGCTATCGCTGGAACTGCTGCTTGGCGCGGATATTCTGCGAACCGCAGTCGCGCCGAGTTGGTCCGAAATCGGCCAGCTGGCGGCCATTGCCACGATCCGGACCGCGCTGAACTATTTCCTGCAGAGAGAAATCGAGAGCGCCCGGCAGAGCCGGGTGGACGGGTAAACGGCGCGGGCTATTCGGTCTGCTCGGGTTGCCACCGGGCAAATGAAGGCTCGGGCAGCGATACCGTGCGAGCCCGCTCATACGCCGCGCCTGTTTTTAGCACATCGTGATCGCGCCATTTGCCGCTCATGATCGACAGTCCTACCGGCAATCCCTCTACGGCACCCATCGGCACCGTGAGGTGGGGATAGCCGGCGATCGCGGCCAGACTGCCTGCGCCGATCCCGCCGCTGTAATGATCGCCATTTACCAGATCGCTGACCCACGCCGGACCGGTCGTTGGTGCGATAAGGAAGGCTACATCGCTTTCCGCCAGCAGCCTGTCGATCCCCTCTGCGCCCGCCAATTTCAGCGCGTTGGCCCGCGCCGTGTCATAGGCCGCGCGGTCCGTCGTCGCTTCGGCTTCGATGAAGATGGATTGCCCGAACCAGCGCATTTCAGCTTCCGCATTGGCGGTGCTGAAGGCGATCAGTTCGGCTAGACTGCGGGGCATGGCACTGCCCGGCAAACTGCGAAGATAGGCGCCCATATCCTCGCGCAGTTCGAACAGCAGCACCGCGTATTCATCGCGGTACATTTCGCCATTTGGTTCGAACTCTATATCCACCAGCACCGCGCCTGCGCGCGCCATGTCTGCCAGCGCAGTATCGAACAGCGCGCGCACATCACCGCGGCTGCCAACCTGCTTGCGCAGCACGCCGATTCGCACGCCTACCAGTGATGATTTGCCCAGACCTGTCGCGAAATCCGTTTTGCGCGCATCAGCCTCTGCCGTGGCCGGGTCTGCCGGATCGCTGCCCGCCAGCGCGGTCAGTAACATCGCAGCATCCTCAACCGATCTGGCCATCGGCCCGGCGGTATCCTGCGAATGGCTGATGGGGACAACATGGGTACGGCTGACCATGCCCACGGTGGGCTTGAACCCGACCACGCCGTTGACGCTGGCCGGGCAGGTGATCGAACCGTCCGTCTCGGTTCCGATCGCGGCCCAGGCAAACCCTGCGGCGACCGCTGCGGCGCTGCCGCTGGAAGAACCGCAGGTGTTGCGGTCGATCGCATGGGGGTTGCGTGTCAGCCCGCCCACCGCGCTCCACCCGCTGGTGGAATTGTCATCACGGATATTGGCCCATTCGCTGAGGTTGGTCTTGCCCAGCACCACGCCGCCCGCCGCGCGCAGATTGGTGATCATCGGCGCATCGCGGCCAGTCCGGTTATCCTTGAGCGCGAGGCTGCCCGCAGTGGTGGCCCATTCGCGCGTTTCGATATTGTCCTTCACCAGAATTGTCCGGCCCTGAAGCGGTAGATTCGCCAGTGCGATTTCGCTGGCAATCGCACTTGCCGGATCTGCGGCAATAATGACGGCATTAAGCGTTGGCCCCGCATCATCGAGCGCGGCAATGCGTTCGAGATATGCCCCTGCACCTCTTTCGGTTTCCGGTGATGATGCAATCGTCATCGAAGCATAAGCGAGCATCGGCAAGGCGAGAAGGGCGGAAGCTGCTGAGGAAAATGTTTTCATCCAATACATCTGTCGCGACCTAGCTGTGCATGCAAGCGGTTAACGCGCTTGAATATCACCCTTGAACAATGACAGGGCAGGGCCGACATAGACGTTCGACATCCAAGCGAGGTAATTCATGATCGATCTGTTGGGCAATTCCGGCGAAATTTACGGCACGCAAGGTCAATTCACCACTGACCCGGTTACGGGCGCATTGGTACCGATGGTGGTTGAACAGACCAGTCGGGGCGAACGCAGCTTCGACATTTTCAGCCGCCTGCTGCGCGAACGCATCGTGTTCGTCACTGGGCAGGTGGAAGATGGCATGGCGTCGCTGATCACCGCCCAACTGCTGTTTCTCGAGAGTGAAAATCCCTCGAAACCGATCTCGATGTATATCAACTCGCCCGGCGGCGTGGTTACCGCCGGCATGGCGATCCACGACACGATGCAATATATCAAACCGCGCGTTTCCACCGTCTGCATGGGTCAGGCCGCCAGCATGGGCAGTTTTCTGCTCGCAGCCGGTGAACCGGGGATGCGGGTTGCCCTGCCCAATGCACGGATCATGGTTCACCAGCCATCCGGCGGGGCGCGCGGGATGGCGTCGGATATCGAAATCCAGGCGCGCGAAATCCTGCGGATCAAGAAAAGCATGAATGATCTGTATGTGAAATATACCGGGCGAAGCCTGGAAGAGATCGAAAAGGCAATGGACCGCGATACTTTCCTCGAAGCGGACGAAGCGATGAAGTTCGGTATCGTGGACAAGGTGTTCGAAACCCGTCCCGAAGGTGAAGAGCCATCGGACGAGAAGGGTTCAGGCGGTGCGCCGGAATAAAACCCGGCCAGGAAATTCAATAATGTCCCGCGACAGGCGAGTCTCGAGGCGGGACATTTAAATTGTAGTATTTCAGCAACCTTACTGCTTCAGCTGTCCGCAAGGCGGCCTATGGTAGCCCTAGATGTTGATTATCAGCCATCCGGCTATACAGTCGGCAGAATCGACGCCCTTTGTTTTGGTGCGGGGATTCGGGAAAACGGGATATGACTAAATTGAGCGGAACTGACTCCAAGAGTACCCTTTACTGCAGTTTCTGCGGCAAATCGCAGCATGAAGTGCGCAAATTGATCGCAGGTCCGACTGTGTTCATTTGCGACGAATGCGTGGAATTGTGCAACGATATTATCCGCGAAGAAACCAAAGCCGGTATCGCCGGGCGCAAGGATGGCGATGTCCCGACGCCGATGGATATCTTCACCACGCTGAATGATTATGTGATCGGGCAAGACCGCGCCAAGCGTGTGCTGTCGGTTGCCGTCCATAACCATTACAAGCGGCTGAAGCATGGCGGGAAGGCCGGCGATGTAGAACTGGCGAAATCGAACATCCTGCTCGTCGGGCCGACCGGCTGCGGAAAGACCTTGCTGGCGCAGACGCTGGCACGCACCTTCGATGTGCCGTTCACGATGGCCGATGCAACCACGCTGACCGAAGCCGGTTACGTGGGCGAGGATGTCGAGAACATCATCCTCAAACTGCTCCAGTCCTCCGACTACAATGTCGACAAGGCGCAGCACGGGATCGTCTATATCGACGAAATCGACAAGATTACCCGCAAGGCGGAAAACCCGAGCATCACGCGCGACGTTTCGGGCGAAGGCGTGCAGCAGGCCCTGCTCAAGCTGATGGAAGGCACCACTGCCTCCGTCCCGCCGCAGGGCGGGCGCAAGCATCCGCAGCAGGAATTCCTGCAAGTGGACACCACGAACATCCTGTTCATCTGCGGCGGGGCGTTTTCCGGTCTCGACAAGATCATCGCGCAGCGCAACAAGGGCTCGGCCATGGGCTTTAATGCCGAGGTCAAGGACCCGGATGCCCGCCGTGTCGGCGAATTGTTCAAGGAACTGGAACCCGAGGATTTGCTGAAATTTGGCCTGATTCCGGAATTCGTCGGCCGTCTGCCGGTGATCGCTACGCTGGAAGATCTTGACGAGGATGCTTTGATCCAGATCCTGACCCAGCCGAAGAACGCGTTGGTGAAACAGTATCAGCGCCTGTTCGAAATCGAGGATGTGAAACTGACCTTCACCGAGGACGCGCTGAAGGGCATCGCCAAGCGCGCCATCGATCGCAAGACCGGCGCGCGGGGGCTGCGGTCGATCATGGAGGACATCTTGCTGGACACGATGTTCGACATGCCGGGCCAAGCCGAAATCACCGAGGTTGTGGTGAACGAAGAAGCTGCCGCCGGCAAGGCCGCGCCGTTGATGATCTATTCGGACGTGAAAAAGGAACCGGCGGCGGCCAGCCGCTAAGGCCAACGCGCCGGGGAAACCCCGCCCTTTTTCATGGAACCCGCCATGCGTCGCATCTTTTCCGGTGGCCCGTATGAAGCGCGGATCGGCTATGCCCGCGCCGTGGTGTCGGGCGGTTTCGTGCATGTCGCGGGCACCGTGGGGCAAGGCGATACGGTGACAGAACAGTGCCGCAACGCTTTGGCGATCATCGAAAAAGCCTTGGCCGAGGCAGGCGCGACCTTTGCGGATGCTGTCCGCGTCACCTATTTCCTGCCGGATCGTCGTGATTTCGAAACTTGCTGGCCTCTGTTGGCCGCCACCTTCGGCGCCAACCCGCCCGCTGCGACCATGATCGAATGTGGCCTGATCGACCCGAAATACCGCATCGAGATCGAACTGACCGCGCTGGCGCCGCAGGCGGTCTAGGCGCACAGCCGCCACCCAGTCTGGACGGGCGTGGCGAAATGGTCCATATCCAGAAGGCACCAAAAGGGAATCCGACATGGGCCTGATGACAACGCTATTGCGGTCCGTGACCTGGTGGAACGGCCAGACCTTGAACACGCAGCTTTACACGTGGCGGCGTGGCCAGAAGGTCGGCGAGGATACCGAAGGCAACGGCTATTTCCAGACCCGCGACGGCAAGCGCCGCTGGGTGATCTACAACGGTGAGGCCGAAGCCAGCCGCGTGCCGCCCGATTGGCATGGCTGGCTGCACCACACCTACGATGCACCGCCGACGCAGACACCCCTGAAACACAAGGCCTGGGAAAAGCCGCATCAGGAAAACCTGACCGGAACGCCCTTGGCCTATGCGCCGCCCGGATCGATCCGTCGTGGCGACCCGGCGGAACGGCGCGATTACGACGCATGGCAGCCTGAATGACATGACAGAAAACCGGGCAGAATTGATTGCGGGGGCGGCCGTTCTGGCGGCGGCCATCGGTTTTGTGGTTTATGCCGGGCAACTGACGGGACTTGGCGCGGCCCCGCGGGGCTATGACCTGACGGCGTCGTTCCGGTCTTTGGAAGGCGTGACCGTCGGCACGGATGTACGTCTGGCGGGCGTCAAGGTGGGGTCCGTGTCCGCCATCCAGCTAGACCCCGAAACCTATCGCGCCGAAACCGTGCTGACGGTGAATACCACCCTCAAGGTGCCCGATGACAGCGCCGTGGTGATTTCATCCGAAGGCCTGCTGGGCGGCAATTTCGTTGAACTGGTCCCCGGTGGCTCGCCGTTCTTTTTCGAACCGGGCGCCGAGATCGAAGATACCCAAGGTGCCGTCAGCCTTGTATCGCTGTTGCTGAAATTCGTGTCCGGGGACACCGGCCAATGATCCGCGCCGCAGTGCTGGCGGCGGCGGTTCTGGCACTGCCTGCCGCGGCACAGGACGAGGTCGCACAGGGTGGTGCCGCGATCCTGCGCGGGCTGGACAAGGTCAATGGCCAGACCACCGATCTTGTCATTGCGCGGGGCGGGTTTGCCGATTTCGGGCGACTTGAGATTGAAATGCGCGAATGCCGCTATCCGGCGGGGAACCCGGCGGGCGATGCCTTTGCGTTCGTGGTGATCCGGGTTGCGGGTCAGGATGCGCCGCTGTTCGAGGGCTGGATGATCGCGTCCGCGCCGGCGCTGAACGCGCTGGACCATCCGCGCTATGACGTCTGGGTCATCCGCTGCCAGACCTGACGCGGATCGGGGTCGGGCGGCACGGCGTCGATGCGCGCCATCCCTTCCAAAGCGATCGCCAGCTGGGCGCGATAACGTGTGCGCGGAATTTCCACCGCCCCCATGCTTTGCAGATGCGGTGTCAGGAACTGCGTGTCGAACAGGGTGAACCCGCAGCGCCGCAGATGGTCGACCAGATGCGCCAGTGCCAGCTTTGATCCGTCGGTCACGCGGCTGACCATGCTTTCGCCAAAGAACGCCCGCCCCAGCGTGATGCCGAACACCGCGCCCCATAGTGCGCCATCCGGGCCGCGGATTTCCCAGCTATGCGCCGCCCCTTGCGCTGCAAGCCCCAGATAGACCCGGCGCAGTGTGGGGTTGATCCAGGTTTCCGGCCGGTCGGCGCAGGCATCCAGCACTTCGGTGAAATCGTGGTTCAGGTGAACGCCATAGCCACCGCGCCGCATCCGGCGTCCAAGGCTGCCGGACACGTGGAACCGGTCCAGCGGAAAGATGCCGCGCAGTGGCGGATCGACCCAGAACAGGTCGCTGGATGCGCGCCCCTGTGCCATCGGGAAAATCCCGATGGCATAGGCCGACAGCATCAATTGCGGGGTCAGGTCCTGCTTTTCGGCTGAAAAATCAGGCCCATCGCCTGCCATCGACCGCCTCCCGGCGTTGAGAGATCGTCAGCCGCCGTAGGTCCGCGCCAGCCATTTTTCCAGCCAATGGATCGAATAGTCACCGGCAAGAATATCGGGCTCGTGCAACAGGTCGCGGAAAAGCGGGATCGTGGTGTCCACGCCGTCCACGATCAATTCGCCCAACGCCCGGTTCAGTCGCGCCAGCGCTTCGGGCCGGTCGCGGCCATGCACGATCAGCTTGCCGATCAGGCTGTCGTAATAGGGCGGGATGCGGTAGCCGTCGTAAAGCGCGCTATCCATCCGCACGCCCAGACCGCCCGGCGCATGATACTGCGTGATCCGGCCTGGCGAGGGGGCAAAATTCGGCAGTTTTTCGGCGTTGATCCGGACCTCGATGGCATGGCCGTTGATTTTCAGATCACCTTGGGTGAACGACAGCGGCAGGCCGGCAGCGACGCGGATCTGTTCGCGCACCAGATCCACGCCGAAAATCGCCTCGGTCACCGGATGTTCGACCTGCAATCGCGTGTTCATCTCGATGAAGTAGAAATTGCCGTCCTCATACAGAAATTCGATGGTGCCCGCGCCGATGTAGTTGATCGCGGCGACGGCATCGGCGCAGACCTTGCCGATGCGGTCGCGCTCTTCGGCGGTGATGACGGGGCCGGGCGCCTCTTCCAGCACCTTCTGGTGGCGGCGTTGCAGGGAACAGTCGCGTTCACCCAGATGCACCGCGCCGCACTTGCCATCGCCGAACACCTGAATTTCGATATGGCGCGGGCGTTGCAGGTATTTTTCGATATAAACTTCGTCATTGCCGAACGCGGCCTTGCTTTCGCTGCGCGCGGTCCCAAAAGCGGTGTCCAGTTCTGACGCATCGCGCGCCACCTTCATGCCGCGCCCGCCACCGCCGGCGGTGGCCTTGATGATCACCGGATAGCCGACCTCGGCCGCGACGCGCCGCGCGCTGTCCAGATCGGCAACCCCGCCCGCCGATCCCGGCACCACCGGAATGCCCAACCGCGCGGCGGTTTCCTTGGCGGTGATCTTGTCGCCCATCATGCGGATATGCGCCGCCGATGGTCCGATGAAGGTCAGCCCGTGATCTTCGACGATCTGCACGAAACTGGCGTTTTCCGACAGAAAGCCATAGCCGGGGTGGATCGCCTGCGCGCCGGTGATTTCGCAGGCGGAAATGATCGCGGGCACGCTCAGGTAACTGTCGGTGGAGGACGGCGGCCCGATGCACACCGCCTCGTCAGCCATGCGCACATGCATCGCGTCACTGTCGGCGGTCGAATGCACCGCAACACAGGGAATGCCCATTTCGCGGCAGGCGCGCACCACGCGCAACGCAATCTCGCCCCGGTTCGCGATCAGGATCTTGTCGAACATGCCGGTGGCCTCACTCGATGATCATCAGGGGGGCACCGTATTCCACCGGGCGGCCATCCTCGACAAGGATGCGTTTCACGATGCCCGCATGCGGCGCGGGGATCTGGTTCATCGTCTTCATCGCCTCGATGATCAGGATGGTCTGCCCTTCGATCACCTGCGCGCCGACAGTGACAAAGGCGGGCGTGCCCGGTTCGGCTTGCAGGTAAACCGTGCCGACCATCGGCGATGGCACGACGCCCGGCAGGCTGGACGGGTCGGTGGATACGGGGGCGGATGGGGCCGCGGCGATCTGCGGCGCGGTCGTGACCATATGCTGCACTGGCGACAACGGGGCGGCGGTGATCTGGCGGCACACGCGCACGTTCAGCATGTTGTCATCACCGGAACTGCGCGAGACCTCGATTTCGGTCAGGTCATTGCCTTTCAACAGCGCGGCAAGGGCCGCGATGAAGGCGACATCGCTGTCATGGGTGTTTTTGGTCATGATGGTCCGAAACCCTGTGCTTGGCGGGCGTCCGGCGCCCCGTTTCGTGGATTGCGACGTTCCTTATCCCATCCGTGCGTATGGTGAAAGCGCCATTGCGGCGTGGGGGCGTCGCGCCGCCGGTTGCTCTGCTGCGGCGATGGTGGAATTCTGCGCGCAAGCAAAAGGGAGATTGCCATGACCATCGCAAACTGGCTGGCCCGCGCCGCTGAAGGGGAAGGCGGTGCCCGCCCGGCGTTGTTTTCCGGCACGGTCTGCGTGGCGGATTACACGGGCTTTGCCCGTCAGGCCGCCGGCTTTGCCGGCTGGCTGCGCGGGCGGGGCGTCGCGGACGGCGATCGCGTGGCGCTGTTTGCCAAGAACACGCCGGACTATCTGGTGGCACTTTGGGGCATCTGGTGGGCCGGGGCGGTTGCGGTGCCGATCAA
This sequence comes from Pontixanthobacter sp., assembly GCA_041741895.1. Taxonomy (GTDB): domain Bacteria; phylum Pseudomonadota; class Alphaproteobacteria; order Sphingomonadales; family Sphingomonadaceae; genus Allopontixanthobacter. The sequence continues at coordinate 27,191 of JBGSJO010000008.1, forward strand.
CGCCAAACTGCATGGCCGCGAGGCGGCGTGGATCGTCGATAATGCCGGGGCAGGGCGGGTTGTGGTCACACCAGATAGCGGTGCCGATCTGGCGGAAGCCTGCGCCATCCCGCAGGTCACGCTGGGCAGTGCCGCATGGCTGGACGCGGTTCGGTCGCCGCCATTGCCTTTGGTGCACCGTGCGCCCGCCGATCTGGCGTGGCTGTTCTACACCTCCGGCACCACCGGACGACCCAAGGGGGTGATGATCACGCACCGGATGCTGACGGTGATGGCACTTAGCTATTTCGCCGATGTCGATCAGGTGACGTCGGAAGATACGGCGCTGTATGCGGCCCCGCTCAGCCACGGGGCCGGCATCTATTGCCTGATGCACGTGATGCAGGGCGCGCGCCATGTCTGCCCGGCATCCGGCGGTTTTGACGAGGCCGAGATCCTGACCTTGGCGCGCGCGCATGGCCGGGTGCACATGTTCGCCGCGCCGACGATGGTGAAACGACTGACCACCTATGCCAAGGCGGCCGGGGACCGGGGGGATGGGCTGCGCAGCGTCATCTATGCGGGCGGGCCGATGTATCTGGCCGACATCATCGACGCGGTCGATTGGTTCGGCCCGGTGTTTTTGCAGATCTACGGCCAGGGCGAATGCCCGATGGGCATCACCGCGCTGTCGCGCCACGACGTGACTGACCGCACGCATCCGCGCTGGCGCGAACGGCTGGCCTCGGTCGGGCGGGCGCAATCGTCCGTCGCGGTCCGGATCGCGGATGGTGATGGCAACGATCCGCCGCGCGGGCAGATCGGCGAAATCCTTGTGCGCGGCGATGTGGTGATGCCGGGCTATTGGCAGAACCCGGCGGCAAGTCAGGACACCCTGCGCGGCGGCTGGCTGTGGACGGGCGACATGGGGTTCATGGATGATGACGGCTATGTCACGATGCAGGACCGGTCCAAGGACCTGATCATTTCGGGCGGCACCAACATCTATCCGCGCGAAGTCGAAGAGGCGCTGCTGGAACACCCGTCGGTCCACGAGGCCGCCGTGATCGGCACGCCCGACCCCGAATGGGGCGAGGCGGTGGTGGCCTTTGTGGTGCCTGCCCCCGGGATGGCGCTGGACCCCGCCATGCTGGATGCGCACTGCCTGACCCGCATCGCCCGGTTCAAACGCCCGAAACGCTATGTGGTCGTCGCGTCGCTGCCAAAGAATGCCTATGGCAAGGTGCTGAAAACCGATCTGCGTGCCCGGTTGATCGCGCCCGGCTGATCGCCGGGCCTGATCCCGGCCGCGCACGGCCCCGGACATGTTTCCGGCCTTCGGGTGTCAAACTGGCAGCATCTGGCGTGCGGCGACATACAGCGCCGGTGCGTCCGGCGTCCGCAGGTCGGGCTTGGCCGCAGCATCCTCGGATCGCGCCAGCATGTCGGCCTCGACCGCGCGGCGCACTTCCAACGTGGTGCGCGACGGGGTGACATTGTCGGGTGGCGCGACCCGGTCCGGCTGCGTGACGATGTCCGACCCGGCAATCCGCCCGGACGGCGAGGCTGTGCCAGAGACCGTCAGTAGGCCGGACGCGTGTTTGGTGGCAAGGAATACCATGCCGGACGGGGACGCGACCGGCAGACCGAGAGGCGGAAGAAGGGACATAACTGACCTCCACGACGGGCGCCCCCGCCCAATTTTGCTATAGCCGATCCCGCGTCGCGATCCCACACCGATCGCCAACGCTGGTTAATGCAAGCTTGCCGGCCGGCCGGCCACGGCGCCGTATTGTCGCGGCCTGAAAACCCTTTAGACTGCGCCGATGGGCCATTTTTCAAATGGCAGGGATGGCACAGCATGGTCCAGCGGCAACTTACCGGCACGCGCATCCGCGAGCGGCGTCTGGCCACGGGGATGCGGCAAAGCGATCTGGCCGCGGCGGCGGGGATTTCCGGCAGCTACCTGAACCTGATCGAACATAACCGGCGCCGCATCGGGGACGATCTGGTGGCCCGTCTGGCTGCGGTCCTCGGGGTTGATCCCGGGGCGCTTGGCGAAGGCGTCGAGGTCGATCTGGTGGCGACGCTGCGCGAAGCCGCCGCCGCCC
>JBGSJO010000009.1:0-14839 GCA_041741895.1 Pontixanthobacter sp.
CCGTCTTGCGTTCGGCGCCTGACAGCAGCCCATCGATGAACGCGCCGCCCGAGGCCCTGGTCTCGGCCCGGCCCAGCGCCGGCGCAAGGTGTCCCTTCAAATCCTCAAGTGCCGCCTGCCAATCAGCCAGCGTTCCTGTCCATTGCGCAACTGTCATCATCCAATCCTCCACCGACCTGAGGCATAGAATCAGAAATCCAAAGCAAATGCAACTGTAGTACTAGGGCGGAGCGGAACCTGGCAATCTGAAAAAAAGCAAAAAACTACAGTAGCCCTCGCATGCGTTGCCTACCGGCGCTATCGTCAGGACATGAAGAATCGCAGCCAACCAAAGTCGCCGGATGAAAAGACCATCCGTGTGCTGCTTGACAAGTATGGCTGGCCAACTCCGTTCCACGAGGTGCGCACACGTTTCCTCGGCAATATCGCCACACCAGAGTGGATTGATTCCAACGTTTGGAACCCGCGGTTTCGAGCTGTGATGATTTCATCAGGATCGGCCTTCCAGATGAAGGGTTTGGGGTTGTTAGCGTTGTATTCGCGGATGAAGCGATTGATCGCGGCCTGGAGATCGACGAGCGAATGGAAGACGCCGTGCTTAAGCCGCCGCCGGGTCGCCACATTCGATGGGGGAATTGTAAGGCGCCTTGCAGCCTTTCGTGCGGATCGTCGATTGCTAGAATCTCCGCGTTAGTTATCCTATCACGACATCGTGCCGCGCGGCCTTTTCTCAAAGGGCGTAAATTTGAGCAATTGCACTCCTCTAACTCCTTGGCGCCCATTCAAGCGAAGATCACGTTTATCGATGATAACCGCGGGCTTCACGGGGTCGAGCCGATCTGCGAACCTCTGACATATACCTGCTTGCCTACAACCTTTGTGTTCGAATTGAACCGATTGTGGAAACGGAGCCACCTATATCCGAGAGTTCGAACAGGGGGCGCTATGATCAAGGCTAATGGGCTAACGTTTGCTTATGGAGGCAAAACTCCGGCGGTCAACTCGCTCACCTTTTCCGTTGGGGAGGGTGAGATTTTCGGGTTTCTCGGACCGAGCGGTGCAGGCAAAAGCACGGCACAAAAAATCCTCTTCCGATTGCTTCGGGGGTATCGCGGCGACATACACGTCATGGGCCTGGCATTGAAGGATTGGGGACCGGAATATTTTGAGCGCGTAGGCGTCTGTTTCGAACTGCCCGCCAACTATCGCAAGCTCACCGCTTTGGAGAATTTGCGCTTTTTCTCTTCCTTTTTCAGCACGACCACTGTTGCGCCGGAGGAAGTCCTAGAGTGGGTGGGGCTGCGGGCCGATGCGAACAAGCGGGTCGAGCAATTCTCGAAAGGGATGCAAACTCGCCTGAACCTGGCCCGATCCCTGATCAACAAGCCTTCGCTCCTGTTCCTGGACGAGCCCACATCGGGCCTGGATCCCGGCAATGCACGAAAGGTGCGTGACCTCATCCTGCGCCAACGCGAACAAGGTGCAACGGTTTTCCTGACAACCCACGACATGCACGTCGCCGACGAACTTTGCGATAGGGTCGGTTTTCTGGTGAACGGTAAATTGGTCCGCGTTGGTGCGCCGTCCGCCTTGCGGCTGGAACATAGCAACCGGATCGTGGAGGTTCGCACCGGAATTGACGGAGTGGTCAATGCCGAACGCTTCACGCTCGACGGGCTTTCCAGCAACGAACGCTTTCAGAATCTTCTGTCCGAGGACCGGATCCAGTCAATCCATTCCCTGGAGCCGAGCCTTGAACACGTCTTCATGCAAGTGACCGGGGAGAAACTGGCATGACCGCGTTCGCTCATCTGGTTCAGAACGACATGCGAACCCTTTATCGCACGGGCTATGTGTGGGTCAGCATCGTGGTTTTTGCTTTGATGCTGCTGATTGCCATGCATGCGTCGCAACTGGATTTTGCGGGATACGAGAACTTTGTCGCTGCAATCATCCTTTTCGATGTCGTCTTATCGCCCGTCATGTTGGTGGGTCTTATGGTTCTCCTCGAACGAAGCGAAGGTGCATTCGCGGCGCTTAGCGTAAGCCCGATGCCGACCTGGGCCTATATGGCGGCACGTGTATTGATGGTCAGCCTGTTCTCGTTGGCTCAGATGCTCTTGTTGGTGCTGGCCGTCTACGATGCCAACTTTTCGCCAGTCGCTTTGACAGCGGGATTGGCAGGTGCTGCTTGCATGTCAGGCATGTTCGGTTTCCTGCTCGTATCATTTTTTGACGATCTCAATGCCTTCCTGCTGCCGATGATCGGCACGATCATGTTGCTCGGCGTCCCCGGCTATGCCGTGCTGCTGGGCATCCCGCAGAAATGGCTATTGTGGCATCCGACATCCGGTCCAATGGCGTTGATCGAGCAGGCCTTTGACCTGGACGCCCGGCAGGGACTCTTTACCGCGGGCGCTACAACCATTGTGTGGGCAGCAGTGGCCGCAATCCTCGCCCACTTTGCAATAGGGCGAATGCAGGCACGGATCGGCGGATCATGATGATCTTCTCAACGGGCGTCAGGCCGCGCAGAAGGATCGCGGTGAACCTGATAACAGCTGATTTGCGAAAGATCATAAGAGACCCGCTGATGGCCGGGATAATTATCGCGCCATTGGCAATAGCGCTAGCATTCCGGTTCGCTCTACCAAACCCTGACACTATGGCAGCCTGGCTATCCTCCTATCTGGGTGGTGAACTGGGTGCAGAAGTGTCGCTCGCCGCACCATTGCTGCTGATGAGTGTGCTGACGGCTATCGCACCTGGTTTGGTAGGCGCAATCTATGGGCTATTGCTTGTCAACGAACGCGACGAGCATACGTTGATAGCCATAAGGGTGATGCCGGTTTCTTTTGCCGTCTACATCGCGGCGCGACTCTTCATCCCGCTGGTATTTTCGGTCGGCGTGACAATATTTGCCTATCCTCTGGCGGGTCTCGCCCCGATCCCCATGGGGACGGTAGCACTTCTCGCAGCCATCAATGGAACCAGCGCCCCGGTTGTGGCGCTGGCAATGGCGGCATTCGCCCGGAACAAGATGGCTGCTTTGGCCGTGATGCGCGTGGCGAACAGTGTTTTGGCGCTGCCGGTGATCGCTTACTTTGCGGCTCCGCCCATGCTCTATTTGGCCTGGCTTTCGCCCGCCTACTGGCAGATGAAGGCGCTTTGGCTTACCACCAGTGCTTCTCCCTTTATGGCAACGCTTGCGGTCGGGCTGACAATGAACCTGCTGCTTGCGTGTTTTTTCTACTGGTATTTTGAGCGGCGAGGAGAGGAATAAGCACCATGGACGTTGACGGCACGTTGCTATGATGCAGTCCACCAGTCGACTGGCAATCAAGCTAGCTCTATTGAATTTGAAAGAGTTTCAATGTCGAATGTAGCCCGCCTCCGCCAGTAAAAGCCATGAGTTCATTTGAACCAAATGGCGAATTGGAGAAAATTGCATTTTCGATGGATGGAGAAATGCGTTGAGTCAGTCGGCGGCGAGACTTTTGGACGAATTTCTCGTTGCTTCTGCGAGGGCCGGAGATCGCCGCGCGTTCCACCTTCTGGCGAGACGCTGGGGAAAGAGGTTAACCGCCCATGCCTTGCGCTTGACCGGCGATGCCGACGCGGCGCGAGATGCAGCCCAGGAAGCTTGGGTGGAGATCATCCGATCAATTGGCCGATTGCAGGATGAAAGGGCCTTCCCAAGCTGGGCCTACAGAATTGTCTCACGCCGCTGCGCCAGACACATCAAGGGCGCGGTGCGGCGGCGTCAGCTCGCCGAGGCTGTCTCTGCCGAACCGTCAAAGGAAAATGGGGGAGAGGCGGGAGTTGCACTGGAACACGAGCGGCTTCGGGCAGCAGTGCGCAACTTGCCGCAGAATCAGCGCGCTGCGGTGGCGCTATTTCATCTGGAAGAAATGAGCGTCGCTGAGGTGGCAGTTGCTCTCAACGTTCCGGTGGGCACGGTAAAGACCCGCCTCATGCATGCCCGACGAAAATTACGTGCGGCGCTGGAAGGAGATGAACAATGCGAGATCTCGATCTGATGATCGACGAGGCCCTGGACGCGGAGGAGAGCGAACTCCTCCGCAGCATAGACGGCGAGGGTGGCTTTTTCACTCAGTCGCTTGCTATTATCCAGGGGCCGACCGGCTGGGTGAACTTGGTCTTGATGGTAGTCCAAGCGGCCATGTTTCTGGCTGGCGCCTGGGCTGGCTGGCACTTCTTCAACGCTGACGAACCAGTAGCGCAGCTTCGGTGGGGTCTGCCTTCGGCGGTGCTACTAATCGTATCCGCGGTAATGAAGATGGCACTGCTTCCGTCTCTGGAATATAATCGGCTGATGCGCGAATTGAAACGGATTGAACTTCAGCTGGTTCGGACATCAAGGCCCAAATGATCGCTCAACTCACGGCAACAATACTGCGGGATGGTGCGCGGCATTGTTGACCATGATATCGAGGCCAGCTTCTTGACGGTGCTGGCGCTGTCCGACCTCGGGCTGAAGAATATCTGGGCCAAGGCGACCAACGAGAAACACGCACGCATTTTCGAGCGTACCGGCGCGCATCACGTGGTTTTTCCCGAGCAGCGGATGACCGCGTCAATTGCGCCTCCTTCGGATCCCATTGATCGCAAGCGGTTGAGCGGGACGTAGGGCGTGAAGGGTGCGGCAATCGTCACAAAGGCCTGCGCACACAATGCATGGGTTCGCCGCGCCGCCATGATCGCAAGTGCAGCCGCCGAATGCCCCATGCCCCGCGCAGAGGCTGATGACCGGAAAAGGGTGCCCCAACAGTGCAAGAATTGCGTCGACACCGCATTGGAGCAACGCGCGGCTCGCATCGCGGTCGCCGCTCGCCAGCGGCTTCACATCGAAGCCTGCCGAGAGGACTTTATCCCGCCCGGGCCGCAGCAGGATCATGGCCTGATCGGACCGTGCCTGATTCACCAACCGCCACAACTCACCCAGCAAGGCAGTTGTCATTACATTCACTTTGCCATCGTCGATGGTGATTGTGGCAAGGCCATCTTGGCAAAGATAGGTCCCACCCGAAGTCATGGCAGTCTCTCCGGTATTTACCGGGTAGCATGATAAAGTTAAATAGACCAGTCAATATAATTTGCATAGTACACAGGGTTGACGCAGCCGAGATTGAGGGGCAGGCTTGACCTGCAGGCAACATGGGTTGTGGAGGTTCAGGATGGCCGCGAAGGCAAAAAACCGGCAGCCGATCATCGATGCGGCCGTGAAGCTGTTCCGTCAACGCGGCTATGCAGCCACCGGCCTCAATGATCTGGTGGAGGCCAGCGGTTCGCCCAAGGGCTCGATGTATCACTACTTTCCCGATGGAAAGCCGTCGATAGCGGTCGCCGCTGTCGAGGAGGCTGGGCGCCGCGTGGTTGAGACGATCGAGGAGATTGCCGCGCGAACCTCTTCCACCGCTGAACTGCTGGTCGAACATGCTGCGATGCTAGCTGTCTGGATGGAGAAATCAGGTTTCCGTGACGGCTGCCCGATGACCACCGTGCTGCTGGAACTGGCACCGGCAGACCGCGCCTTGACCGAAGCGGGCCGTCAGGCCTTCGCTGCCCGCTTGCGCATCCTGCGGGCTAGCCTGATCGGTGATGGCTACGACGCTCAGGAAGCGGAGGCGATGGCGCTCGTCTGCACCAACGCCCTGCAAGGCAGCCTGGTGATGGCCCGCGTTGAATGCAGCCGCGCGCCGATAGAGCAGACAGCAGCACAACTCGCTCGGCTGCTGGGCTGACAATCAGAACCGCAGCCCGGTGCTCTGGGTACAGGAAGCTCTACTGATCAAGATCAACGTATAGGGACTGGTCTAGATTTTCCTGAAAGATATTTCCGACCGGTAACCGGCTTGGAGCTATGCCAAGTCTGGTCTGCGTCCATATATAAGTGGCTGACAGCTTGAGGCTTTGGCGATACTCAGGACGCAGCAAAGTGAAGCTGAGAGTTAAATGCCCAAGGAAAAAGATAAAATGACAATGGCCGATGTGGCCAAGCTGGCCGGGGTGTCACCCATCACGGTTTCGCGCGCTCTTTCGGGGCATCCTTCGGTGCGTGAACAAACTCGAGCTCATATTATCACGGTGGCGGAAAAGGCCGGTTACCGCATGAATCTGGCGGCGCGCAATTTGCGGCGTCGGAGCAGCAATACGATTGCGGTGGTGCTGGAAATGGCGCCTTCAACCGTGCGTCCGATGAGCGAGCCATATCCGCTTGCCCTGCTGGGCGGCCTGATCCAGGAATTGTCGAGTGCCAATTACACGCTCAGCCTTTCCACCCTTGGGACATTTGCCAAATCCCCCGATTCGGTTGATGGCATTATCCTGCTCGGGCAAGGTGTCCATAACGATGCGGTTGCCGGTCTTGATAAGCTGGATATACCTCTGGTTGTCTGGGGAGCGGTGCGTGCCGGGGGGCGGCATGTGGTAGTAGGGAGCAACAATCGCGACGGGGGCGCGCTGGCGGCGGAACGCATGCAGCAGCTTGGCCGCAAGCGGCTGGTCTTTCTTGGCGATGCCGAACACGCCGAAGTGTCGGACCGGCGCGACGGATTTGTTACCCGCCTGACAGAGCATGGCGCGATGTTGGTGGCGGAGCGCGCTTGTGAATTCAGCTTTGTGGCGGGCCATGATGCGATGCAGACCATACTTGAAGAACACGGCAACCGGATTGACGGGGTTTTCGCAAGCAATGATGCCATTGCCATGGGGGCCATCCGCGCGCTGGCCGAAGCCGGGCGAAAAGTGCCGGGCGATGTTTCGGTAATCGGTTTTGACGATTCGCAAAGCGCTTCATTTTTTGTTCCCGCCCTAACTACGGTGCGTCAGCATTGGAACGAAGGCGGACGGCTTCTGGCACGCAAAGCTCTGGCGGCGATCCAGGGCGAACACGCCGATTCGGAAGAAATGCCGGTCGAACTGATTATTCGCGCGAGCTGACTGAGGGGCTTCTGGCACCCGACACTGTTGTTAAAAATCCACACTATGGCACTTCTCAGGAACAAAATGACATCGATAACATCATTTATGATATCGATGTCTTGACATCGATATCATTCACCAAGCATCGACCTTCGGAAGCAACGGGTGCGTTAATCGCCTGAAAAGTTGCGCAAGGGAGAGTTGAGAGTTTTGAGCGATACGCAAACCCTTGCTGCCATCGAAGGCGGCTGGCGGCTGGAACAAACCGTTTTCGACCAGCAAGGCGAGGCCGCGCTGGGTTCGCTGTTCGCGCTTGCCAATGGTGCGATTGGAGTGCGCGGCGGGTTGGACGAATGCGCGGGCGAGAATGTCGCTATCTTGCCGGATGCCCATGTCGCCATTCCGATCACCTATCACGAGAGCTTTACGGGCTTTGCCGCCCAATCCGATGTCCGCTTTGCTGCACCCAGCCCGGTATGGATCGAATTGCTGGTCGACGGGGAGCCATTCGATCCCGGCACTGCCGCGCCGCTCGAATTTTCCCGGAAATTGGACCTATCCAGCGGAATTCTGAACCGGACCACAAGTTGGCCGTTAGACGATGCCCGCGTTCTGCATCTGGACATATCCCGCCTGGTTGCGGACGGGGCCGGGGCCCATTGTGCCAGCCGGATAGAGGCCCGCGTTACGGGCGGATCATGCCGGCTGGCGATCCGCTTTCCGCTCGAATGCCCGGTGCTCGATGCGTCCGATCCGTTGGATCCGCGCTTAAAGCGGGCCGCTCTGCTGCAGCGGGAGAGCATCAGCGACGACGGATTGCAGGCGCGGTTTTCTGCCGGGCTGGATACAGAGACGCGCACGCTCGCCATGGCGCAGACTCTCGATCTCGTCCGCGGTACGGGTGAAGTCATCGCACAAGATGGTATCGCCATCGTCCAATGCGATCTGGTGGGTGAGGCACTTGTGCGGATTGATCGCCATGTGGCCTATGCCATCGCAGATCGATGCGAGGAAAAAGCGGCAAAACTGGTGGCGCGCAACCGGCAGACAGGGTGGGACACGCTGGCAGCCGGCACTCAATCGGCGCTCACCCGATACTGGGCAGGCGCCGACATCGCCATTACAGGCGATGCCAAACTTGAATGCGCCATCCGTTTTTCGCTGTTCCATCTGTTTCAATCCGCCAGCCGCGAAGATTACCATTCCATCGCCGCCAAGGGCCTGACTGGCGAAGGCTACGAAGGGCACTATTTCTGGGATACCGAGGTGTTCGTCCTGCCCGTTCTGGCCTTCACCCGGCCCGAACTGGCGGCGCATGTCCTGCGGTATCGGATGGGCGCGCTTGACAAGGCGCGCCGCAATGCGCGGCAGATGGGGCACCGCCATGGTGCGCTCTACCCCTGGCGCACAATTGGCGGAGATGAGTGTTCGGCGCATTATCCCACCGGCGCGGCGCAATATCATATCAATGCGGATATTGCCTATGCGTTGAGCATGTATCGCGCGGTGACGGGCGACGAGGCACTGGTTCACGATGCTGCGGAAATGCTGTTTGAAACCGCGCGCATCTGGTTGGAAATTGGCCATTTCAACCCACGGCGCGGCGGGGCATTCACTATCCACGGTGTGACCGGCCCCGATGAATACACCGGGCTGGTGGATAATGATTTCTACACCAATACGATGGCGCGCAGGCACCTTGATTTTGCCGCCGACCTGGCCGGGGACATGGCACGTGATTGCCCGGAGATGTTTGAGCAACTGAAGCACCGGATTGCGCTGTCGGAGCAGGAAATCGAGCAATGGCGGGCCGCTGCCGCTGCCATGTGGCTGCCAACCGATCCGCAGCTGGGTGTGCACCCGCAGGATGACAGTTTTCTCGACAAGCCCGCATTCGCCCTTGCCGACGTTCCGGCGGACCGATTTCCGCTGCTACTGCACCACCACCCGTTACTGTTGTTTCGTCACCGCCTGTGCAAGCAGGGCGATGTAATCCAGGCGTTGAGCCTGGTGGGGGAAACCGTCCCGCTGGCGATCAAGCGCCGCGATCTCGCCTATTACGCACCGCTGACTACGCATGATTCCACGCTTTCGGCTACTGCCTTCGCCATCCTGACTGCAGAAACCGGCGATGACGCGGAGGCGCTGGCTTTCCACCGCGAGGCCGCGTTGGTCGATCTGGAGGATCGCCACGGCAACAGCCATCACGGGGTGCACATGGCCGCTATGGCCGGCAGCTGGTCGGCCCTGGCGATGGGATGGGGCGGAGTGCGGGTTGTCGGCGGGCAGTTGCATCTGCGGCCAAGGTGCCCGGCGGAATGGCAATCGTTCAACCTGCGCCTGCACTGGCGCGGATCGCTGGTGGAAATCACAGTTGATGCCGAAGGCGCAAGCTACCGGCATTGCGAGGGGCCGCCATTGACCCTGTTCGATCACGGGCGCCCCATTACCCTGGATGAGGGCGGTTTCACGATGCTGCGGCCGCAGGTCGATGCAGTGATCTTTGATCTTGACGGGGTGTTGACGGATACAGCTGAGGCGCATTTTCAGGCATGGAAGCGGCTATGTGAAGAGGAAGGCCTGCCATTCGACCACCAGCTTAACGCCGAGCTCAAAGGTGTCGACCGGGCTGCTTCCCTGACGCTGATCCTCGAGGCAGCCGGTGTGCAGAAAAACGAAGATGCACGCAGGGCCATGATGTCCCGCAAAAACACTTATTACCGTGAGGCGATTGCGCATTATTCGCCAGCGGATCTGTTTCCAGGTGCGCGCGAATGCCTCGAAGCGTGTCTCGCCGCGGGCCTGCGGATCGGTCTGGCCTCGGCCAGCCGTAACGCGCGCGACGTTATCCGTGCGCTGGGGATCGAGGGGCTGTTTGATTGCATTACCGACGCAGCCACAATTGAGCGCGGCAAACCCGATCCGGAAATCTTCCTAACCACTGCCAGAACGCTGGGCTGCGATCCGTCACGCTGCGTCGGGGTAGAGGATGCGCGCGCAGGGGTGGCGGCAATCAAGGGCGCCGGAATGCGCGCCATCGGGATCGGCGATCCAATGGAATTGAGCGCGGCGGATCTTGTCGTCCCCACGATTGCCTCGCTCGGAATGGAATCGTTAACTGGCCCGTTCACCGCGACCATATTACCAATTTGACCACGGAGAGAGAAAAATGACCTATAAGAACAAATGGCTTACATCAGCCGCAGCGGCTGCGCTGCTTTGCCCGGCCACGGCGCTGGCTCAGACTGCACAGACGCCTCCCGCCGAACAAGCATCCGAAACCTATGATGGTGACGTGATCGTCGTGACCGCGCGCCCGGGCGGTTCTGGCCAGCGCAAACAGGATGCAGCCTATGCCATCACATCGATCGACAGTAGTGCCATCGACCAGGTGGCGCCCAACAGCACGGCTGATCTGCTCTCGGTTGTTCCGGGCGTGTGGTCGGAAAGCTCAGGGGGCCAGAACGGTGCCAACATCTTCGTCCGCGGCTTTCCCGGCGGCGGTGATGCAGAGTTTGTGACCTTCCAGTACGAAGGTTCGCCATCATTCCCGCCGCCCACCTTGTCGTTCCTGGAAAATTCGCAGCTTTTCCGGATTGATGAAACGGTCGAACGGCTGGAAGCGGTACGTGGCGGCCCGGCGCAGGTCTTCTCCAATGGTCAGGTCGGCCTTACTGCCAACCTGATCGCCCGCAAAGGCGGCGACACCTTCGAAGGGTTGGTAAAGGCCAGTGTTACTGATTACGGTGACAAGCGGTTTGATACGGTAATCAGCGGGCCGCTGGGCGATGATACCGGCTTCATGGTAGGCGGTTTCTACCATTCGGGTGATGGCCTGCGCGACGCGGGATTCACTGCCGAAGAAGGCGGCCAGATCAGCGCGAATATTACGCATGATTTTGGCGCGGGCAAGATTACCGTGTGGGGCAGGTACCTCAATGATCGCGGCGCCTGGTTGCTGCCGATCCCGGTCATCCAGAACGCCGATGGCAGTCTTGAAGACTTCTCAGGCTTCGATCGCGGCACAGGCACTTTCAACGGGCCCGAAACGCGTCTTTCCACCCCCAATGACGGGGTGACGATCGACCAGTCAGAGGGACGCGGGGCCGATCTGGTCAATTTCGGGGCCAATCTCGATTATTCGCTTTCGGACACGGTTTCGCTGTTCAGCAAGACCAGCTATCTCAAGGGCTCGGCCGATACGCGCGGGCTGGTTCCGGCCGGACCGCCGACCACGGTGGCTGAAATTGCCGGGCGCTTCGGTGCCGGTGTCGGCAGCGTAACTTACGCCAATGGCGGGGGTGCATTCAATCAGGCGGATGCCGTGATCGAAGTCGGCGCATGGCGTGTGGACAAGAATCTGGAATCCTTTGTAACCGAAAATGGACTGACTTTTGATTTCGGCGCGAATACACTCACAGCAGGTGTTTACTACGCTTCGTTTTCTTCGCGTGATCGCTGGAATCTGGGCAATTTCCTCTTGCTCGAAGCAGTCAGCAATCCGCGCGTGCTCAACATGACCCTGGATGACAACCGGCCCGTAACGCGCAATGGCTTTACCCGCGGTTCGTTCTTCAACGTCAACGCTGATTACGACGGCGAAGATGTGGCCGCCTATCTGTCCAACGAATGGCAGGTCAGTGAACAATTGCGTATCGATGCGGGCATCCGCTGGCATCGCCACAAAGTGACCGGCAGCCTGGAAAACAACGATTTCGGCGTCGATACTGATGGCGATCCCGACACCTTGTTCAACAATGGCGATGCGGTTCTTAACGGTACTTTCTCCAACATCGAGTTCTCGAAAAGCCGGGCCGCCTGGACGGTGGGCGCCAATTACGCCTTCACCGATGAATTCGGCACTTTCCTGCGGTACAGCCGGGGCAACAGCTTCCCGCAATTCGACCAGCTGCGCGATGGTTTGCGTCTGGTGCAGGAAATCGACACATTCGAAGGCGGTCTCAAGGTTACCAAGCGCGATTACAGCGTCTATGCCACCGTGTTCTACAATGAATTCAGCGGAATCCAGAACACGCAGATCGTCAATGGCGCGCCGATCCCGAATGTCGGCTCGGCCAACGCTCTGGGTGTGGAGCTGGAAGCCGAAGTGCGCCCGTTCGAAGGCCTGAGCCTGGGCGGGAACGTGACTTATCTCAACGCGGAATATGATAATTTCTTCGCATTGGGCGGGTCGGTTGACGCATCGGGCAACCAGCTCGAACGTCAGCCTGAATGGCAGGCGCGCGGCCGGGCGGCCTATACTGCCAGCTTCGGCGGTTTGGAAGCCACGGTGTTCGGATCGGCGCAATGGGTCGATTCGCGCTTCTCGGACAATCTCAATACCCAAGTCCTGCCGTCTTATACCAAGGTGGATGCCGGCATTGCGGTGGATGTGAATGAACAGCTGACGTTGATGGCCACCGCCGACAACCTGCTCGATTCGCAAGGGCTTACCGAAGGTAATCCGCGCGTGGTAGGTTCGCAGGGCGTTGGACCGATCCTGGCCCGGCCCATCCTTGGTAGGTCGTTCACCTTCAGCGCACAGTTCACCTTCTGATCTGTGTGCCAGTCCAGCCCCGAAAGGATATATCCTTCGGGTCGCAACCGCCGGGCGGGCATGGTGCCCCCCGGCGGTTTTACTCTATGTCCCGCGCGAAAGGATGAGTGATGCTCGCTAACCGGACCCGTGTGCTTTTTGCCATTGTGCTTTCGTATATGCTGTTCGCGATCTTGCTGAACAGTGTGGGCACGGTTATCCTTCAAGCGATCGCCTCGCTCGGCCAGACGAAGTCCAGTGCCTCGATTCTCGAAGCTTTCAAGGATCTGCCGATTGCCGTTACCTCGTTTCTGGTTGCATCGCTGCTGCCGCGTTTTGGCCTTCGCAACAGTATGGCACTGGCCGCCGCAATGGTCAGCCTGGCCTGCGTTGCCATGCCTCTGGTGCCGACCTTTGCCACCACAAAGCTGCTGTTTGCCGTAACCGGCGCAGGTTTCGCGCTGACCAAGGTTTCAGCCTATGCCATGGTCGGCCTGGTGGCGCGCGACAAGGCCGATCATGCCAGCCTGATCAGCACGATCGAGGGGCTGTTCATGATTGGTGTGCTTTCAAGTTATTGGCTGTTCGGTGCCTTCATCGACAGCAGCAATCCGCAGGGCCTTGGCTGGGTCAACGTCTATTGGCTGCTGGCCATCGCGGCAGCCGTGGTCACGGTGGTGGTCAAGACCACACCTCTTGACGAGAGTGCCGCGCAACCGGGAAGCGGCGCACCAAGCCGCGATTTTTCTGCCATGTTCGTGCTGGCTGCGCGGCCGCTGGTGTTGGTTTTCCTGCTCTGCGCCTTTTTGTATGTGCTGGTTGAACAGGCGATCGGCACCTGGCTGCCCACCTTTAACAATGAAGTGCTGCACATGCCGCAAGCAATGAGCGTGATGGCGGCCAGCCTATTTGCCGGGGCCACCGCCGCCGGGCGGCTGGGGGCAGGCTTTGTGCTGCGGCGGGTGCCGTGGTTTACCGTGCTGGCCAGTTGCATCGTGATGATGGCCCTGCTGCTTCTGCTCACGCTACCGCTTACACGCGGGCTTTCACCCGATCCACAAATGAACTGGGCAAGCGCGCCGCTGGCTGCCTTCATTCTGCCGATGGCCGGGTTGTTTCTTGCCCCGATCTATCCGGTAATTAACTCGCGCATTCTCTCCGCGCTGCCCCCATCTGATCACGCGGTGATGACAGGGCTGATCGTGGTGTTTTCAGCGCTGGGGGGAACCACCGGTTCCTATGTCACCGGCCAGACCTTCGCTGCGCTGGGCGGCCAGACCGCCTTTTATTTCTCGCTTGCGCCCCTGGCATTACTGCTGGCGGCAACAACCATGTTCAAACGATTGGGTGACAGGGACGAGCGGGAACCAAAAATATCCTGACGTCACAGATCGGCTGCGGAATTATCGATACCACGTCAATCCATCAGAGCGGCAAGCCAACGTAATTTTCGGCAATCGCGGTCTGCATCGCTGTGCTGCTGGCGATGTAATCAAGTTCGGACAACTGCATGCGCCGTTCGAACGCTCCATCCTGCGGGAAGCGGTGCATCAACTTTGTCAGATACCAGCTGAATCGTTCGGACTTCCACACCCGCGCGGATGCCTTGTCGCTATAGCCGACTAGGCCTGCTTCATCGCCGCGCGTGAAATGTTCGATCAGCGCGCGTGACAGATAGGCGACGTCGGATGCGGCCAGATTGAGCCCCTTGGCACCAGTCGGCGGCACGATATGCGCGGCATCACCGGCTAGAAACAGCCGGCCATGTTGCATCGGTTCGAAAACGAAGGAGCGCAGAGGCGCGATCGATTTTTCGAGCGCCGGCCCGCACGTGATATCTACGCCGTTGGGGCCAAGCCGGATGGAAAGTTCATCCCACAGCCGATCATCGCTCCAATCCTCCAGCTTCTGATCGAGCGGAACGTCGATGTAATAGCGGCTGCGCGTGCGCGAGCGCATCGATGCCAGCGCGAAGCCGCGTTCATGGCTGGCGTAGATAAGTTCATCGTTGCACGGCGGAACATCTGCGAGGATGCCGAGCCAGCCGAAGGGATAGACGAGTTCATAGGGGCGGGCGATGCTGGCGGGGATTGCCTGCCGCGAAGGCCCGTGAAAACCATCGCAGCCGCAGATGAATTTGGCCGAAACGCGGTGCGTCTGGCCATCCTTGGCGTAGCTGACCGAAGGTTCATCGCTGTCGATGTCGTTTAGCATGACATCCTCGGCTTCGTAAACGATCTCCAGCCCGCGTTCGGGCGCCGCGTCCATCAGGTCGCGTGTGATCTCGGTCTGGCCATAGACCATCACCTGCCCGCCGGTCAGCCCGGCGATGTCGATACGGATCAGGCGCTCCCCATC
>JBGSJO010000010.1:0-5945 GCA_041741895.1 Pontixanthobacter sp.
CTTGCGGGCGCGCTCACCGCTTTGGCCATAACCCTCGCGCCCAATCCGTTTGCGTTGAGCGAGATTGTGCTGTGGCTCAACGGCGCTTTGACGGACCGATCGTGGCGCGAGGTGTGGCTTGCCGGGCCGCTGGTCGCCACCGGAATTGCGGTGCTGGCACTTGCAGCGCGCAGTCTGGATGCCTTGACCTTGGGGGAGGATGCCGCGCGGTCAATGGGCCTTAATCCCGCGCGCCTCTTGGCATTGCTGGTGGTCGGCGTTGGCCTGACCGTGGGCGCGAGCGTGGCGGTGGCCGGGATGATCGGATTTGTCGGCCTGATCGTGCCGCATCTGGTGCGCCCCTTTACCGACCGGCTCCCCAGCCAGCTGATCGTGCCCAGCGCGCTGGCCGGGGCTTGCCTCGTGCTGGTAGCGGACAGTGCGGTGCGGATATTGCCGCTGGTGACCGAACTGCGGCTAGGCATCGTGCTGAGCCTGATCGGCGCGCCGTTTTTTCTGTGGCTGCTGCTGCGGATGCGGAGAGGGCTTGCATGAAAGAACTTGCGGCACACGAACTGACCATCGGCACGCGGTTGTGCGGGGTCGATGCCCGGATCGAACCTGGCCAGATAACCGTCATCTGCGGCCCGAACGGTGCGGGTAAATCGACACTGCTGACTGCTTTGGCAGGATTGATGCCTCCCGATTTCGGCCGCGTACGCCTTAATGGAACAGATATCGCCGTGATGCACCCGCGCCGCCGCGCGCAAGCGATCGGCTATCTACCACAGGATGGCGAAGTGGCGTGGGATGTCGGGGTCCGCAGTCTGGTGGCGCTGGGCCGGATGCCGTACGGCGATGTCGCGACCGAACCGGTCGAGCGGGCGATGGCCGCGCTTGACCTGGAAATGCTGGCATGCCGTCCGATCTCCAAATTGTCGGGCGGGGAAAGGGCACGTGCGCTGCTTGCCCGGGTGTTGGCCGGTGAACCGCAATGGTTGCTGGCGGACGAGCCGTTCGCTGCGCTCGATATCGGGCACCAACTGACCCTGCTGCGGCACCTGCGGCGAATTGCGGACGAGGGCGTGGGCGTGGTGCTGGTGCTGCACGACCTGGGGCTCGCCATGAACCATGCGGACCAGTCCGTGGTGCTGGACAAGGGGCGGCTCGTCGCCAGCGGATCACCCGCCGAAACCTTGTCTGAAGCGATTATCGAACAGGTCTGGGGCGTCACCGCCAATTGGATCGGCGCGCCGGGCGCGCTGGCGTTGGTTATGCGGTAGCGGGCGGCCGCCGCAATAAAAACCCCGCTTCCTGTTCAGGGAGCGGGGTCTTTCATGCCTTTGGAGCGGATCAGTCCGGCGCGCCGGTCAGCCCGCGGGCTTCCAGCATCGGGGTGACATCCGGCTCGCGCCCGGCGAAATTGCGGAACATTTCGAAATAATCCATCGTCCCGCCGCGGCTGAGCACGGTGGCGCGGTAATGGTCGCCGTTCGCGCGGGTCAGACCGCCATTATCGCGGAACCATTTGCGGCTGTCGCGGTCTAGCATCTCTGTCCACAGATAGGAATAATACCCGGCCGAATAGCCGGTTGGGTCGGAGAAGATGTGGCTGAAATAGCTGCTGCGGTAACGCGGCGGCACCAAATCGACCTCCAAGCCGAGTTCGGTCAGCGATTTGCGTTCGAAGGCGTCGACCTTCTCCGGTGTGTCGATCGCGGCGGCCTGTGCCGGGCTAAGCGAATGCCATTTCATGTCGAGCAGCGCGGCTTCCATGGTTTCGCCCAGCGCATAGCCTTGGTTGAATTTCGATGCGGCCTCGATCTTTGCGATCAACTCGCCCGGTATCACTTCGCCGGTTTCGTGATGCCTGGCATAATTGGCCAGCACGGCGGGATCGGACGCCCACATTTCATGGACCTGGCTGGGATATTCGACGAAATCGCGCGCCGTGGCGGTGCCAGACAGGCTGGCGTATTTCTGGTCCGCGAAAAAGCCGTGCAGCGCATGGCCGAATTCGTGGAACATCGTTCCGACATTGTCGAAACTGACCAGTTGCGGCTCGCCCTCGGGTGCCTTGGGAATGTTCAGCACATTGTAGATCACCGGCTTGGTGCCATACAGATAGGACTGGTCGACGAAGTTCGACATCCACGCCCCGCCGCGCTTGTTATCGCGCTGGAACGGATCGAAATAGAAGATGCCGAGCAGGCTCTTGTCCTTGTCGAACACGTTATAGGTCGACACGTCGGGATGATAGACCGGCAGGTCGGTACGTTTTTCGAAGCTCAGGCCGTAGAGCTTGTTCGCCATGAAGAACACGCCGTCTTCTAGCGTACGGGTAACCTCGAAATACGGCTTCACTGCGCTTTCATCGAGGTCGTATTTAGCCTTGCGGACCTTTTCCGCATAACGGTCCCAATCCCACGGCTTGACCGTGAAATCGCCGCCCGACACCTTGATTTCTGCGTTGAGCGCGGCCGCTTCTGCACGCTGCGTGGCGGCGAGGGCGGGGACCATCGCTTCCATGAAATCGATCGCGGTCTTGGGGTTCTGCGCCATGCGATCATACATTGCATAGGTCGCCCAGTCGGGCTGCCCGAACAGCGCGGCTTTCTCTGCGCGCAATTTGGCAATTTCCGCGATCAGGCCCCTGGTGTCGTTAGCGCCGCCCTGGTCGGCACGGTGAATACTTTGCATGAACAGCTTCTCACGCAGGCTGCGGTTTTCCATGCTCGGCAGGATCGGCTGCTGCGTGGTATTCTGCAGCGCGATGACATATTTTCCGTCCATTCCGCGGTCGGCGGCAGTTTTCGCGGCGGCGGTAATTTCCGCCTCGGACAGGCCGGCCAGCATCGCCTTGTCATCCACCACCAGTGCATTCGCCTTGCTCGCTTCGATCAGGCGCTGCGAGAATTCGGTAGTCAGCGTGGACAGGCGGCTGTTGATGGCCTTCACCTTTTCCTTCTGGTCCGGGGTCAGCATCGCGCCCGCGTGAACCATCTGTTCGTAGGATTCTTCCAGCAATTTGGCGTCTTCGGGCGTCATGCTCATCCGGGCACGGTTGTTGTACACAGCCTTCACCCGTGCGAACAGTTCCGGGTTGAGCGTGATCGCATCGCCATGCGCGGACAGCTTGGGGCTGATTTCGGTATCGACCGCCTGCAGCGTGTCGTTGGTGTTCGCGCCGGTAAGGGCATAGAATACGGCTGCAACACGGTTCAACATCCGACCGGAGGTTTCCAGTGCGACAATCGTATTGTCGAACGTCGGCGCCTCGGGATTGTTCACGATCGCGGCAACTTCGGCGTTGTGAATGTCCATCGCCTGTTCGAACGCAGGGGCATAATCTACGTCGGAAATTTTCAAGAAATCCGGGGCGTGCAGCGGCAGGTCGCTGGCTTTCGCGAAATAGCCGGTACCTTCGGAGATCGCGGTTTCAGCGACATTATCAGAGATGGGCATTTCAGCGACCTGGTTGGTGGTTGCGCAGCCTGCAAGCAGGGCGCTCGCCGCGACAGCGGCCAGAAGATGGGATTTCATGGTCTCTCCAAATATAAAAATCTGGAGCGCGACCCGCCGCACACCAGCAAACGTTACATCTGTAACAAACCTCGCTTGAACCGCAGATTGATGGGGATTGCAAGTGGGGCGTTAGTGATTGGCAGGGCGGAACCATCAATCGTTAACAAAAACGCTAACCCACAGAAAAGCGTCACGTGGCAATTCTCAATCTGGCGTTGGTATTGACATGCCAATTCGGAAATTCGGCTCAAACCCGAATGCTGCGCCTGAGCGTTAACGATTGATGATTTTGCTCTGGCGAATTGCGTAATCCGCGGCGCAGGCAAACTGAGGTGCGCGGGGGCGATCAATTTCCGTATGGGGCACCACCCCACGGCAATCGGGTGAACGAGGTTCCTGATTCTTTTTCACCGTTCGGAAGGGCGCTGGGATTCGGAAACGTCCCAGTAGGGCGCGGCGGGATTCAGATCTTGCCGACTTCCTACCGAAAATAGCGTTCACCCGATTGCCCTGGGCACCACCCAAAGCACGCTGGCTATCCGGTAAATCGAACGCTATCCCGGCAAAGGCAGCACGTCCTTTGCCAGTATTTCACCGGCCTTACTCTGGAACATTGATGACCGCGACGCCTGAGACATTCAAGCCTCTGCTATGGGAGCCGAGAAACTTGGTGCGCGCTATCGAAGCGGCGGGGGTGGCGCTTTGGTCCTGGAATGTCGACACCGATGCTATTGCGATGGACGAGCATTCCTATGAATTGTGGGGTGTTCCACACGGTATAGACGTAACCTTCGAAGATCTTTCGGCGCATGTCCACCCGGCCGATCGCGACCGGGTCAGGGCGGCCTTTACGGCAACGCGGGCCACGATCGGTGCGTATGAAATCGATTTTCGGATCATGGTGGGTGATGAACTCAAGTGGATTTCCGCGCGCGGACAGGGCGATGACGCGGGGATGGTCAACCGGATCATGTTCGGTGTTTTCATCGACGTAACCGGCCGCAAACAGGCGGAGGAAGGGCGCGAATTGCTCGCCGGCGAAATGAGCCACCGGGTCAAGAACCTGCTTGCCATTGCTTCCGGCCTTACCGCGATCACCTCGCGATCGGCGACCACGGTTAACGACATGGCAAGTGAACTGACGCTCAGGCTGACTGCACTTGGCCGGGCGCACGATCTTGTCCGGCCTGTGCCGGGTCAGACAAAATCCCCATCCGCATTGCTGGGTGATCTGCTTTCAGTGCTGCTCGCGCCGTATGACGATCTCGGGGCGTTTAGCGGGCGTATCAGGGTATCGGTACCCCGGATCAGCGTCGGCTCATCGTCGATCACCATCCTGGCGTTGGTTGTGCACGAATTGGCGACGAACTCGTTGAAGCACGGCGCCCTGTCCATCGATACCGGCCTGCTCGATGTGTCATGTTCTCCCCATGATGAAGCCATTACGGTGATCTGGGCCGAGAGCGGTGGCCCGCCAGTCAAGGCACCTACTGGCGATAACGGTTATGGGAGAAAACTGGTCGAACGCAGCGTCACCGGGCATCTGGGCGGTTCGATCGACTATGATTGGGCGGAAAACGGCGTAATAGTCACCCTCCGGGTCGATCCGAAACGCCTTGCCGGGTAGCATGGCCTTCGGTGCGTTTCGTATTGTGCACCAATTGCGGGTACAGCCAATTTCGAAACAATGCGCAAACCTGGCCGGGCAAACCCCGGAGCCAGGCCAGAACTTGCCAAAAATCAGGTAGTCTGTCCCCGGATTTGCCTGCGGAATTGATGCAGTCAGGGTGCCAGCATCACCTCCACCCGCGCAAGTCCCCTGCCACCCAACCATCTGATGAATAAGGTTTCTTAACGCTTTCCATGTATCTCTCCCTACCTTGGATGGGGGCGCGCGCATTGTTAGGGATCGCAAAATGGATCGGCCTGTGGCTCGTGCTTGCCGTTTTCGGCATGGCGCCCGCCAATGCTGCGGAGCTTCGGGCGCTGGGCCCGCAATTGTGCACCCTGGCGGGCCCGGAAGAGGCATCCCCTGCGCAAATCTTGCAACGCCGCGCGCAGTTCGATTGCGGGCCCGACAAGATGGCGAAGGCCACCTATACGCTGTGGCTGCTCGCCGATATTGGCGAGGCGGATGAAGGCCTGGCCGATCCGGTGCTGCGCGCGCGCACCTCGCGCCACGGTGCCTTCACGTTGACCCGGCAATTTGCCGATGGCCGGCTGATCACCACCGATCATTCGCTGGCCGATCAGACTGCGCGCTGGCGGGCGCCCTATGCCGTCTCGCTGCCCTATATGGACGAGGCCGGGGTTCGCCCCGCAACCATCCTGATCAAGGTGGATAACCCCTTCGATCCGTCCAACTGGTATGACATCGAGCTGGCCGAGCGGGCGCACGATATCGCACTCCACAACAGTGGCCGCATAACCAGCGCGCTGGT
>JBGSJO010000011.1:0-24220 GCA_041741895.1 Pontixanthobacter sp.
GAACACCAAACCGCCGAAAGCGGCTTAAAAGGGGGACTCTGAAGAAACTCGCCCGCTCGCTTACCTCGCTGTTCAAGGCCGGGTTGCGCTACCTGCGACGATGTAGAGCCATGTCGCTGCCGATCCCAGCCCTATGGGCCGTCTGGCCACATCATCAGGGGGAATGAGAAAAATGACGGGTGGTAAGGATGCGAACGTCAAAGCTGGACTGCACAGTTTTCTAACCATAAGTTGCCCACCAAGGGGATTTTCCATGCGCTTCGCGTTAATGCTTGCCACTGCCGTTCTTGCCGTTGCTGCGAACGTGGCAGCCCATGCCGCTCCCGCTGATGATTACACCGAATTGCGGGAGGAAATCTGGCAATATACGCTGGATCAAAACCCGATGATGGCGACTAGCGTGGGCGACCGGCGCGGGGATGGCAAACTGGGCGATAATTCGCTCACCGCCTACGATGCCTCAGTCGCAGAGAGCCGCGCCTTTCTTGCCCGCCTGAACGCGATCGATATTGCAGAGTTTCCTCAAGATCTGGCGGTTGATTACGCCATAGTGAAGCGCGGTCTCGAAGATACAATTGCCGAATCGGCGTTCGATCATTCGCGCTACATTACCTTCACAAATCGCGGCGGGTGGTATTCCATACCGGCGTCGCTCAGTTACGGATCGCCGTTTTTCACTTTGGCGGATTACCAATCCTATGTGTCCCGGCTCGAGGCGTTTTCCGAGTATAACGACGCCGCGCTTTCCCGAACGCGCGAAGCTGTGGCGCACGGTTTGACCCATCCATGTATTGCGATGGAGGGATTTGAAGCCTCTCTCGGCGGCCAGATTTTTTCTCAGGCGGAAGACTCGCCGTCATGGAGCCCGTTTGCAAAGCGGCCCGGGACAATTTCCGATCAAGATTGGGCAGCGCTGAAAACGCGCGCAGAAACCGCGCTGGAGCAAGGTGTCTTTCCGGCATTGCAGGAATTCGCCGATTATTACGTGACGGAATATGCCCCGAAATGCCGCACGGAAACAGGCATCTCGGTAACGCCCGACGGTGCTGCCTATTATGCCAATCGCGTGGCGAATTACACCACGACCGACATGACCCCGGATCAAATTCACAATCTGGGCCTGAGCGAAGTTGCCCGCATCCGGGCGGAGATGGAAACCGTCGCCGCAGGGGCAGGCTTCGATAACCGCGAAGCATTCATCGAAAATCTGCGAACCGATCCGCAATATTACGCGAAAACGCCGGAAGAACTGATGCAGGCCGCCGGAGCGCTGGCCAAATATATCGACGGCTGGATGCCGCGGCTATTCGGGAAATTGCCGCGTCAGCCCTATACCGTGCTGCCCATTCCAGCTGCAGAGGCGCCTGGGAACACCACCGCCTATTACGAGCCAGGCTCCCTGCAGACCGGCCAGGCCGGGATATACCGGGTCAACACCACCGAACTGGATCAACGGCCGCTGTGGGAATTGCCCGCACTGGGTGTACACGAGGCCGTTCCGGGGCATCATCACCAGATTGCCCTGCAGCAGGAATTGGACATCCATCCGCTGCGTCGGAACGGCACGTTCTTTACCGCATTTGTCGAAGGGTGGGGCCTGTATTCCGAACGGCTCGGGATCGAAATGGGTCTGTATGATACTCCGGCGAAGGAAATGGGCCGACTCAGTTATGAAATGTGGCGGGCCACGCGGCTGGTGGTCGATACAGGCATCCATTCAAAAGGTTGGAGCAAACAGCAAGCGGTGGAATTCATGCTTGAAAATACCGCTTTGACAGCGGCGAATGTCGATGCGGAGGTCAATCGTTACATCACCTGGCCGGGGCAGGCGCTGGCCTACAAGATCGGTGAGCTGAAAATTCGCGAATTGCGCCAGCGGGCAAGTGATGCGCTTGGCGCGAATTTCGATTTGCGCGCGTTCCATGACACGGTGCTGGAAAATGGCGCGGTGCCGCTGAGCGTTCTGGAAGACCACGTGAACAGGTGGCTCGCCAGACAAAGTGCGGGCAGCGAATCCGCCGCGCAATAGTCAGGCTGGCTCTGCGTCGAAGCCCATCGAATCCTGCAGGATCAAACGTACTTCCACCTTTGCCCTCAACCGCGCGCAGAGAAGGGCGGTGCCGCTGATCTTGCGCTGGATGAACAGCGTTTCGGTGGGCGGCAAATGCCAGCTCGACCGGTCCGATGCGATGCCCATGCCTTGATCACGCAGGATCGGGACGAAAGACCGGTCGCCGAAATCGAACGGTCCGGTCCGGCGAAATTCGTTCATGATCACTTCGACCATCGTGTCCACGCTCTTGCGGTGGCGGGTGATGGTTGCCTGATTGATGAAGCCAGCGCCCAGCGCCGCAGCAATCACGGCATCGGCATCACCGTCAATCGCGGCGGACAGCAATCTGCGATAGGCATTCGCTACTTCGGGCGCGACCGCCCGCGTCGCGCCGAAATCCAGCAGAACGATCCGGCCAGTATCTTTCTGATAGCGGTAATTGGCGAAATTGGGATCGGTCTGCATCACCCCGAATTCGAACAGTTCGCGGCAAACCAGCGTGATGATCCGCTGTGCCACATCATTGCGCAATTCCTGCGATTCGGTTTCGAGGCTTTCGATCGGTACGCCCGGTTCGAAACTCATCACCAGCACGCGGCCCCGGGTGAATTCTTCATCCAGCTGCGGCACCACGAAGCCATTGCCTGCCGCCAACCGCTGGCGGTATAGCTGCATCTGTTCGCCCTCGCGGCGATAATCGGCTTCTTCGTGCAGCTGTTTCTTCGCCTCAGCCAGCAGGGGTGCAAGATCAATCTGAGGCGGGATCATGGTCGACATTCTCAGCAGCGTCGCGACATTGTCGACATCGGCGTCGATGCTTTCGCGAATGCCTGGATATTGCACCTTGATCGCCAGCGTCCGCCCGTCATGCGTTACCGCACGGTGGACCTGGCCGATGGACGCAGCCGCGATCGGGCGTATTTGGAATTCGGCAAACTGCCTGCGCCAATCCGCGCCCCATTCCGCCGTCAACACCTTTTCCAGCTGGCGCGAGGGCATGAAGGTCGCGCTGTCCCGCAGGGTGGCCATGATCGCCGACAATTCGGGCGGCAGCATGTCGCCGGCATCCATGGAGATCATCTGGCCCAGCTTCATCGCCGCGCCGCGCAGATGGGACAGGCGGTCTGCCAGCCGCATCGCATTGCCCGGGGTCAGGATCATGTTCTCGAGTTTCGGACGCTCTCCGTTCAGCAGGCGACGCGTTCCCTCCGCCATCATACCCCCTGCAATGCCGGTAGCCAGACGGCCAAAGCCGGAGAGGCGGGACAATCGCGAGCTAGGAACCGCAGATTGTCTGGACGCTCTGCGGAGCGGGGGTTTGTCTTGTTCTGACATCCTTCGCTTATCGGCCCTCCGACGGCCGGAGCAAGAGAAATAGGGAAATGTTGGTCGGGAAGAGAGGATTCGAACCTCCGGCCCCCGCCTCCCGAAGGCGGTGCTCTACCAGGCTGAGCTACTTCCCGACCGGAAACCGCCCCGTGTAAATGCTTTCGGGACCGGGCGGCATGAAGGCCGCGCTATAATAGTGCAGCGGCGGGGTGACAAGTCGGCATTTGCGCGGCTAGGGATGTCGGAATGCTAGAGACGAAACCGCACCCCGAATGGCAATATCTCGACCTGATGCGGCGCATCTGGACTCAGGGCAGCGAGCGGCGCGACCGCACCGGTGTGGGAACGCGGTCAATTTTCGGGGCGATGCTGCGGTACGATCTGGCAGGCGGGCAGATGCCCTTGCTCACAACCAAGCGAGTTTACTGGAAAACCGCGACGCGCGAGATGCTGTGGTTCCTGACCGGGGACACCAATATCCGCACCCTGTGCCAGCAAGGCGTCCAGATCTGGACCGACTGGCCGTTGGACAAATTTCGCCGCGAAACGGGCGAAGACATCAGCCGCGAAGAATTTTCGGACCGTATCGTGCAAAGCGCGGAATTTGCTGAAAAATGGGGCGATCTCGGCCCGGTTTACGGCAAGCAATGGGTCGATTGGCCCACATTTGAGCCCGACGGGCAGGGCGCATACCGCAAGGGTGCCGGGATCAACCAGGTGGCCCAGGTGGTCGATTCGTTGCGGAGTAACCCCGGCAGCAGGCGGCACATCATCGAAGGCTGGAACGTGGCGGAACTGGGCCAAATGGCTCTGCCACCGTGTCACAAAACCTATCAGTTCCACGTCGCCGACGGGCGGCTGAATTGCGCGCTTTACCAGCGCAGCTGCGATGTCGCGCTCGGCTTGGCCTTCAATCTGTGGTCGGCGGCGCTGCTGCAACGGATGATCGCGCAGCAGACCGATCTGGAACCGGGCGAATTCGTGTGGATGGGCGGTGATACGCACCTGTATCTCAATCACGAAGCGTTGGTTGAAGAACAGCTGTCCCGGGAACCGGCGGGGGCGGCGATACTTGAAATCACAGGGAGGCCTGACACAATTTTTGATTACCGCATGGAGAATTTCGAGGTGCGGGATTACGCACCGCAAGGCGCGCTGAAGGCCCCGATTGCGGTCTGATCCGACTGCCTTGACGCCTTGCGAGTTTTGAAATAAAATAACACTCGTCTGTAAGAATGCTTCATAATGTGGGAGAGAGCGATATGGCCGACAGGCCCGCAAATGGAACCGCGCAGGGCAGCAACAAGCCCGCGCTTTCGCTCCACGTTCCCGAACCTAAATACCGTCCCGGGGACGAAGTGGAATTCTCCCATATCGCCATTACGCAGCCGGGCGCGCAGCCGCGACCGGACGAGGTGTGCGAAGCGTCTGAAACCGCGCCGCTGACGCTCGATCTGATCCGGGTGCTTGGCGATGATGACCGGGCGCATGGCCCGTGGGACCCGAAGCTCGATGCAGAAACGCTGCGCCAGATGCTCCACCATTTCGCTATGGTCCGCGCCTTCGACGCGCGGATGTACCGCGGGCAGAGGCAGGGCAAGACCAGTTTCTACATGAAGTGCACGGGCGAAGAAGCGACCTCGATTTCGGCGGCCATGGCGCTGGCGTCCGACGATATGGTTTTCCCCAGCTACCGACAGCAGGGCATCTTGATTGCGCGCGGCTATCCACTGGTGGAAATGATCAACCAGATTTATTCCAACCGAGGCGATAAATTGAAGGGGCGCCAGCTCCCGATCATGTATTCCAGCCGCGAACATTCCTTCTTCTCCATCAGCGGAAACCTCGCTACCCAGACGCCGCAGGCGGTGGGATGGGCCATGGCATCTGCAATCAAGGGGGATAGCCGTATCGCCGCCACATGGCTGGGCGAAGGATCGACTGCGGAGGGGGATTTCCATTCCGCCTGTACTTTTGCGGCGGTGTATAATGCACCGGTTATCCTCAATGTTGTCAACAACCAGTGGGCGATCTCGAGCTTCTCCGGTTTCGCGGGGGCGGAACGGACCACATTTGCCGCCCGCGCACTGGGATATGGCATCGCCGGTCTGCGGATTGACGGGAATGATCCGCTGGCAGTGTATGCTGCAGAACGCTGGGCGGCCAACCGCGCGCGTTCCAACGCCGGGCCGACCCTGATCGAACATTTTACCTACCGCGCCGAAGGGCACTCCACTTCGGACGATCCCGGTGCGTACCGCTCCGTCCATGAAGGTGAGGAATGGCCGCTAGGCGATCCGGTTAACCGGCTGAAGAAGCACCTGATCGCGCTTGGCGAATGGGACGAGGAACGCCATGCCGCGATGGACATTGCCTGCGCAGAAGAAGTGAAAGCGGCCACCAAAGAAGCTGAGAAGAACGGAATTCTGGGCCACGGCCTGCATCATCCCTTCCACACCATGTTCGAGGACGTGTTCGAAACGCTGCCGTGGCATCTTGAAGAACAGGCCGCGCAGGCGATTCACGAACGTGAAGTCAAATGGCCGGAGGGCCGCAAGCTATGAGCGCGCCGGAAACCATGAACCCACAATCCACAAACGATGCACCGGTCGTCACCGGAAACACGCGCCGCCTCAACATGATTGAGGCTATCAACGACGCGCTTGCCATCATGCTCGAACGCGATCCCGATGTGATCATCATGGGAGAGGATGTCGGCTATTTCGGCGGCGTGTTCCGCGCGACGGCGGGCCTGCAGGAAAAATTCGGCAAAACCCGCGTGTTCGACACGCCGATCTCCGAATGCGGTATTATCGGCGTCGCGGTGGGGATGGGCGCTTACGGCCTGCGCCCGGTGCCGGAAATCCAATTCGCCGATTACATCTATCCCGGCCTGGATCAGTTGATTTCGGAAGCCGCGCGGCTTCGCTACCGGTCGGCCGGGGAATATATCGCGCCGATGACTGTGCGTTCGCCCTTTGGCGGCGGCATTTTCGGCGGGCAGACCCACAGCCAGAGCCCGGAGGCGCTGTTTACCCATGTTTCCGGCATCAAGACGGTGATCCCGTCCACGCCGCATGATGCCAAGGGTCTGCTGATTTCCGCCATTGAAGACAATGATCCGGTGATATTCTTCGAACCCAAAAGGATTTACAACGGCCCGTTCACCGGATTTTACGACAAGCCGGTCGAGCCGTGGAAAAAACACCGCGATAGCCAAGTGCCGGAAGGCTATTACAAGATCCCGCTGGGCAAGGCGCGGACCGTGTGCGAGGGCGAGGCGCTGACCGTGCTCGTCTACGGTACGATGGTCCATGTGGCCGAAGCGGTCTGCACATCCAAAGGCGTCGATGCCGAAATTATCGACCTGCGCACTCTGGTGCCGCTGGATATCGAAGCGATCGAAACCTCGGTCAGGAAAACCGGCCGCTGTCTGATCATTCACGAGGCAACGCGCACCTCCGGATTCGGCGCGGAACTGTCCGCACTGGTGACGGAGCGGTGTTTCTACCATCTTGAAGCGCCGGTTGACCGCGTGACTGGTTTCGACACCCCCTATCCGCACAGCCTGGAATGGGCATATTTCCCCGGCCCCGTCCGCATTGGCGAGGCCATCGACAAGATCATGAGCGAGTAACCGCAATGGCCCGTTTCACATTCAACCTGCCCGACATCGGCGAAGGCATTGCCGAGGCCGAGATCGTGGCCTGGCACGTCAAGATAGGCGACCGGATCGAGGAAGACGATCAGATTGCCGACATGATGACCGACAAGGCGACGGTTGAAATGGAAAGCCCCGTTTCAGGCAAGGTCGTGGAAGTTGCGGGCGAAGCAGGTGATGTCATCGCCATCGGTTCGATGCTGGTGGTGATCGAGACCGAAGTAGAAGTTTCCGAAGACGGCGAGGGAGAGAACGAGGCGGCGGAACGCATCGAGGTTGAAACGCCCGATGCGTCGGACGCGGACGATGCAATTGCCGCGGCCGAGGAAAAAGCCGAGCCCGAGCCTGCTCCCGAGCCTGCACCTGCTCCAGAGCCTGCACCCTCGCCGGCCGCCAAGGCTGTCCCCACTCCCTCCGTTTCCAAGAGCGACCACAAGGTTCTGGCATCCCCCGCCGTGCGCCAGCGCGCCAAGGATCTCGGGATTGATCTGGCGGAAGTGAAACCGGCGGCCGATGGCCGGGTTCGGCATGCCGATCTCGACGCGTTCCTGTCCTATAACGGCGCAAAGGGTTTTGCCTCGGCCGGGACACTGCGAGGGGACGAGGAAATCAAGGTCATCGGCCTGCGCCGCCGGATTGCCGAGAACATGCAGGCTGCGAAACGCCACATCCCGCATTTCACCTATGTCGAGGAATGCGACGTAACCGAACTGGAGCGGATGCGCGCGCAGCTGAACGAGGGCCGGGCCCTTCGACAGGCTCAGGACGAGCGGGATGTTCGCCCGAAACTGACCATGATGCCGCTGCTGATCTCGGCCATCTGCAAAACCATTCCCCATTTCCCTATGATCAACGCGCGTTATGATGACGAAGCGAATGTCATAACCCGGCACGGCTGCGTCCATCTGGGCATCGCTGCGCAGACCGATAACGGCCTGATGGTGCCAGTGATTCGCGACGCTCAGGCACTGAATCTGTGGCAATTGGCGCGGGAGATCAAACGTCTGGCCGATGCCGCGCGGGATGGGACGGCGAAATCTTCCGAATTGTCCGGCTCGACCCTGACCCTGACCTCGCTTGGTCCCTTGGGCGGGGTGGCGACAACACCGGTCATCAACCGGCCTGAAGTCGCGATCATCGGCCCTAACCGGATTGTTGAACGCCCGATGTTCGTGCCTGACGGCATGGGCGGAGAGCGGATCGAGAAGCGCAAATTAATGAATATCTCGATCAGCTGCGATCACCGCGTTGTGGACGGTTACGATGCCGCCAGCTTCATCCAGGAAGTTAAAAAGCTGATCGAAATGCCGGCGATGTTGCTGGCTGATTGACCGCAATAGCAGGTCATTTCAGGCGATTGGAAAAAGAGCCGGTCTTTGTCGCTGTTCTGCGTTGACAGCATCACCGCTCTCGCCTAGTTGCCTGCTTCCCAAGCGGTCCAGACCGTTATGCGGGTGTAGCTCAGTTGGTTAGAGCGCCGGCCTGTCACGCCGGAGGTCGCGAGTTCAAGTCTCGTCACTCGCGCCATTGGGGCGCTTCATTTCAGATCGAAATGTTCTTGGCTCTGTGCCGGAATCGAGCCGCCAGTCCAGGCACGCGAGGTCAGCCCCAGCGGCCAGTCTCCATCCAGATTAGGAAATTGCGTAGCGGCAGCAGCCATGCAACGCCCAGCACCAGGTAAATCACCGTTTGCAGCGCCAAGTGCAATTCGCCGATCCATTGGCTCACCCACATTACGCCCAACGCATAGATGGTCAGGGCTGTCAGCAGGCCGAGGATGCCGACCGGTATCCGCCAGGTTGGTTTATCGCGCATCGAAGGGTCCATATATTCGGGTCGGGGTGACAACCGCGTTCAGCGATACATCGTGGGGCTGAACCGGAAGATCTTCCGCCAATTGCATGTCCCACGCCAGGCCGATGGCCTGCACGTGCGGGTGAGCGGCCAGCCAGCGATCATAAAAACCGCCGCCTTGTCCCAGCCTGCCGCCATCCACGTTAAAAGCCAGCAGGGGCACGAACACCACATCCGGCGTCATGACTTCTGCACCCTTGCCCGGTTGCATCAAACCATGCGGCCCGGCCTCAAGATCGCTTTCTTCGAATGGGTCTGAATGGCTGTGAAATTCCATCATGCCTTCCGCGCCGGTAATCCGGGGCAAGGCGATCCGGTGGCTCGCTTCGAAGAAAAACCGCGTATAGTTACTCGCGGGCGCTTCGGTTTCTGCGGTGTGGTACAGGCCGATCACCGCATCAGCAGGGATCAAATCCATCAATGGAGCGGGGGGACGTTTGAACAGCAGGGCGCGGATGGTTTCCGGCAGGCCGGAAACATATTCCCGCCGGGCGGTGCGAAAATTGCGGCGCAGACTTTGCTTGCTGTTCAAAATTGCGTCTCGCATGATGTGGTGTAGCGGAACCACCGTGGTCTTGCCTGGAGATCCTCTGACGCGAAAACGTCAGGTGGGCGCCATATGATCCGAAGCCCCGTGCGAAACGTTACTTCGGGCAGGGACAGCTCCCTAGGAATGCTTATAGCCTCAGGGATGTTCGTCGGCTCGTGCCGGGCAGCTCCGCCACCACCTATCTAGTCGCTTGCGGCCTTGGTCTCAAGCTTATCCGCACAATTTTCCAGCAATTGCGCAAATCGCTCCAGCGCAGGGGCCAGATCTGGATCATCGGTCAGCGGTTTGGCAGTGGAAGAAGCGGCTTGTGCTGCGGACAATTCCTCGATTCTCCTGGCCATGGCTTCGCGCTCCTCGGTAAAGCTGTCCTGGACGTCCAGTGGCGCAGCCGCGGCCGCCTTCACCTCGTCCAATTCGTCAGCCATCAGCAATGCGGCAAACAGCATGATTTGCGAATCCGGCACCGTCAGCTTTCCCATCTGCTGCAGCTTGGCGTCAATCGACTCGCCCAGTTTTATGATGTGCGCTTCCTCGCCCTCGGCGCAGGCAACGGTATATCTGCGCCCGCCGATGGCCAGCGTCACCTCGCTCACTTTTCCAGCCTCTCGAGAATATCATCCAACTCTTTCAAACTGTTGGAAACAGTGTCACGCAAGGCTTCATGTTTCACCACCAGGCCCGATACCGATGGCGGGGCCGGATTTATCCGCTCCGCAAGATCGGCAATCCGCCCCAGCGCGGTTTCAATCCGCCTGACAGCCTGTTCGATCCGGTGTTCGCTCATGCCGCGCAATTTACTCCAAGTTCCGTTTTTTGGCAAAGGGTTGCATTGCCCTGTTGATAACGAACCTGCGGAAACCAAAACTGCTGGCATGAAAGGTAAAGTTTGAGGCCAGAATCGGGCCAAAATGGGGATGGCAGGCGGACCTGTCCTTGACCTTGCGGCGGCGGTCCGCGAAGGGTTCGCGCGCTGGATCAAGGGGCGAATCGACAGAAGCATCATGCGCCCCGCCGATCTGACAATTGGCCCCTGTCCGGGCCGATGCCGGTGCCTTTCCCGCCGGTCTATCAGGAGCCTGACTATGAGCCTCGACCCGTCACGCCTCACGCCGATGGCCAATGCCATACGCGCACTTTCCATGGACGCGGTGCAGGCGGCCAATTCGGGGCATCCCGGCATGCCGATGGGGATGGCCGATGTCGCAGCGGTGCTGTGGTCCGATTATATCAAGTTCGATCCCGCCGATCCGAAATGGCCAGACCGCGACCGGTTCATCCTGTCTGCCGGTCATGGCTCGATGCTGATTTATTCGCTGCTCCACCTGTCTGGCTATGCCAGGCCGACGATGGATGACATCCGCAATTTCCGGCAACTGAGCAGTCCCTGCGCCGGGCATCCCGAGAATTTCCTTCTGGAAGGCGTCGAATGCACCACCGGCCCGCTGGGCCAGGGACTGGCGATGGCGGTAGGCATGGCGATTGCAGAACGGCATCTGAACACGCAATTCGGTGATGATCTGGTCGATCACCGGACCTGGGTGGTCGCAGGCGACGGATGCCTGATGGAAGGTGTCAATCACGAGGCGATCGGACTCGCCGGTCACCTGAAGCTGGGCCGGATGATCGTGCTGTGGGATGATAACAACATCACCATCGATGGTGCGGCGAATCTTTCGACGAGCGAGGATATTCCCGCCCGTTACCGCGCAACCGGGTGGCATGTCGTCAGCTGTGATGGCCACGATTACGGCGACATCCGCCGCGCTATCGACGAAGCGATCGCCGATGATCGGCCATCACTGGTCGCGTGCAAGACCGTGATCGGCAAGGGAGCCCCGAACAAGCAGGGCACTTCCGCTACCCATGGCGCGCCGCTGGGCGCGGATGAAATTTCCGCCGCGCGCGAAGTGCTGGGCTGGGAAGCCGCCCCGTTTGATGTGCCGGCCGACATTCTGGCAGATTGGCGCACCACAGGTGATCGCGGCAAGGCGGCGCATGGTGAGTGGTACCAGCGGCTAGGTGCAGATGCGGCGCGTAGGGACAAATTCGAAAGCTGGATGGCCGGCGTGGCCGACCTGGCTGCACCGGCGCTGGAAGAACATGTTGCCGCCCTGGCGGCGGAGCCGAAGAACGTTGCATCCCGCAAAGCTTCCGAAATGGCGCTGGGCGCGCTTACCGCCAAACTGCCGCAACTGATTGGCGGATCGGCGGACCTGACCGGTTCGAACAACACCAAGACGCCGTCCACCGCCCCGTTCACGGCGGAGGATTATTCCGGTCGCTACCTGTATTACGGCATTCGCGAGTTCGGCATGGCGGCGGCGATGAACGGGATGATGCTGCATGGCGGCATCGTGCCATACGGCGGCACCTTCCTGATTTTCAGCGATTACTGCCGCAATGCCATCCGCATGTCGGCGTTGCAGCGGGTCGGCGTGGTCTATGTGATGACCCATGATTCCATCGGACTGGGTGAAGATGGCCCGACCCATCAGCCAGTGGAACAGGTGATGAGCCTGCGCCTGATCCCGAACCTGAACGTGTACCGCCCCGCCGATGCCATCGAAACGGCGGAATGCTGGGCGCTGGCCCTGCAAACACCGAATACGCCTTCGGTATTGGCGCTGTCCCGCCAGAATTTGAAGCTTGTGCGCGGGGAAGGGGACGGAAATTGGAGCGCCAGTTCTAACAAGAGCGCGCGGGGGGCGTACCGACTTCGCGCCGCCACGGCCGCGCGCAAGACCATTTTGATCGCTACCGGGTCCGAAGTGCAATTGGCGATGGAAGTTGCCGACGTGCTTGAAGCACAGGGCATCGGTGCTGACGTCATCTCGATGCCATGTGCCGAATTGTTTGATGCACAGGATGCTGCCTACAAAGCGGATTTGCTGCCAGACGTCAGCCCGTCAGAAGTGCTTCGAGTGTCGATAGAGGCCGGGGTGACGATGGGGTGGGAACGCTATACAACGTCGAACGGGCTGAATATCGGCCTGGACCGGTTCGGCGTATCCGCCCCGGCAGAAGATTTATTCGAACGCTTCGGCCTCACGGCCAAGGCAATTGTTCTACAGATAGTCAATAAGATCAACGGTTAATCAGGAGTATTTGACATGGCGACTAAGGTTGCAATAAACGGTTTCGGACGCATCGGCCGGCTTGTCGCACGGGCAATCATGGAGCGCGACGATCACGATCTTGATCTGGTTGCGATCAATGATCTTGCCGATGCACGGGCCAATGCGCTGCTGTTCCAATATGATTCGACCCATGGCCGTTTCCCCGGCGAAGTGATGTCGGATGGCTCCAGCATCACCGTCAACGGCAAACGCATCGCGGTGACGTCAGAACGTGAACCGGGCAAGCTTCCCCATGCCGCAATGGGCGTTGACCTGGTGCTGGAATGCACCGGCTTCTTCCAGTCGCATGAAGCCGCCCAGCCGCATCTGGATGCAGGTGCCAAGCGGGTGCTGATCTCTGCCCCGGCAAAGAATGT
This sequence comes from Pontixanthobacter sp., assembly GCA_041741895.1. GTDB lineage: Bacteria > Pseudomonadota > Alphaproteobacteria > Sphingomonadales > Sphingomonadaceae > Allopontixanthobacter. The sequence continues at coordinate 12,941 of JBGSJO010000011.1, forward strand.
ATCTGCAACGATTGTTTACGGTGTAAACCACGACATTCTAACGTCAGCGGACGTGATTGTTTCCAACGCCAGCTGCACCACCAATTGCCTCGCCCCGGTGGCCAAGGTGCTCAACGATACCGTGGGCATCGAACGCGGTTTCATGACCACGATCCACAGTTACACCAACGATCAGCGGATGCTCGACCAGATGCATAGCGATATGCGCCGGGCCCGCGGCGGCGCGCAGAACATGATCCCGACCACCACCGGCGCTGCCCGCGCGGTAGGGCTGGTTCTTCCGGAATTGAACGGCAAGCTGGATGGCAGTTCCGTACGTGTTCCGACCCCCAACGTCAGCCTTATCGACCTCGTATTCACGCCCGGACGTGATACTTCGGTCGAGGAGCTGAACAACGCCCTGAAGGCTGCATCCGAAGGCGCAATGAAGGGGATTCTCTGTTATACCGATCAGCCGCTTGTCAGCAGTGATTTCAACCATTTCCCGGCCAGTTCCACGGTGGACAGCCTGGAAACGACGGTGATGGAAGGAAAGCTTGCCCGTGTGGTGTCATGGTATGACAACGAATGGGGCTTCTCCAACCGAATGATCGACACCGCAGGCGTAATGGCCGGCCTGATCTGAGGATCTGTTGATGAGCGCTTTCAAGACACTCGATGATCTGGGTGACGTCACCGGCAAAGTTGCGCTGATTCGGGTAGACCTGAACATGCCGATGGACGGCGGTTCGGTGACCGACACCACCCGCATCCAGGCATCCGCGCCGACGATCCTCGAACTGGCGGACGCTGGGGCGAAAGTGCTGTTGCTCGCCCATTTCGGGCGTCCCAAGGGCCAGCGCAATTCCACCATGTCGGTCAGCATGACGCTGGACGCGGTGGAAGATGTGCTGGGCCGCGAAGTGATGTTCATCCCCGAAGTGGCCGGGCCTGTGGTCCTGCAAAGCATCGGTATCCTGCGCAATGGCGACATTGGAATGCTTGAGAACACTCGGTTCTGGGCGGGCGAGGAAGCCAATGACCCCGAATTTGCCGCCGCGATTGCGGCCAATGGCGATTTCTACGTCAACGACGCGTTCTCCGCCGCGCATCGCGCCCATGCCAGCACCGAAGGGCTGGCGCATTTGCTGCCCGCATATGCCGGACGGGCGATGGAAAAGGAGCTGAAGGCGCTCGACGCCGCGCTGGGCAATCCGGAGCATCCGGTGGCGGCGGTCGTGGGCGGTGCCAAGGTTTCATCGAAATTGGCGGTCCTGGAACATCTGGTTGGCCAGGTCGATCATCTGATTATTGGCGGCGGAATGGCTAACACCTTCCTTGCCGCCCGCGGCGTGGACGTTGGCAAATCGCTGTGCGAACATGATCTGACAGATACCGCCAATGCCATTCTCGATGCCGCCGACCATGCTGGCTGCACGGTGCATCTGCCCTATGACGTGGTGGTCGCGAAAGAATTTGCCGCCAATCCGCCCAGCCTTCGGCCCTCCAATGTTCACGAAGTTGCCGCTGACGAGATGATCCTCGATGTCGGCCCCCAGGCGGTCGAGGCGTTGGCCGATGTACTCAAGACCTGCCGTACGCTGGTGTGGAATGGTCCGATGGGGGCATTCGAAATCGAACCATTCGACGCTGCAACCGTGGCCCTGGCCCGCACTGCGGCGGCACTGACCAGAGAAGGATCACTGGTGTCCGTGGCTGGCGGCGGCGATACCGTGGCGGCACTCAACCACGCCGGAGTGGCTGGGGATTTCACCTATGTTTCAACCGCTGGCGGCGCTTTCCTTGAATGGATGGAGGGCAGGGAATTGCCCGGAGTAGCGGCCCTTCGTATATGAGCGCGGGGCACGCATGAGCGAGAACGAAGCAGTTGGTGCCAGCGGCGGGCTAGCCCGAGTCACCGAAGGCGAATGGGCCGGGTGGTCCACCTGGCAAAGCGATGCCTTCGAACAGCGCGCCGGACCCTTCTATGAAAAGATCGGCGAAGATGGCGAGATCGTTTGTGCTTTCCGCGCCGAAGCGCGCCACATGAACGGCGCGGGCTTCATGCATGGCGGCTGCCTGATGACTTTCGCCGATTCCGCCCTGTTCAGCATTGCTGGCTCCGCACTTGGCGGCGGGCACGGCGTGACCATGCATCTGGCAGGCGATTTTCTTGATCCGGCGCGCGAAAGCCAATTGATCGAAGCGCGCGGCGAGATTGTCCGCGCCGGCGGCAAAACCATCTATGTCGTGGGAAAAGTGTTTGCCGATGGGACACCAGTTCTCAGCTTCAACGGAATTATCCGCAGGATCACGCACCGCTGATTCTCGCATGGTTGCTGCGCAGCAAAGTGGTGGCTAAAGCCAGCTTGCGCATTCGTATGCACGTCACGGGGATTCGATAAATGCAATCGCAGGAAATGGCCGCCAAAATCGCCAATGGACACGGCTTTATTGCCGCTCTCGACCAGAGCGGCGGGTCCACACCCAAGGCATTGCGCGGTTACGGCGTGGATGACAGCGAATGGTCCGGCGAGGACCAGATGTTCGCCAAGATCCACGAAATGCGTTGCCGCATCATAAATTCGCCCAGTTTCGATGGTGACAAGGTCCTGGGTGCGATCCTGTTTGAAAAGACCATGGATGGCTGCGTGGCCGATGGGACTTCGGTGCCGGACAAGCTGAAATCGCGCGGTATCGTGCCATTCCTGAAAGTGGACAAGGGCCTACAGGAAGAAGCCAGCGGCGTCCAACTGATGAAGCCTGACCCGGCGCTTGGTGCATTGCTGGAAAAAGGCAAGGCCGCCGGAATTTTCGGCACGAAAATGCGCTCGGTTATCCAGTCAGCCAATCCTGCCGGGATCGCGGCCATTGTCGAACAGCAATTCGAAGTCGGGCGCCAGATCCTGTCCCACGGATTGATGCCGATCATCGAACCGGAAGTGAACATCGAGGCCGCCGACCGCGCCCAATCCGAAGCGATCCTGCTCGGCGAAATCCTTAAGGCACTAAATTTGCAGTCTGATGGCGAACAGGTCATGCTGAAGCTGTCTTTGCCGGTCGAGGCGAACCTTTACAAACCGCTCGTCGATCACCCCAAGGTGATGCGTGTGGTTGCGCTGTCGGGCGGCTTCAGCCGGGCGGAAGCCTGCGAGAAACTGGCCAGGAACGCCGGCATGATCGCAAGCTTCAGCCGCGCATTGCTGTCAGATCTGCGGGTGACGATGGATGATGCGGAATTCGACGCGGCATTGCGCGCGGCCATAGATGAAATCTACAACGCGTCGATCGCCGGACATTAGGCTTGGCGGCAGGCGGGCGGGGCGGTAAGGGCGCGCCATGTCCAATACAGTCACGCGCTGCCAGCTCTACCTGATTTCGCCACTTGAAGTGGGCGGGGATTTTCCTGCGCGTCTCGAACGAGCGCTTTGCGCGCCGGTGGGCAAGAGCCCGATCACTGCGTTCCAATTCCGGGTCAAGGGGTTGGGACAGCACGAAGCGGCTGAACTGGCCAAGCCCTTGCAGGAAATCTGCGCAGCACATGACGTAGCGTTCATTGTGAATGATGATGTGGCATTGGCCAAGCGGCTCGGCGCGGATGGGGTGCATCTGGGCCAGCAGGATGGCTCCGTCCGCGATGCCCGGGAGGAATTGGGCCGGGATGTTCAAATCGGCGTAACCTGTCACGGCAGCCGTCACATGGCGATGGAAGCGGGCGAGCATGGGGCAGATTACGTCGCGTTCGGGGCGTTCTTTCCCAGTACGACCAAAGATGTAGAACACATGGCGGAAATCGAACTGATAGAGTTCTGGAGCGAGTTGTTTGAAATTCCCAGTGTGGCGATCGGCGGAATTACGCCCAAAAATTGCGCACCAATAATCGCCGCCGGTGCGGACTTTATCGCTGTCTCGGGCGCAGTCTGGAACGGCGACGAGGTCGCAGCCGTGCGCGCATTTGCTGAGTGTCTTCAATCCGTCAGGGCCGAACGGAGGCGGGGTTGAGACCGGCTGCGTAGTCATTCCGGGAGCAAAATCGCCCGCGACGAGTTGTTTTCCTATCAGGTCCGCTGTCAGCCAATTTGGCCGGCGGCGCAATTTTGAAGGGAAAATCTCATTCGCTATCTGGTCCTGTCCGCTTCGTTCCTCGCACTGACTGCTTGCGGTCTTAGCGGCACTGACAACAATGCTGACGAATCGAAGACCGCAGAGGCCCCACAGCCCGCCGCCGACAATTTTTCTGATGAGATGGCCTCGCACGATCCCGCGATGGGCGAACGGGTGTTCGAAGAAATTCCCGACCGCGAAGAACGTCCGACGATGCAGGCACAGGTGGTGCTGGAACGTCAAGGCTTTGGCCCAGGGATTATCGATGGCAAAATGGGGCTGTCGACCAAGAATGCCCTGACCGGATTCCAGGAAGCGCACGGGCTGGACATCACGGGCGAGTTGGATGAGGCAACCACAAAAAAACTGGCGCAATGGGACAATATCCCCGCGACCCGGGTTGTTACCATTCCCGAATCCTGGGCGAAACTGTCTTTTGCCAAAGTCCCTGACGGGGCTGACCAGCAGGCAAAATTGGACAGCCTCGGTTACAACTCTCTGGATGAAAAGCTGGCGGAGCGGTTTCATACCACCATCGATGTCTTGAAAATGCTTAACCCCGGCGGAAATCCAGCGGGGAAGAACCAGGTAAAGACGCCAGACGCAACACCAGCAGACCCGCCAGCAACAGGTGCATTCTTTTCTGCCGGACAAAGGACCCGGGTGCCCAACGTCGGCGCTGACCGCATCGCGCCAGGTGCCAAGGAAAAAGAAAGCTGGAGCAAGACATTGGTTTCGCTCGGCGTGGGCAGCGAACAGCCCAAAGCCAACAGAATCGTGGTCAGTAAATCGGCAGGTACATTGAAAGCGTTCGACGCGAACGAGAAACTTGTGGCCCTGTTCACGGTTACCACCGGTTCAAAAAACGATCCCTTGCCGCTGGGTAATTGGGAGATCAAAGGCACCGCATATAATCCGCCATTCGCGTATAATCCCGAATTGTTCTGGGATGTGCCCGACTCTGCCGAGAAGCGGCAATTGCCGCCTGGGCCAAACGGCCCGGTCGGGGTGGTATGGATCGATCTGACCAAGGAACATTACGGGATTCACGGCACACCGGAACCGCAGACGATTGGCCGAGCAGAAAGCCACGGCTGCGTGCGGCTGACCAATTGGGATGCTGCGCGGCTGGCAGGGATGGTCAGGCCTGGTACAACAGTGCTATTCCAATCCTGATATGGCAACAATCTGGACTGACCGCATACTGACAATCATCGTTACGGCTACGCTGACTTCGGCGATGTGGATTGTTGCAGGCGGAAGTCTGATGGAAATGGCGGACAGCGATGGCCAGCGTGATGCCACTCGCCCGGCGGATGCGGCACCTAGCCCACCCACAGTGGCGGATTCCATGCCTGCGCCTGAAACTGGTGGGATGCCCGCAGTGGCAGCGCCGCTTGACCAGGGCGGGGCGGTTCGGCCAGATGCGAGCCAGACCAGGGAATTGATGGTGCCGGTTCTCAATATCCGGCCATCTGATTTAACGGATACCTTTAATGATGCCCGCGGCGATGCGACCCGGTTACACGAAGCGATCGACATAATGGCACCGGAAGGGACCACAGTCGTGGCTGCCGCGCCTGGCACCATAGAAAAACTCTTCACTTCCAATGCAGGGGGCAAGACCATTTATATCCGTTCGGGCGACCGGCTGACGATCCATCACTATGCCCATCTGGCGGATTATGCGGTGGGTTTGAAAGAAGGCCAGCGGGTCCGGCGCGGCCAACGGCTTGGTTCGGTGGGCAGCACCGGAAACGCCACGGAGGCAGCACCGCATCTGCACTTTGCCATTTTGCGCACCTCGGCCGATGCCGAATGGTGGGAACCTGCCAATGCGATCAACCCGTTCCCATTGTTGACCGGAAAATAGCCTTCAGCGAATGGCGCCGCCACGCACGCAGCGGATTCGTGATGCCTCGCCATTTTCGTCGATCCAGCGCAATGTGGCAGAGCTGATGCGGTCGAATTTCATTCCCTCCAGCGGGCCGCGCGTAAATGTCATCCGCTCGCCGGTCAGCAAGTAGGTGCCCGAACCATCCGGCGTGCGATAGGTCGAAGAATTACCGATGGTAAAATGTCTGTCCTCCAGCGGAATCCACGCCTGGCCGTCCGCATCCCCCGGCAGAGCGCAGCGGTATTCACCAATGGGCAGTGTATCCAACTTACCGCCGGGTGCTGCCGACGCGGGCGAGAACAAGCCCAAGCAAGCGGCCGAAACTTTCAAAATCCTGATCATCATGGCGGCAATCTCTAACATCCAGTCGCCCATCATGCCAGCTATCCTTGCCGCACACGCATAGGTGGTTTAAGGGCGCGTCCACACCACAGGCATCGCGCCTGCATTTTACGAAAAACAAGGTTAAGTCTCCATGAAAATCAGCGGCGTGGACATCCGTCCCGGCAACATCATCGAATATGAAGGCGGCATCTGGAAAGTCGGCAAGATCCAGCATACCCAGCCGGGCAAGGGCGGGGCCTATATGCAGGTCGAAATGAAAAACCTGGTTGATGGCCGCAAGACCAACGTCCGCTATCGCAGCGCGGATACGGTAGAAAAAGTCCATCTCGACACTAAGGATTTCCAGTTCCTCTATGCCGAGGAGCAGAGCCTGATCTTCATGGACAAGGATAATTACGAGCAGATCACCCTGCCCAGGGATTTGCTGGGCGATGCCGCAGCATTCCTGACTGACGGGATGGATGTGACGCTGGAATTGTATGACGAAAAACCGATCAGTGTTGCGCTGCCCGATCAGGTCGAGGCGACGATTGTCGAAGCGGATGCAGTGGTGAAGGGGCAGACCGCTTCGTCCAGCTACAAGCCTGCCGTGCTTGAAAACGGCGTACGCGTTATGGTGCCGCCGCATATCGAAAGCGGCACCCGCATTGTGGTCGATGTCTATGACCGCACCTATGTCGGCAAGGTTAGCTGAACCGCCATGCAGGTATCCGGCATAATTCGAGTAATGGAGCGCGCCGCGCGCAAGGCTGGCGCGCGCCTTCGCCGTGATTTCGGCGAAGTCGAACATCTGCAGGTCAGCCGCAAGGGGCCAGCGGATTTCGTATCCAAGGCAGACCAGCGTTCCGAACGCATTCTGTATGATGAACTGCTTGCCGCGCGCCCCGATTGGGGATTTGTGCTGGAAGAAGCGGGCGTAATCGAGGGCGATCCGGGCAAGCCGCGGTGGATTATCGATCCGCTGGATGGCACCAGCAATTTCCTCCACGGCATTCCGCATTTCGCAATCTCGATCGCGGCGCAGGAGCCGAAACTGGAAGGCAGCGGTTGGGGCGATGTGTTCGCCGGGGTGATCTATCAACCGATCACCGACGAGACATTCTGGGCGGAAAAGACCCGCGGTTCGTGGCTGCAGGATGCGCGGCTGCGGGTTTCCTCCCGCCAGAGCATGTCGGATTCGCTGATTGCCACCGGGATCCCGTTTCAGGGCCACGGCAGTTTCGCCGAATGGTCGAAGATTTTTGCAGCGGTTGGTCCGCAGGTTGCCGGTATCCGCCGGTTCGGCGCCGCCTCGCTCGATCTCGCTTGGCTGGCGCAGGGCCGGTATGACGGTTTCTGGGAAAGCGGCCTCAATGATTGGGACACTGCGGCCGGATGTCTGCTGGTGCGCGAAGCAGGCGGCTTCGTCAGCGATTATCGCGGACGGTCATCGCCGATCCATTCCGCACAAATTGTCGCAGGCAATGATGTCATTCATTCAAAACTGCACAAATTGGTCGCCGGCGCGATCAAGGCGTGATGCAGAAGACTTGAAGTGAATAGAAAGCGGGGTTAAGCAGCCGCGCAATCCGCGAAAGAGTGCCCCTGTGGTGGAATCGGTAGACGCGCTCGACTCAAAATCGAGTTTCGAAAGAAGTGCCAGTTCGAGTCTGGCCAGGGGCACCAGTCATTCCAAAAAATTGATACCCATGCCAAGGCGTGATGGCGTTCGGGAAACCGGACCCATTGGCGCAAAGCTGCGATGATGAGGGCATCGCCTTGCCCGGAATGCCGAAACCTCACCATTTTGGGGCCCGCGCACAGGTCGAATCCGTCAGTCCCGGCTCAGGCCGTCAGCCACCCTGCCAACGTTAAACCATTGGTACGGTCATCCATTGTTTGACCTTGCGCTCACGGATCGGCGCAGTGTGCGCCGTGGGCGGTCTGTGCGTAGCGTTTGGAGCGCTGCTGGCGCCTGCGCATGCCGCACCGGCGGGCAGCGTGATCGGAAGCACAGCTTCGGCAACCTACGGTGCTGCCGGGGTGGCCCGGTCGGTCTTGTCCGATACGGCGCCGGTCCGGGTGGACGAACTGCTCGATGTGGCAGCGTCCGGGCTTGACGCAGGGCCGGTCACGGTTCGCCCCGGGCCCGCCGTCCTGCGTTTCGTGATCTGCAACACCGGCAACGGCCCTGAACATTTTGTGCTCGACGCTGTCACCGCAGTGGCCGGCAACGGGTTTGACGCAGGCGCAGATGGCATTGCGATCGATAGCAATGGCAACGAGGCCTATGACGCCGGGATCAATGCCATCCTGCCCGCGCCGGCCACCACACCAAGCCTTGCTGCCGATGGTACGCAGGCGGTGTTCGTGCTGCTGACCTTCCGGGCGGGATCGCCGATGGCGCAGCCACCCAAGTCAACCTGATTGCCCGGGCAGCCATCGGCACCGGCGGATTATCCAGCACCATCAGTTTCTCCGTCACGATCAATGAATAGGACGCAAGATTATGCGCAATGCAATTTTAGGGTTTCGATTACGGTGCGCAGGGATGGCTGCGCCGGTTCTCGGCCAGACTAGCAACCCGCTCAGCCTGACAGCCTGTGCCAAGCTTGAACGGGTCGCCATCGATGAACAAGGCAACCGCCAGATCGAACTGGATGACCCGCAGCCGGTTGTTCCGGGCGACCGGCTGGTACTGGGCACGCGTTATGCGAATGACGGCGACACGCTGATCGAGAATTTCGCGGTTTCAAATCCGGTTCCCGCCGCTGTCACGGTCGCCGTCGATATCAACCCGGCGCTGCCGATTTCGGTTGACGGCGGAAAGGCTTGAGGGCGGCTGAGCGAACCAGACGTGCCAGCAGCCAATGACACGCGCCGGGCCGCCCAAGCGGGCGACATCACTCACGTGCGCTGGATCGTTACGCAGATTGCCCTCGGCCAGAGCGGGCAGCTGGAATTCGCGTTGACGGGAAGATGATTGCCTCCGCCCGCCGCCCGCACCCCCGTTCTCGTGGGCCGATCGCCATCGTCTGTCGCAGCAGGCTCGGCGTGCTGGCCATTTCAGCCGCCATGGTGATTGCGTTGATCCCCGCTCAGGTCCGGGCTGAAGGGGTCATCGCAGGCACCACCGTGACCAATGTGGCCACGGTCGATTACCGCATCGGCGGGGTCGATCAGACCGAGGCGCTGGCCGCCAATTCCTTTACGGTGGACCGCCGGACTACGATCTTTACCGTGCCCGATCCTGCCAGCACCGTCACAGTATCGCGCGGTCAGAACCGTGCTTGGCAGGCATTCGACATCTGCAATTCCGCCAATGCCCCGCTCGATCTGGGGTTTTCAGTCGCGTAGTCTTCGGGCGGCAGCGGGCCCTTTGGCGGAACGGATAATTTCGATGCCGCAAATGTCGAAATCTACGCCGACACCAACAGCAACGCCGTGTGGGATGCCGGTGACACGCTGATCACCTCCCTCGGCGAAGTCGCGGTCGATTCCGGCGCAAGGGTGTTTGTGGTTGCCGACATTCCGCTCGCCGGACGCGCCAATGGGGACGTTGCTGCCATAACGCTGACGGTCGACGCACGCGAAAGCGGGATGGCTGGCAGTGAAGGCGCGCCGGTTACGGCAACCAGCGGGGCAGATCGCGCCGATCAGGTCGATACCGTCTTCGGCGATCAAGCCGGGGCGACAGATGCTCCGCGCGATGGCAGCTATTCCGCTTCGAGCAGTTTTTCCGTGTTTGCGGCCATGCTCACCGTCAGCAAGACCAGCCGGATAGTTAGCGATCCGGTCAATGGCTCGAGCGATCCAAAGGCGATTACCGGGGCGGTGGTCGAATATTGCGTTGCGGTCGGCAATGGAACTTGTTTTGGGCTTCGCATCAACGGCACGGTCGACGGATCGGGCAACTGCATTGCCGATGGCGCTTCGGGCGGCAGTTTTGCTGCAGGCACAGCCACCGTTACTGCACCGCTTGATAATATCAGCGCCGACCAGACCCGCACCGTGCGTTTCACCGCACCCTCGCAGGCCAGCCCGGCGGGATTGGCGCGGCTGCTCCGGTCGAATGGGCAGTTATTTGCCATTTCAGCAGCGTCGTTCGGCGCTGCATTCGAACTTGCCAGCGCGCTATCGGTGCACATCGACATCCCGGTTGATCGATCGGGCGCCGGGATAACGCTTGGCATGACCGTATCACGCTCACTTGCACAGCGGGGCGATGAGCTCGTGTATCGCATGCGCCTGACCGCCGAGGCGCTTGATGCGCAAGGCATCGTTGCGGCGCGCCAAGACCGCGCGGTGTTCTTCGCTTCGCAGCCCGCGGCGGTCGAACTCGTCAGGGAGCAATCGCAGCTGATTGCCGATGGGATAACCCGCCCCGTGGCGATGGTGCGGATCACCGACCGCAATGGCCGCCCGGTCCATGCCGGCTTGTCGGGCGAGTTCGTTCTGAGCGCGCCGTTCGAAAGCGATCTCGGCGACAATGCCCGTCTTGCCTTGTACGCCAAAGGCCGCGTGCTGGGCCGGTATCTTGTCACCCTCGCATACGACAGCGCCCGGCAGAAGGACGATCAGCCACTGCTTGGCGCGATTGATCCCAATGCCTATTACGCCGCGTTTGGCGACAATGCGCAGCGCAGGTTTGATGCCGCCAGCCGCGAAATTCTGTATGTTCGGATCGAAATGGACACGTTTTGTGCGTTGTACGGCGATTTTCAGACCGGCTTCGATGATACCACGCTGGGCTGTTTTCAACGCACCGCCATCGGCATCCGCAGCGAAGCCCAGCTTGGCAATGTGCGGGCCGAAGCCTTTGGCGCGTGGATCGGCAGCACGTTCCAGCGCGATAGATTCCAAGGCAATGGCCTCGCTGGCCCCTATCCGCTGGGCAGCCGCGACATCCTGATCAATTCCGAACGCGTCACCATCGAAGTGCGCGACCGATTCCGGTCGGAAGTGACGGTATCTTT
>JBGSJO010000012.1:0-13577 GCA_041741895.1 Pontixanthobacter sp.
GGCGTTCGGCTCGTCTTTGGGCGCGGCGCTCGGTCTGGCGCGCGCAGTTTTCGCTGCCTACTTCCCGCCCTCGTCGGCGCTCGGCGTGCTCGCGGTCTGGTTGCGGATTGCCCAGCAGGCGAAAAGCTGCCGTGTTGACCAGCGCCTGTTCGCGGCGGTTTTCCGCCGCCTGATACAACAGCGCGGCCGAAATGGACTGGGCAACCAGCAATCCCAGCGCCAGTGCCAGCAACATCTGGCCCAGCAGGCTGCGGGGCCACAGCCGGAATGTTTTACGGTTCATCAGTCTTGCAATGCGGACGCGCTGCGGCGGACATCTGCCGCCAGCCGGTACCCGCCGCCGCGTACGGTCTGGATGATTTCGGGGTTGCGCGAATCCGCCTCGATCTTGCGGCGCAGGCGGCTCACCTGATTATCGACCGCGCGGTCGAACATATGCGCCTCGCGCCCCTGCACCATGTCCAGCAACCGGTCGCGGTCGAGCACCTGGCGCGGATGATCGAGGAAGGCGCGCAGCAGCCGGAATTCTGCGGTCGAAATGGCGATCATTGCGCCATCGGAATCAATCAATTTGCGTTTTAGCGGGTCCAACGTCCAACCGTCGAAACGATAGAGCGCGGTTTCCTCGGCCGGGGCGGGTGCGCGCTGGGCGCGGCGCAGGACGGAACGTATCCGGGCGACCAGTTCGCGCGGTTCAAAGGGCTTGACGACATAATCGTCGGCACCGATTTCCAGACCGATGATCCGGTCGGTCGGTTCGGATTTTGCGGTCAGCAGGATCACCGGCAGATCGCGGGTTTCGATCAGGTGACGGCACAGCGACAACCCGTCCTCGCCCGGCATCATGATGTCGAGCAAGACCAGGTCGGGCGTGAATTCGATCAGCTTGGCCCGGGCGGCCGCCGCGCTTTCCGCTTCCTGCACGGCGAACCCCTGACGAGTGAGATACTCGGCCAGGGGTTCGCGCAGGATTGTCTCGTCATCGACAAGCAATAGCCGGGTGGGCGTGTCTTCAATCATGTCGCGTTCCCACCTACCCGGTCCAGTGCAGCTTGATCAAGCAATGCTCAATCGGAAGCGTCTGTAGCTGGCTGGGCATTCTGGCGCATTGCACCGCGCTTGGCCTTGCGCTCCGCTTCGGTGATGCTGCCGTCATTATTGGCATCGGCCCTGGCAAAGCGGGCCTGTGCGGCGGCGTCGAATTCGGCGCGGCTGATTGCCTTGTCACCATTGGTGTCGGCTTGCATCATATGACGCATTCCGCCCCGTCCACCTTCCTTCATACCGTGGCCGCCGTGTTTACCGCGCATTTCGCCCCGCATTTCGCCTTGCATCTGGCCTTGCATCTGGCCGCGCATTTCCCGGCGCTCGCCGCGCTTTTCCATGCGGGCCTGGCGGGCAGCTGCCATTTCGGCCTCGGACAATTCGCCGCTGTTATCGGTATCCATTGCCGCGAATTTTTCGCTGTGCTTCGCTTCGCGGTCTGCGGCATCGATGATGCCGTCCTGATTGACATCCTTTCGGGTAAACATCTGGCCGGCATGGGCGGTGGCTTCTGCCTTGGTGATTACGCCATTACCGTCGGCGTCCGGGCCGGCTTTGGTCTGTGCATAGGCAAGACTGCCTGCACCAACAGCCAAAGCCGCAGCAGCCGAAAGGGCGAGAGGGAGAGTAAACTTATGCATGATAATGTGCTCCTGAGAAAATCAAAAAAGAGCTGCGGGGTGCCCGATCAGGGGGAGGGGAACCTTAGGTGGCACCGCCGCAGTTCATGAATACGCTTCTAGGGGCCGTTTGTCGCAGCAATATCCCGCAAAGCGGCAAAATTGTCTCAGATTGTCGCAGGATGGAACGGCTGTTCATCCCGGCGAAAACTATCCGCCGGTCAGTGCCCGCTGGTCATCGTAAAGGCGTTTAATTTGTTCCCATCGGGATCGCGGAAATAGGCGGCGTAGAAACCGTCATCCCCGCGCGGGCCCGGCGCTCCTTCATCACTGCCACCATTGGCCAGCGCGACATCATACAGGCGGTCGACCTGTTCCTTGCTGGCGGCTTCCAGGGCCACCATCACCCCGTTGCCCACCGTCGCTGCCTGTCCGTCGAACGGCATGGTAGCGGCAATGCCGGGCGCTCCGCCCATCTTGCCCCAGGCGATAAAGGTGCCGAATTCCATCATCCGGCCCACGCCCATTTCAGCAGCGATGGCATCGTAGAATCTGGCCGAGCGCGGCAAATCATTGCTGCCGACGGTTACATATCCAATCATCTGTCTGTCCTCCGATTGCGCGCCGGAAACGACTCGCTTCACGCAGGAACATTACAGGAACAAAATCTGACCGACAAGTACGGGCATCATAGTTGCTGGCATTACAGGGGCTGGCAGCCCGCCTCCACCCATGCGCGCACACCGGCATCTTCCGGCCTTGTCAATTGCGGCAGCAGGATATCGCGGACCTGCGCATGGTAATCGTTCCACCATGCAATCTCTTGCGGGGTCAGCAGACTGGCATCCACCATACTGCGGTCGATCGGCACGAAGGTAAGCGTTTCGAAGCCGAAATATGCCCCTTCTGCGCCCGCAATTTCCCGCGGTTCGACCAGCACCAGATTTTCGATCCGAATGCCGAATTCGCCCGCCTTGTAATAGCCCGGCTCGTTCGACAGGAACATGCCTGCCTGCAGCGGTTCGTCCGTGCCAGCCTGCCCGCCGCCCGATTTCGCAATTCGCTGCGGGCCTTCGTGTACCGCCAGGAAACTGCCGACACCGTGGCCCGTGCCGTGGGCGTAATCGACCCCGGCCTGCCATAGGAACTGCCGGGCAAAGGCGTCCAGCTGGCTGCCCGCAGTGTTTTCCGGGAAAACGGCCAGGGCGATCGCGATATGGCCTTTCAACACGCGGGTATTGCGGTCTTTCACCTCTGCGCTCGGTTCACCGGGACCAATCCACACGGTGCGGGTAATGTCGGTGGTGCCATCCAGATATTGTCCGCCTGAATCGACCAGATAGACGCTGCCCGGGTCAATCGGAATATTGCTGTGCTCGTCCACGCGGTAATGCGGCAGCGCGGCATGGGGACCGGCGGCAGAAATGGTGTCGAAGGACAATTCCTTCAACATCTCGGTCTGATCGCGGAATTCCCTCAATTTTGCCGCGGCGGATAGCTCGGTCACTCCGCCTGCGGGGGCAGTTTCGGACAGCCAGTGGAGGAATTTCGACACTGCCACGCCGTCACGAGCCTGCGCATTGCGATGGCCCTGCTGCTCGACCGGATTTTTCACCGCCTTGGGCAGCAAAGCCGGATCGCGTGCGGCGATCACGCTGGCCCCGGCGTCTTCCAAAGTCTGGAAAATGGCCGCGACGCCGCTGTTCGGATCGACCGCGATCTTCTTGCCTTCAAGGTGCTGAAGGGCGCCTTCGAATTCACTGCGCGGGCGGATGGTGACCGCATTGCCCAGATGCCGGGCAACCTCGGAAGTGATCTTTTCGGGTGCGATGAACAATTCCGCTGTGCCGTCAGCATGGGCCAGCACATAGGACAGCGCCACGGGGGTGCGGTCCACATCCGCGCCGCGAATGTTAAGCAGCCAGGCGATCGAATCGAGCGCACCGATCACCGTGCCGTCCAGCCCTTCGGATTGCAGCCAGGCGGCCACCAGCTCGCGCTTTTCCGCGCTCGATTGTCCGGAATGGCAATTGTCATGGATCATGACCACCGCGTCCGAGGGGGCTGGCCGGTCTTCCCACACGGCATCGACGGGATTGGCGGCAACCGGAACCAGCTCCGCCCCGATCTTGGCCAGAGCATCCGACACATTGTCTGCCCAGCCGCGCGTGTGCAGCCACGGATCATAGCCGATCCGGGCGCCGGATTGCGCATTGGCGGCCAGCCATGCGCCCACGCTTTCGTTGGGAATCTGGCAATAATCATAGAGATTGCCGTCCACCTGTTCGCGGACCTGCACGGTATAGCGCCCGTCCACGAACATCGCTGCTTTATGTTCCAGCACCGCCGCACTGCCCACCGATCCGCCGAATCCGGTCAGCCAGGCAAGCCGCTGGGCGTAGGATCCGACATATTCGGACATGTGCTCGTCGGAAATCGGAACAACGAAACCGTCCAGACCCTGCCTCTTCAATTCCTCCCGGAGGGCGGAGAGACGGGCTTCGTGAGTAAGCATCAGCATGGTTGCGGTCCTTTCGCGACCAACATAGAGCGCCTGCATGACCAATTCCACCTCTGCGGCACCTGCTGCCGCCCCGACCGCCCGGAAAAAGCCCTTTGCCGCGACCCATCACGGGATCACGGTCAGCGATGATTACGCATGGCTGCGCGATCCGAAATACCCTGTGGTGGACGATCCGGAGGTCCTGGCGCATCTCGCGGCGGAAAATGCCTGGTTCGAACATCGGATGGCACCGCACCAGCCGCTGGTGGACCGCCTGTTCGAGGAAATGCGCGCCCGGATCAAGGAAGCGGACACCTCCGTCCCGCAGAAGGACGGCGACTGGCTGTACTGGGTCGAATACGAGGAAGGCGCGGAATACCGCCGCTGGTGGCGCAGGCCGGTGGCTGGCGGCGATGACGAGCTGATTCTCGACGAACCGGCACTGGCCGAAGGGAAGGAATATTTCCGTCTCGGCGCGCTTGCGGTCAGCAAGGATGGCACCAAGCTGGCGTTTTCGGTGGATGACAGTGGTTCGGAACGGTTCACTGCGCGGGTCAAGGATCTGGCCACCGGAGAAATGCTGGATGACGAGATTCCCGGCACGCTGTCCTCGCTGGTCTGGTGCGCAGGCGACCGGGCGCTGATCTACAGCCTCGCCAACGAACAATGGCGTACGGACAACGCGCGGCTGCACTGGCTGGGCCAGCCGGTAGCAGACGATGTCGAACTGTATCACGAGGATGATGAGGGTTTCCGCGCCGGGTCCGGCCTGTCTTCGAACGAGAAATGGGTGATTATTTCCGCTGGCGATCACGAGACGGGCGAAAGCTACATCATTCCGGCCGATGATCCTTTGGCAACTCCGCTATTGGTCAAACCGCGGCAGAAGGGCGTGGAATATGAGGTGGACGAGCGGGACGGGACGCTGTTCATCCACACCAACGACACGCACGAAAACTTTCGCATAGCCACTGCGCCGCTGGATAATCCGGGCGAATGGTCCACGCTGATCGAGGGATCGGACGCGTTCTATATCACCGGGTTCGAACTGTTCCGCGATTTCTTCGTGGTCGAGGGGCGGCGCGGCGGTCTCGATGTGATCGAAGTGCGCTATTATGACGATCCGCAGAAGATCGAGCCGATCACCTTCCCCGAGGAAAGCTACAGCGCGGGGCTGGGCGATAACCGCGAATGGCATATGGAGAAGCTGCGGCTGTCCTATGAAAGCATGGTCAGCCCGGCCACGACCTATGATTACGAGGTCGCGGCAAGGACGCTCGAAACACTGAAGGTGCAGGAAATCCCCTCGGGATATGATGCCGATCTGTACACCACGGAGCGGATCGAAGTGGCCGCGCGGGATGGTACGATGGTCCCGGTCAGCGTGCTCTACCGCAAGGACCGGGAGCCGGCCGGCCCGCTGCATCTCTATGGCTACGGCGCCTACGGGATTTCCATTCCGCCGGGCTTTTCCACCACCCGTTTCAGCCTGGTGGATCGCGGTTTTGCCTATGCCATCGCGCATATCCGCGGCGGCGATGATCTTGGGCGGGCATGGTACAAGGCGGGCAAGCTGGAAAGCCGCACCAATGCTTTCAACGATTTCGTCGATATCGCCAATGGCCTGATCGAACGCGGCCTGACGCAGGCGGGCAGGATCAGCATTTCGGGCGGATCGGCGGGCGGCGAACTGATGGGGGCGGTGATCAATTCCGATCCGCACCTGTTCGGCGCGGTGGTGGCGCATGTCCCCTTCGTGGATGTGCTGGCAACCATGCTGGATGCCAGTCTGCCGCTGACCCCCGGCGAATGGCCCGAATGGGGCAATCCGATCGAGGACCGGGCCGCGTTTGAGCTGATCCGGTCCTACAGCCCCTATGATCAGGTGCGCGCGCAGGATTATCCGCCGATGCTGGTCACCGCCGGTCTCAACGATCCGCGCGTGACCTATTGGGAGCCGGCGAAATGGGTCGCCAAATTGCGCGAATTGAAGACCGACGCCAATGAATTGCTGCTCAAGACCAATATGGGCGCGGGGCATGGCGGCAAATCGGGCCGCTTCGAAAGCCTTACCGAAACGGCGGAGGAATTCGCCTTCATCCTGTGGCAGATAGGGATGGCGGGGGAGCAGGCTGGATGAGCAACCGCTTCACCAAGACCTTCACCGCCGCGCTCGAACATATCGATGTAATGGGCCATGTGAACAACGCGGTATGGGTGCAATGGGTGCAGGACATGGCGACTGCCCATTGGGACGCGGCGGCGCGTGCGGAAGACCGGTCAGCCTTCATCTGGTTGGTGATCCGGCACGAGATCGATTATCGCGGCAATATTTCGGTGGAGGAAAGCGTGACCGGGGAAACCTGGATACAAGATGGCGCGCGCGGGGCGAAATCCACCCGTCGGGTCGATTTTACGGATATCGCGGGCAAAGTGATCGTGTCCGCGAATACGACCTGGGCCATGCTGGACCGCGAAACCGGCCGCCTGGCGCGCGTGCGGCCCGAAGTGATGGCGCCCTTCATCCAGCCTTAAGCGGCGACCGCCTTGCCCGGCCGGCGTTCGCCGCGACGGTCGGGAAAGGCGACCAGTTTTTCGAACAAGGCCCGGTTACGCCCGGCTTCCTTGGCTTCGTACAGCAGCTTGTCCGCGCGGCTGTATAATTCGTTGAAGCTGGCGTGCTTCAGCCCTTCTTCGGGCATTTCCACCACGCCCATGCTGGCGGTGACCATCCGGTCCAGCCCGGGCACAAGGACGGCAGTTCGCGTAGGGATCGCCATGCGCCGCTGTTCGGCCATCCGGTGCGTATCCTTGCCGCGCAGCAACAGGACGAATTCTTCCCCACCCAGCCGCATCGCCAGCACGTTTTCGTCCGCATCCAGCGCCTGGGCGACTGCTTGCAGCACTTCATCACCCAGCGCATGGCCATGCGTATCGTTGACGGATTTGAACCGGTCGAGATCGATCAGAGCAAAGGTGTTGAAACCACGGCTGCGCAATTGGGCAAAGCGCGGTTCGATCGCGCGGCGGTTCATCAGCCCCGTCAGGTGATCGCGTTCGGACAGGGCTTCGGACAGGCGGGCCTGGGACAAGGCCTCGTCACACTGGCGGCGAATGGTCATGAACCTGTCGACCACGCCCAGCGCGGTCGCAAGGCATTCGATTATAACGCCGATATGAAACAGGTTGTATGCATCGCTATGCTGTAATTGCGGAATGAAATAGGTGGTCACCCGGACAATCCCGGTGAGGTATAGCGGTGCCCATCCAACCATCTGGAACCAGACCGCGCGGCTGCCCCGGCGCGCGGCGCTCCACATTACGGAGGTGAACAAGGGCAGCATGAATGCGCAGCCAACATAGAACAGATCGGCTGAATAGCGTCCAAGACTGGCAAATTCGAAAAGATGAACCAGGGTGATGAAGCCGCACCATAAGGCTCCGTATTGGAGACCCTTGCGCAGCCGCAGAGATAATTTGTCCGCTTCGATAAAACTGGCGGCGAACATGGAAGCGGCCACCATCATGCCGCCAAATGACGATACATTCAGGATCCTCATCTGCGGCAGGGTCAGATCGGCAAAGCCTGAATAAATCCCGGCAGACAATACAATCTGCATGACTGCGCAGGCGGACAATACGGCGTGCCACAGCAAGAATCGTTCTCGCAAGATGCGGAAGAATGCCAGATTGAAAGCTAGCGGCATGATGATCACGCCGCACAGCATGGCCAGCAACAGCAGCATGTTTCTGTCCTGCCGGGTGTTACCGGGTAATTTGTCGGCCAGATGCAGATGTTTTGCAAAGATCGGCTGGAGCGCCCCGTCCACCGCGACATAGATGAATTCCGTCTGATTGTTGACCGGAGGCAGTTCGGCAGAAAATCGCAGTTTGGGCAGGCCCGGCTGCACCTGGGCATTGGTGTATTTGCGCTGGCGAAGCGATCCATCGCGGTCTGCGGCAATGATGGTAATCTGCCGGAATTTACCATTTCGGCCAATGATATAGCGCGGCAATTCCGGTGCGGCCCGGTCAATTCCATGGGCTATCGGAATGCGGAGAATGACCTGTTCTGCCGAGAGATCGGAATTCTTGCCGCTACAGGCCCAGTTCGGGTCGGTGGATAGATATTGGTGCAGATCGCGGTTGGCACTGCCTTTGATGGAACAGATCGCCTGGGGTTCTGCCACCGGATTCGCGGCCATACCATCGGCGGCTGCCGCAGGCACAGCCAAGGCTGCGAAAAAGCACGCCGCAATGACCGCCCAGATTGTTGGAAGTAAACCCCTCACCATAGGGCCAAGGTTAGCGCCAAACTCTTATCTCGAGGTTAAAACCCAGCGTGATTTCAACCGATTGTGCAGCTCATGGCAAGACCGGATTAACCAAATTCTTTACCCACTGCGGCACAGGGCAGGTGGCGCTGGCAGGCATCGTAACCCGCCCGGCCAGCAAGTTTGCTACATCGCTGATTGTCTCCTCACCGGTGAATTCTTCATCAAGAAAATTACAACGGATTGCCATCCCGGTCGCGGTAGATTTCGCGGCGGCCGACGTGGTTTGCCGGGCCGACCAGGCTTTCGTCTTCCATCCGTTCAATCCATTTGGCGGCGGTGTTGTAGCCCACGCCCATCTGGCGTTGCAGCCAGCTGCCGCTCGCCTTCTGGCTTTCGAATACCGACTGGCAGGCCTGGCGGTATTTGCGCTCGTCCGGATCGTCGCTCGCGGTCAGTTCATCGTCGAAGCTGAAGCCGCCGTCTTCCGGTTCCTCGGTTACTGCATCGACATAATCGGGCTTGCCCTGCGCGCGCCAGTGGCTGGCAACCCGTTCCACTTCATCATCCGACACGAACGGCCCGTGGACGCGGACCATTGCGCCGGTGTTGGGTTTATACAGCATATCGCCCTTGCCCAGCAGCTGTTCGCTGCCCTGTTCTCCCAGAATGGTCCGGCTGTCGATCCGGCTGGTGACCTTGAAGCTGATCCGCGTGGGCAGATTGGCCTTGATCACGCCGGTGATGACATCGACCGAGGGGCGCTGAGTGGCCATGATCAGATGGATGCCCGCGGCGCGGGATTTCTGGCTCAGGCGCTGGATCAGCACCTCTATTTCCTTGCCGATGGTGACCATGAGATCGGCCAGTTCGTCCACGATCAGCACGATCTGTGGCAGCGGCTGGTAATCGAGCTGTTCTTCCTCGAACAATTCCTCGCCCGTATCGGGATCGAAGCCGATACCGACCCGGCGGCCGAGCGGCTTGCCCTTGGCGATCGCGCCATTGACCCGTTCGTTGAAACCGGTGAGATTGCGCGCCCCGATGCTGCTCATCATCCGGTAGCGGCGCTCCATTTCCTCCACCGCCCATTTCAATGCGCGAACCGATTTATGCGGCTCGGTCACCACCGGCGACAGCAGATGCGGGATGTCGTCGTAACTTTTCAGTTCCAGCACCTTGGGATCGATCAGGATCAACCGGCATTCAGCGGGGGTGAAGCGGTATAGCAGCGACAGCAGGATGCAGTTGAGGCCGACCGATTTGCCCGAACCGGTGGTGCCTGCGACCAGCAGATGCGGCATTGCGGCCAGATCGGCCACGACCGGCTCCCCGGCGATATCCTTGCCCAGGATGATCGGCAGATTGCCGGTGGATTCGGCAAAGGCAGCGCAGGCGACCAGTTCCCTCAGCGCCACCATCTGGCGGTCCGCATTGGGCAATTCGATGCCCATCACCGTCTTGCCCGGGATCGGCGAGACGCGGGCGCTGATGGCGGACATGTTGCGCGCAATATCTTCCGCCAGGCCAATCACCCGACTGGCCTTGATCCCCGGGGCGGGTTCCAATTCGTACATGGTCACCACCGGGCCGGTGCGCACGGCGGTAATCTCGCCCTTTACATTGAAATCGTCGAGCACGGTTTCCAGCAGCCGAGCGTTGCGTTCCAGCGCCATCTTGTCCAGCTTAGGTGCCTGGTGCACCGGGGGCTCTTCCAGCAATTCCAGCCCGGGCAATTCATATTTTGCGAACAGGTCGCGCTGTTTGGTCTTGGCCATCGCGGCCTTTTTGGGGGGAGCGGACGGGTCGGTGATTTCCGGCATCCGGCGCGCGGGCTGCGCAGAGAATTGTTCTGCGGGTGCGGTTCTTGATGCTTGCTCCTTCGCCTTGCGCTTGGGGATGAAGGGGAATTCGCCCTCGTCCTGTGTGGAACCGCGCTTCAGGAATGCTGGCAGGGTCAGCAATTGCACCCAGTCGATCGCGAAAACCCGAGTAATCAATGTGCCCCCTCCCGCCACGCAAATGAGGGCAAGGCCAAGGATCGTCCAGCTCTGCACATTTTCCGGCAGGCGCGCAGCGACCGCTTCGATCGCGCCCGCCCCGAGCAGACCGGTGATGCCGCCCATGGATGCCGGCAAAGTGCCGCCCGGTCCGCTGAAAGTGAGCGCCATTACCGTGGAAATCAGCGCCATCGCCGCCAGTAGCATAGCCGCCGGCTGCCACCAGCGGGTGTCGGTTTCGCGGTCTTCCTGTTCCACATCGCGCCATAATTTGCGCGCCCCGACATAGAGCAGTGGCAACAGCAGGATCGCAGTCAGGCCGAACAGGAACAATGCGCGTTCCGCCGTCCATGCGCCGGAAATGCCCATCCAATTGCCAATGTCGGTACCCGCAGCAGCGGTGGAGAGGCTGGGATCGGTGTGGGTATAGCTCGCCAGGGACAGGCCGAGGAACACCATGCCAAGCAGCAGCGCGGCCGCACCGCCCATTTGCAGCGCGCGGCGCAGCGAACGCCGGAACGCAGCGCGCCAATCCGTGGCAGATGATTTCCCCATTGCGCGGGTGGCCATGGTGTATTCCTCACATCACTTTGCAGGCAACACTGCATCCAGAACCGGATCGACGCCCGCCGGTGTCATATTGGCATAATGCACTGCGCAGGACTCCGCCGTCAAGAATCCTTCGGTGAACCGAGTCCGTCTATGGCCGCCCAGCGCGGCCAATCGAGTTCTCGCGCGGTTTCCGCCGTCATCCCGCCAAGGGCAATTACCGGCATTTTCGCCAGTTTCGCCAGTTCGCGAAAGCCTGCCGGGCCAAGTGCCGGTGCCCCGGGATGAGAGCGGGTGGGAAATACCGGGGACAAGAGTGCCGCATCAGCGCCGATCCGGTTGGCAGCAGCAATTTCGGCGGCGTCATGCACGGTCACAAGGCGCATCAGGCCAGCGGCGTTCGCCATGCTCTGAGGCGGTCCGTAGATACCGTCTGCGCCCCATGCCTGCGCAATGGCGGCATCGGCTGAGAGAATTACTTGGTGGCCCAGGGTTCGGGCCAAGGCTGAAAGTTCGTCAAAGCGGGTATGGCGTGGTCCGTCAGACAGATGATAATGGCGATAGATGAAGCCCGATCCATGCGGCAATTTCTGCAACGTGTGCTCCAGCGCAGCATCGTTGCGCTCGTCGCCAAGCAGCCACAGGAGCGGGAGCTTGGCTTCGGGATGGGTCTGGCTTCGTGTCACAGCCGCGCTATAGCGCGCAAATGATCGAAAATGCAGCATCCCGCCTCCAGAATGCCCGCGAGAAAATCGCCGCCGCCGCAAAACTTGCCCAGCGCAAGGTGACGGATATCACCTTGATCGCGGTCAGCAAGACGCATGATGCCGATGCAATCCTGCTGCTGCTGAAGGCTGGACAGCGTGTGTTCGGGGAAAATCGGGTGCAGGAAAGCGCCGCCAAATGGCCTGCGCTGCGGGAGCAATATCCCGATGTGGAATTGCATCTGGTGGGCACGCTTCAGTCCAACAAGGCCGACGATGCAGTTGCATTGTTCGACGTGATACACTCGCTCGACCGGCCCAGCCTGGTCAAGGCCCTGGCAAAGGCAATGGACAAGGCAGATCGCCGCATTCCATGCTTCATTCAGGTCGATATCGGCGAGGAAGAACAGAAAGGCGGCTGCGCGATTGGCGATTTGCCCGCGCTGATCGAACAGGCCCGCGCGGCCAATATCCCGATTGCGGGGTTGATGTGCGTGCCGCCTGCCGGGATCGAGCCGACCCCGTTCTTTGCGCTGCTCGATAAATTAGCGGCGGATAACGGACTTGAAGGCCTGAGCATGGGGATGAGCAGCGATTACGAAATCGCGGTTAAACTGGGCGCGACCCATATTCGTGTCGGCACCGCATTGTTTGGCGCGCGGGAATAGCGCCCACGAAAAAGGTGCTGCTTCCTTTCGGAAACGGCGCCGTTCTTTAGAGTATCCGTGATGGTCAAGCCATAGATTCCTTCCATAGTCGGTCGGCTTTGAGCAGGGCGTTTGCCATGACGATGAGCTTTCGCATGACGGCAGTGATGGCGACCTTTGCTGGCTTTCCGATGCTGATGAGATGGGAGTATTTTGCCTTGATGTCCGGATTGAAGCGCGCAGCGACAAGGGCAGGCATATAGAGCGATCGGCGGACATTGGCTCTGCCTGCATGGATATGTGCCTTGCCGGCCCATTGCCCTGATTGTCGGGTAATTGGAGCGAGCCCGGCGAGGCAAGCGGCCTGCTTGTTTTCGAGCGTACCCAGCTCGGGCATGGTAGCGATCAACTGTGCTGCGGTGATTGGTCCCAGGCCTTTGATACTGGCGATGATCTCGCGCTTGCGCGCAAGCGCGAGATCTGCAGTGATGAGCGCCTGCGCCTGTTTATCGATGGCTTCGATGTGCCGTGCGATTTGCTCGAGACGTGCCTTTGCCTGACGTTTGAGCAGCGGCAGAGCCAAGTTCTTCTCACGGTTCTTGAGGGCGGTGCGATCCCTGACCAAGCCATCGCGGGCATTCATGAGCTCGGCCAGCCCTGCCAGTTCCGGGCTTTTGACAGGCCGGACATCAGGCTGGAGCGTGGCCGCCATACGGGCAAGGACCCCGGCATCGATCCGGTCGGTTTTGGCAAGTGTTCCTGTAGCCTGGGCAAAGCGCCTGGCCCGCAGTGGATTGATCCGGACCAACGGCAGGCTGGCCAGAGCTTGCTCGAAGGTCCGGTGATAGGTGCCAGTGGCTTCATAGGCGATCCGCTCAACCTGCCACTGCCCGGCCCACTCCAGCAAAGCGGCAAAGCCCGGTGCAGTGTTAGCGAACTGGCGGGCATCGCCGCAGGGGTGGGCATGGGCATCGAGATGCTTTTTAGAGATGTCGATGCCGATGGTCTGTGGTAAGGGCGTGCTCATCATTTCCGTTGTCCTTTGCTTGTCATCCGGGCCCTAAAGCCCCGGTATCCGTTCAGGCCTGATGGAAAAGAAAGGGGCGATCCTACTCTAACCCGATCCGCAAGCGACCGGTCCGATTTCGATCCGTCCCCTTCCGCCCGATGTGGGGTGGCCACCCCACATCGGGCATATCATCTTGGCCCAAACGGACGACAAAGTCATAAGACAAG
>JBGSJO010000013.1:0-29905 GCA_041741895.1 Pontixanthobacter sp.
CTGGGAGCGCCCTTGCTGGACCGCAGCGCCATCGAAGCGCGGCTGGCGCTGGTCCATTGGCTGCATGATGATCCCCTGCTGCGCGCCGATTTGCGCGCAGTGTTGCGCGCCCTGCCCGACATTGGCCGGGCCCTGGGCAGGGTGGTGGTGGGCCGGGGAAGTCCGCGCGATCTCGGGCAAATTCGCGATGGTCTGGCAGAATCGCGGCGGATTCGTGATTTCCTGTCCGCCAAGCCAGATCGGCCCGCGCTGTTGGAACAATTGCTGCCCGCGATGGGCGGACACGGTGCGCTGGTCGATTTGATGCAGCGCGCACTGGTTGTCACCCCGCCAACGGAACGCTCGCAAGGCGGGTTCATTGCAGAAGGATATGATGCAGCACTGGATGAACTGCGCGGGATATCCGGCAATGCCCGCCGGGCAATTGCGGCACTGGAGGGCCGCTACCGGCAGGAAACCGGAATTTCCGCGCTGAAGATCAAGCATAATGGTGTGCTCGGCTATTTCATCGAAGTCCCCGCCAAACACGGCGATGTGCTGATGGCACCGGATAGCGGCTTTACCCACCGCCAAACCATGGCCGGCGCTGTCCGGTTCAATTCGCTGGGCCTGCACGAGGAAGCCGGCCGGATCGCCGAGGCAGGCGGACATGCGCTGGCGGCAGAAGAAGCGCATTTCGAGGAATTGACCGCCGGAGTGGTCGAGGCGAGGCTCCTGATCGCCGATACCGCCGCTGCGCTTGCCCGTGTAGATGTCGCTGCGGGACAGGCAGAACGCGCAGCAGAAGGCGGCTGGTGCCGTCCCCAAATTACCGAGGACAACGCCCTGTCGATCGAAGCCGGGCGTCATCCGGTGGTCGAGGCGGCGCTGGCTAGCTTGGGGGCCAAATCGGGATCCGGCGAGCGGTTCGTCGCCAATGACTGCACCTTGTCGCCCGGCGACCGGCTGTGGCTGATCGGCGGGCCCAACATGGGCGGTAAATCGACTTTCCTGCGTCAGAATGCGCTGATCGTATTGCTGGCACAGGCGGGCGGTTATGTTCCCGCGGCGCAGGCCATCATCGGGCTGGTCGACAAATTGTTCAGCCGGGTGGGCGCATCGGACAATCTGGCACGCGGGCGATCTACCTTCATGGTCGAGATGGTCGAAACTGCGGCAATTCTGGCGCAGGCCACGGCACGCAGTTTCGTGATCCTTGACGAAGTCGGACGCGGTACGTCAACCTATGACGGCCTGGCGCTCGCATGGGCAGTTGTGGAGGCAGTGCATGGCCGCAACAAGTCGCGCTGCCTGTTCGCAACCCATTATCACGAACTGTCGCGGCTTGCCGAAAGCTGCGAGGCTCTGTCGCTCCATCATGTCCGGGCCCGCGAATGGCGCGGCGATCTGGTTTTGCTGCATGAATTGGCGGAAGGGCCGGCCGACCGCAGCTACGGCCTCGCCGTGGCCAAACTGGCCGGTGTTCCCAGGGAAGTCGTGGCGCGGGCAAAATCGGTGCTCGACAAATTGGAGAAATCCCAGTCCGAAACCGGCGGACTTGCCGCGGGCCTCGGTGATTTGCCGCTGTTCGCTGCCGCCAGCGCATTGCAGGAAAAAGTCATCAATCCCGTGCTTGAAAGGCTCGGCGCGCTCGACGTTGATACGCTCAGCCCGCGTGATGCGCTGGAAATTCTGTATGATTTGAAATGGCTGTCGATCGATACCGAAGATTAACGATAAGCCTGTAAGAATGCGGTGTGCGCAGTTACATGTTCAAGAACCGCTGGGGCGCTCTGCTCTTCGTTTGCCTGACGGCATTCGGCGCGGCAAATCTGATCGGCGGCGAGGATAATCAGGGCGTACTCCTCGATGCGGCGGACGAATTGACCCAGACCAGGGATGAGTTCGGCAATCGCAAGCAGGAATTGTCCCAGCCGGATGCGCGCCTGGTGCTGGATGCCGGTAGCGCCGGGCAATCCTCTCCGGACGAAGATTTTGTCGGGGGGTTTGTGTCTGATGACGATTTGATTGATGACGCCCGGGGATTAGAACCTGTGCCAGACGTCAATCCGACGCCTGAATTGGACAGTGCGGAAGAAGAAGGCGATGTAGTCCTGTACAACGACGCTGACTAAATAACCTCGCCAAACCCTCAGACGGTCCTCCCGTTACCAGAGACAAGCCCGAAAGTTGAAACGATGAATTGACCGAGGATCGCCCCATTCTGGCGCTGGAACGGGGCTAGGTCCCGTCACCGCGCAAATCGTCGACTTTGCCCTCGGGGCCAAGTTCATCGACATTATCGTCATGGTTGGGCTCGCCTTTAAACGCACCCATATCGATCCGTCCGCTGCTTTCCATGTCGCGCATGTGGTCGATCGTGTCCTGCGTGGAATCGCCCATCGGGTCGTTGGTGTTGGGGTCCCTGCGGCTTTCGGTCGGGCTCCCTGCACCAGCCCGGTCCCGCGCCTGCCGGGCGACTTCCTGTGCTTGCGAACGGTGATCGTCCTGCTCGTCATTGTGTGTTTCTGGCGCGAAATCGGCCTGCCGCTGTTCCTGCGGCAGGATCTTGTCGTCTTTCTTATGCTGGTTGGTCATAACGAAATTCTCCTTCGCCCGATCAACCACCGGTAGCGGTGTCTTGTTCCATAAAACCTGCGCTACCAAAGCGTCAGCGCGTCGGCACGGGCACCTCACCCGTATAGTCATAAAAGCCCCGGCCCGTCTTGCGTCCAAGCCAGCCCGCCTCGACATATTTGACCAGCAGCGGCGCGGGGCGGTATTTGGCATCGCCGGTGGTCTTTTGCAGGATCCGGACAATATCGAGCACCGTGTCGAGGCCGACAAAATCAGCCAGCGCCAGTGGCCCCATCGGATGATTGAGGCCGATCCGGCAGCCCTTGTCGATGTCTTCGATACTAGCCGTTCCCTGGCCAAGCACGAACACCGCTTCGTTCAGCATCGGAATCAGGATCCGGTTGACCACGAAGCCCGGTTCGTCCTGCACTTCCACCACCTGTTTGCCCAGGCTTTCGGCAAAGGCGCGGGTGCGGGCGGTGGTTTCCGGGCTGGTGGCAAGGCCGGGGATGATCTCAATCAGCCCCATGATCGGCACCGGATTGAAGAAATGGAGCCCGATGAACCGCGCCGGGTCAGGCGTGAAATTGGCCATCCGGGTGATCGGGATCGAACTGGTGTTGCTGGCCATGATTGCATCGCTGGCGAGAACCTTGCCCGCCTCGGTGAAGATCGCCTGCTTGATCTCCTCCTTTTCCGTCGCGGCTTCGATGATCAATTCGGCATCGGCCATTGGTGCGTAATCGGCAATCGGCGTGATCTTCGCGAGCGCAGCCTCTGCCTGGTGAATTTCCAGCTTGCCGCGCCCGACCATTTTGCCGAGCGCTTGCTCGATACCGGCCTTGGCTTTTTCGGATATGGAGATGTCCCGGTCGGACAGCAGCACCTCCATGCCGTGCTGGGCAATAGTCTGGGCAATGCCCGAACCCATCTGGCCCGCACCGATCACAGCAATTTTTTGCATCCCGGTAATTTGCATCACATCCATTCCTTCGCAACTGCAGCAAAAGCGCCTGTTAGCGGGTGGATGGAGGTCTGCCTAGCCCTGCATCGGGCCCCTTGCATCGCAGAGGTTGGTCAGTCTTCAGCGATTGGCGCCGGGAATCCATTTCACATCCGCCGCGCCGTCATCATTGGCGATCCGCGCCAGCACAAACAGATAATCGGACAGGCGATTGATATAGGCGAGCGCAGCCGGATTGACCAGTTCGGCGGCGGCGAGCGCGGTAACCCTGCGTTCGGCGGCGCGCACAGTTGCGCGTGCGACATGGACCCGGGCGGCAGCTTCCGATCCGCCGGGGAGGACAAAACTGGTCAGGGGTTCAAGCCGATCGTTCAGGGCGTCAATCGCGTTCTCGATCCATGATACCTGCGCCGCCACCACCCGCAGCACCATTTCGGATGGTTCGAAATCTTTCCCGCCAACATCACCCAGCGGGGTTGCCAGATCGGCCCCGAGATCGAACATGTCGTTCTGGATGCGGAACAATGACTGCGCGTGATCGGTGCCGGCCAGCGCCGCGGCTGCCACGCCGATCGCGCTGTTTGCTTCGTCCACCGCACCGATCGCTTCGATCCGTGCGGCGTGTTTCGCCTGACGCGATCCATCGACCAGGCCGGTCGAGCCATCATCGCCGGTGCGGGTATATATCTTGTTGAGTTTGACCATCGGCGGGGCGTTCCCGCACTAACGGGCGAACGCCAGGATGATTGCGACAACCAGAACCGCCAGGCCCTGATATTTGATCCGGCTGAACATCATCTTGTTCTGCAATGTCTGCATTTCGATCAAATTTTCGGAAGTTCCGTTCTCAAGATCGATTTTGGTCGTCCTGAGAAAGGCAACGATCCCGCGAACGAGCGAAACCACGACCAGGACACATAGAATGACGAGCGCTATGATGAGAAATGTTGTCATGCTCCCTACTTAGGAGAGGGCGAGCGAAATACCAGCGGGAAAGCGATTTCGGCGCAGATCATGGGCAATTTTTTGCCCGTCCTCGCCGCCTAGCCGCCGGTCTGCCAGCGATGGCGATCCCCGCCGCTTGGCCAGTTTGGCGCCTGTTCCATCCACCAGCAATCCATGATGATGCCACTGCGGGACCGGCAGGCCGAGCAATTCCTGCAGCAGCCGGTGGATATGGGTCGCGCCGAACAGATCCCGTCCCCGTGTGACCAGGCTAACACCGTCCCGCGCATCATCCAATGTCGCGGCAAGATGATAACTGGCCGGTGCATCCTTGCGCACCAGCACAACATCCCCCGTCCGGTCGGGAATGGCGCGCTGCACCCCTGCCAGCCCGTCCGTCCAGTAAAGCGGGCCGGTTAGCGCGAGTGCCCGCGCGACATCAATCCGCCATGCTGCGCCTTCGCAATCCCCAATGGATTTGCCGCGACAGGTGCCGGGATAGACCGGCCCTTCCGGCCCCGTCTCACTCGCCGCCGCCGCAATATCGGCGCGGATGCAGGTGCAGGGATAGAGCAGCCCCATTGCCCTGAGCCGCTCGGCAGCATCGGCATAGGAAGCCAGCCGGGCCGATTGCGCGGGCACTTCACTCCATTCCAGCCCCAACCACGCCAGATCTGCGCGAAAAATATCGGCCAGTTCCGGCAGGCTGCGCGCGCCATCGATATCCTCTATCCGCAGCAGGAACCGCCCGCCATCTGAACGCGCAAGATCATGCGCGACAATCGCGGAATAGGCATGGCCGAGATGGAGCGGGCCATTGGGGCTGGGGGCGAAACGGGTGGTGGGCATGGTGCGGGGGCCTACAATAGGCCAATCAGCCGGGCAGGGCAAAAAGCCTTGGCCAAATTCTCTGTGGATTCGCCCCTTGTAACAGGCTTGACGCTTTTATCCGTAAATGCTCCGATACAACCAATCGGGAATTACACCCCAAATCGGGAGGAACACAGCCGTGTTCAAAGCCGAATTGCTGGAACGGGCGGCCCGTTTTCGTAGTGCCGCGGAAGATCCGACACGCAACGTTGCGGGCTGCCCCGCTCTCGTGCTGAATGCGGATTACACGCCGCTGTCCTATTATCCGCTCAGCCTGTGGCCGTGGCAAACCGCGATCAAGGCGATTTTCCTCGACCGGGTAGACGTGGTCGCCAGCTATGACCGGGAAGTCCACTCTCCCTCGCTAGACATGAAAATCCCCTCGGTCATCGCGCTCAAGCAATATGTCAAACCGAGCGAATTCCCGGCCTTCACCCGGTTCAATGTGTTCCTGCGCGACCGGTTCACCTGCCAATATTGCGGCGACAACCACCATCTGACCTTCGACCACGTGATCCCGCGCCGGTTGGGGGGCAGGACCAGCTGGGAAAACATCGTCGCCGCCTGCGCGCCGTGCAACATGAAGAAAGGCGGGCGCACGCCGCAGCAGGCGCACATGCCGATCCTGATCAAACCGATCCGCCCGACCAACTGGCAATTGCAGCAACGCGGCAAGGCCTTCCCGCCCAACTTCCTGCACGAAACTTGGCGCGACTGGCTCTATTGGGACATCGAGCTGGAAGCTTGAGGGCTAGCGGTAGGTAGCGACGACATTGCAGACCCCTACTGGCTGTGCTTTCAGCAAATGATGTTTAGTCGCTTAATTTCGCTGCTGATCATTCTCGTGCTTAGTTCATGCGACACTCCTGTCAGAACAGATGAACGTGAGATCGACTCTGGTGAGCAAGACGAAAGCCTATTGATGCCTCGCTATGGGGAGCAACAACAGATTTCGGGGATATTCGAATTTGCGCTTGAAGTGAGCTCCTTTGTTCCTTGTTTAGCGCGTGAAGCGTGCAGACCGAGTTTTGACGGTGCGCCCAAAGAGGGGCCTGCTGGATGGTCTTTAGCTAAACTGCCAGTGATGATTTAGATCGGATCACAGGTTCAGATCACTTCGAACGTGAAGGAGTTTTCAGGATTGAGGGGAAAGGGCGAGTTGCCGCACCCGGCCACTTTGGCCACTCAAACAGCTATAAATGCCAAGTGGAACTGAGCACCGTTCGCGCTTTCGAAGAGCAGGAAACAATCGAGCAAGCCAGTAGCTGATAGGGGTTAGACGTCCCCTCCCCTCCAAATTGCAGACGCTCGTCCCGCTTCCTTCAAGTTACCACTGCGCGATCGCGAAACTCCGGTCTGTCCCAAGCTCCGGTCTCGATGATTTCGGCCAAATTTTCCGCTGCCACAAACCCGTCCTCGAACGACACATATGCCGGCGCGAGGCCGAAGCGGAGTATATCGGGATCGCGGAAATCGCCGATGATGCCACGGGCGATCAGAGCCTGGCAGATCGCATGGGCTTGCGCGTGGCGGAAGGACAACTGGCTGCCGCGTGAAAACGGGTCAAGCGGGCTAACGAGTATCAAGCTCCCCCTATCCTTCAGGGGAGGGGGTTGGGGGGTGGGGGCCGCGCTGTCGGCCGCGTCGGACATGACATTCCCCACACCCTCCGCGCCTACGGCGCTCCCCCCTCTCCCCGCAAGGGGAGAGGGGTATTCGAGCATTCCCGTATCGGCCAAGCACTCCAGCAGGAACTCGCTCAGCGCGCGCGATTTTGCCGCGAGCCGCTCGATTCCGATCTCGGCAATCAGATCGACCCCAACCTCCAGCGCGGCAATCCCGAGAATTCCCGGAGTGCCCGCCAGCAAGCGGGTGACGCCCGGCGCAGGGGTGTAATCGTCGGTAAAGGCAAAGGGCGCGGCGTGGCCCATCCAGCCGGTCAGCGGCTGGGACAATGCCGCGTGGTGCCGCTTGGCGACATAAGCGTAAGCAGGTGCACCGGGGCCGCCATTCAGATATTTATACCCGCAGCCGACCGCAAAGTCGGCGTTGCATCCGGTCAGATCCACCGGCACCGCGCCGCCGCTGTGTGACAGGTCCCACAGCACCAGCGCACCCGCATCCTGTGCGGCCCGGGTCAGGCGGACCATGTCATGCGTGCGGCCCGTCTTGTAATGGACATGGGTGAGCATCAACAATGCCACGTCGCCGCCCATCGCAGCCTCGATAGTGTCCGGTCCGGCCAGCCGCCGCTCCGCCAGACCCTGCGCCTCCAGCCCCGCAATCATGTACAGGTCGGTCGGAAAATTGCCCGGTTCGGACAGGATGATTTTGCGGCCCGGGCGCATGTTCAGCGCCGCGCCGATCAGCTTGAACAGATTTACTGATACGCTATCGCACACGATGACTTCGTCCGCATCCGCCCCGATCAGCGGAGCAATCTTCGCCCCGACGCGCTGCGGCAGGGTGATCCAATCCGCATCATTCCAGCTGCGGATCAGCCCATTGCCCCATTCGCCGCGCACGACCTGTTCCAGCCGTGCCGGGGTCGCTTTCGGCAGCGCGCCCAGCGAATTGCCGTCGAGATAGACCACCCCGTCCGGCAACTCAAAACGCCCACGATAGCCCCGCAGCGGATCGGCGGCATCGAGCTGTCGTGCTTCCTCCAGCGTCATTCCGCCAGCTCCCGCAGGATCGCGCGGCACAGCCCCGCATCGCCGCCCGCGATCTTCAGCGGCAATGCAATCAGTTCGTACCGGCCCGCCGGAACATCATCCAGCACCAGCCCCTCCAATATCCGCATGTCGGCTTCCAGCACCGCTTTGTGGGCCTCGATCGCTTTGGAGTTCTGCGGATCGACCGAAGGCGCATCGGTGCCGATCAGCTTCACCCCCTGCGCCGACAGCCAGCGGATCGCCTCGGCAGAAATGGCGGTGAAATCTTCGCGCCAGCTTTCATGCGGGAATGCGTCATAGGTGCGCAGCAGCACGCGGTCCGCGCTGTCGATGGAGGGCAGATCACCCACGCCGATCATGCCCGAAACGCCGCGCGCATCGACCACCAAGCATTCGCCGATATAGGGGGCCAGTTCCACCGACGCGATATCCGCGGCATCGTCCCCGTAATGCAGCGGCGCATCGCCATGCGTGCCGGAATGCGTGCTCATGGTCATCCGCGCGACATTGACCGGCGATCCTGCCGCCATGTCCCACGTACGTTCGAGCTCGAATTCGGTATCACCGGGCCAGACCGGCAGACCGGGGCGCAAGGTTTGCGATATATCCCAGATCCTGCGGGACGATTTCCAGCTGCTCATATCGCCGTCCTGACCGACAGGAGTTCGGGGAAGAACACCTGCTTCAGGACGCCTTCCAAATAGGCCACACCGGCTGTGCCGCCGGTTCCGCGTTTGAACCCGATGATCCGTTCCACGGTTTTCAGATGGCCGAAGCGCCAGCGCTGGAAATGATATTCCAGATCGACCAGCTTTTCCGCCAGTTCGTACAGGTCCCAATATTCCTGCGGGGTACGATAGATCTGTGCCCAGGCCGCCTCGACCTCTGCACAAGGCATCCAGGGTACTGTAGTGTCGCGGGTCAATATTTCGTCTGGAATAGCGAAGCCGCGCCGCGCCAGCAGTGCAATCGCCTCGTCATACAGGCTGGGCCGCTCCAGTTCTGCGCGCAGCATTTCCGCCACATTGGGCGTCGCTTCATGCATCGTCACCATGTCCGGATTTCTCCCGCCGAGCAGGAATTCCATAAGCCGGTATTGCGCCGACTGAAACCCGGAGGATGTTCCCAGATGCGGGCGCAAAAGGGAATATTCGTGCGGGGTCATTGTGGAAAGCACTTCCCAGCTGTCGATCAGCTGGTTCTGCGCCCGCGCCACCCTGGACAGCATCTTGAAGGCAGGCCGCAGAGTATCCGCGATGATGTGGGTCCGCGCCGCCTGCAATTCATGCAGGCACAGCTTGAGCCACAATTCGCTGCTCTGATGGACAATGATGAACAGCATTTCGTCATGAGCGGCAGAGGATGGGTGCTGCGCCGACAATATGCGGTTCAGGTCGAGATATCCGGAATAGGTTACGTCACGGGCCATGGCCCGTCCTATAAGGATGCTGGGCGAGTAAAGAAACTATCCTTGGATCGTGCGCGATGCCGGGTGGTGCCGGTCGAGATGCTTCTTGACGATCTTTAAGTTGCGGGTGTTGGACCGGAACAACAGATCGAACGCATCGCCCGCAAGCGGTATCGCGCCCACTGCGGTATCAAAAGCGATATTGCCGGCCATGCGCCACAGCTTCCATTTCGGCAGGCCAATGTTCTTTGCTTCCCATACCAGATACGCACCCATCGCGGCGGTCACCAGGTCACCCACCACCGGTACCAGGCCGACAATCGAATCGAGTCCGATCGGATAATTGACCCCGGGTATGGTGAAACTGCGTTCGAGCAATTTCTCCATCGCTTCGATCCGCTTACGAACCGAAACCGGATCATTGCCGATAGGCATTTCAAACGCCATTTTCCGCGCGTGAATCTTGTCCGGCTTTATGGGTTCGGCCATGCTATTCTCCTTGCGCCCTAAATGGGGCGGAGGGCGAGCGGGAACAAGGGATGCAGGCCCCAGCGGTTTTCGGAAAAGCCATCCACCCCGCCGCGAACCAGCGACCAGCGAATGGGCGCACCGATCGGGATATAGGCATTGCTGGCAGTCAGTTTGGCTTCCGCTTCGGCCAGCAGGGCCATGCTCGCGCCCGCATCGGAAGTTCGCCCGGCCTGGCGCAGCAGCTCGTCGGCTTCGGGGGAACAGAGACCCCGCAACAGCGTGCAATTGAACTGGTTCAGGAACCACCGTGCATCGGCATAACGGGCAAGCCTGTCCACCAGCCGTAGATCGGGCGCGGCATTTCCGCTCGCCTGTTCCAGTGTCAGACCTACAACCGCCAGATCATCGGCCAATTCGCGCAGCAGCATGTCCGATCCCGGCCCCGGAGGCATGGCAATGGTGAGAGTGCGGGAAAAGTCCTTGCTGCCCGCCGCCGCCGTTACCCTCCGAGCGGATTCTGCCTGCCTTTGCTCCAGCGACAATCCTGCCCATCGTTCGGTCACACTGCCCTGATCGCCGGGCAGGTCCGGTGGGACGATCCGGGCGGTCGGCACCCAGCCGCCGATATTGAACGGTTCCAGTAACTTCGGGCGATCGATGGCCATGGCAATCGCTTCGCGGCCGGCTGCCGTTGCCAATAATCCGCGTTCACCAACCACTTGCAGGCCCAGCAGGCCCAGTGCCGCATCCAGCCGGACAGTTCCGCGCGACAAGGCACCTGTGTCCGCCAGCGGCATGCTGGCCAGCGTGCCATTGAAGACTGCATCGACCGCACCGGTATCGAATGCCTCAACCGCCTGTTTGGCCACAAGCGCCTGTACCCGTACCGTGCGGGTGCGCGTTTCCCAGTCTTCTTCTGCCGGCAGGCCGCGCAATTCCGGCGGAATTGGAGTGAGCACGGCAACATCGCCCTGACGGGTCAGTTTCATCGGCCCGATACCCTGATTCTTGCGCCTCAGGCCGAGTTCCGGCTGAGCCAGCAATTGGAGGAATTCCGGCATCGGGCTTTCCAGGCGCACTTCGACCACTCTGCCCGTCATCGCGCGGATTTCTGCGATCTTGACCAGGTCGAGACCCAGTGATGTCCCGCGCACCGACTGGATATTACCGCGCAGCGCATCACGAACGCTGTTGCTGGTGAGCGCGGTGCCGTCTGCCCATTCGGCATTTCGCAAGCGAAAAATATAACTGAGGCCGTCTTCGGTCACGATCCAGCGCTCAGCCAACGCGGGCACGACTTCGCCAGCCTGATTGAGCGAGACCAGCCCTTCGGCCGTGGCGGATCGGACTTGCTGCCCGGCGGGGCCCAATCTCTGGCCGTTCTCGAACAATTCGCCGCTATTGCCAATAAAGGCTACGTCGACCTCGGTATCATTCCCACCGGAACCACAGGCCGCCAGCAAAAAGGATGCAGCCAGACACACAGCAAGTTGGAAACGAGAAGTCATCGCTTCATTGCCTAGCAGCTTGTCGCCGCCTGGTCAGGACCGATTCTGCCTATCTGCCAAAACCAGGACAATTTTATTGCATAGTCAGATGTTGCGCAGCTTGCCCTTTTGGCCGGCGTGACCGCCTAACCTTGCGGTATGCGATCGCAAAAACTGCCGATTTGCACCGCTAACCGATTGATCGCCGTCCAGGGGCGTACGGACAGACTTGGGATTTATTTCCTGATCGAAAGCGATCCCGAAACGATTTTCCTGGACCCATGCCACGCAGCCATCGACCCAGCCGATATTGCGCAGGGATATCTTCAGCCGATTACCAGGCACGACCGGAACGGAACCTTCCCCCATCATGCCACCAGTGGACAGATTGCGCACCTTTACCCGGAATTCCGAGGAGGCCCCTTCCAATCGGATTTCAGCCAGCAGAAACAGGCTGTCACGGGATATGTTTCGGGTGTCGACAACGGACATCTGCGTTATCAAGCCTTTCGCTCGTAATGTTTTCTTTGTCCCCGGAATTAAATCCGGAAACGCGTTATCTCACACAGCTACCAGTTATTGGCTAATGAAGCTTTAAGAGCGATTGCCAAACGACCGGCCAATTTTCGAAAGTTTTCGATCGGCTCAATCGTCGCGCGAGATTTTCTCGCGTCGCTCATGTGCTTCCTGCGCTTCAACGGTCATCGTCGCAACGGGGCGGGCAATCAGCCTTTTCAATCCGATCGGGTCCCCGGTGACTTCGCAATATCCGTATTCGCCTTCGTCCAGGCGGCGCAGTGCGGAGTCGATCTTCGCGATGAGTTTGCGCTGGCGATCACGCGTGCGCAATTCGATGCTCCAGTCGGTTTCGCTGGAGGCTCGGTCATTCATATCGGCATCGCGGATCGGGCCATCCTGCAAGGATTGCAATGTGACGCTGGAAGCAGTGTGAATCGAACGCTTCCATTCGACCAGCAGCATGCGGAAGTAATTCTGCTGCGCTTCGCCCATATAGGGCTCGTCATCGCCAGGCATATAATCATGCGCGATTGATTTCTTCGCTTTTTCGAAGATTTCTTTTTCATCGGTTGCAGAAGTGGCCATCTGGTCCTCTCAAACCTTAAAAAACACGATAAATACTGTTCCTTGAGCATGCCCCGAACTTTTCCGGTGGCCCAGGCTCGCCCGGTTGCGGGGCCTATAGGCGGCAGCGTTTACCCATACAAGCGGCAATACACAGTCAATGCTCAAACAAGGGGAAATTGAGTGCGCCCGAACAGACAAATGGCCCTGCCGACACAATTTTTCCGGTCAGCGTTAACCAATTGTTGACCATGATGGGCCGAGGATTCTCTGATTGGCGGCAAGGGGGCCGCTGAAAACGGGGATTACACATGACACTGTCCATCATCAACCAGACCGGTGCCACACTTGCGGATAGCGAAGCCGCCGATTTGCTGGTCGCCAATTGCCTGGCCGCTGCCGCGAACGGCGACATCTGCGCCTATTACAATCTTGGCGTTGCTTTTTCGACCGGTAGTCACGGCGCGGGCTGCGATCTGATCGAGGCGCATAAATGGTTCAATCTTGCCGCCGTTCAAGGTCATGAAGAAGCATCCTGGTGCCGCGCCGATGTGTCCGATGAAATGACCGCCCGCGAAATCGCCGAGGCGCAGCGCCGGGCCCGCGAATGGCTGAATGCCGGGGCACGTAAAACCGCCTGAACGTATGGCTTGCGAATTTACACGCAGCCTACACCTTTCTGAACGGCGTCCTTTCGCCCAGGAACATCTGGTCTGACGCGACGCCGCGGCGTTCCCGCTCGAGGTAGTCCGCCACCGCAGCGCGAAATCCCGGATCGGCAATCCAATGCGCCGACCAGGTCTTGACCGGTTCATAGCCGCGGGCAAGTTTGTGGGGCCCCTGCGCCCCAGCCTCTACCCGCGATAATCCGCGCGCAATCGCGGCATCGATCGCCTGATAATAACACAATTCGAAATGCAGAAACGGCCGTTCCTCCAGGCATCCCCAATACCGGCCATACAGCGCGCTGCCGCCGATGAAATTGAGCGCGCCGGCGATCGGCATGTCTCCGTCATAGGCCAGCATCAGCAGGATCCTCTCCCCCATCCGCTCGCCCAGCAAGGTGAAGGCTTGGCGCGTCAGATAGGGTGCGCCCCATTTGCGCGATCCGGTATCCTGATAGAACACCCAGAATGCATCCCAGTGGGCCTCGGTAATCTCGCGGCCGACGAGATGGCGAAAAGTCACCCCCTGCGCGGCTGCGGCGCGTTCC
This sequence comes from Pontixanthobacter sp., assembly GCA_041741895.1. GTDB lineage: Bacteria > Pseudomonadota > Alphaproteobacteria > Sphingomonadales > Sphingomonadaceae > Allopontixanthobacter. The sequence goes on from JBGSJO010000013.1 coordinate 13,673, forward strand.
TTGCGGATCGCCTTGCGCTTGCGAGAGGCAAGCGCCTCCAGGAAATCATCGAATGTCCGGTAATCGCGATTGGCCCAATGGAACTGGATGTCATTGCGCAGCAGCCACCCCGCCTCTTTGAATATTTCCAGTTGTCCGGGTTCGATAAAGGTCGCGTGGGCGGAAGAGAAATTGTTGCTGGTGCATAATTGTTCGGCCGCGCGCAGCAGCGGCACGCCGTACGCCGCATGATTGCTCAACACGCGGGGGCCGGTGGCCGGGGTGAACGGAGCGGCGATCTGCAATTTCGGATAATAGCTGCCCCCTGCGCGGTGCCAGGCATCGGCCCAGGCATGATCGAACACATATTCGCCCTGGCTGTGGCCCTTGGCGTAAGATGGCAGGGCGCCCATCAGCATGCCGGCAGCATCTTCGATCACGATCGGCGCCGGATCCCAGCCCGTACCATGCCCGACGCTGCCGGAATCTTCCAATGCGGTCAGGAAATCATGACTTACAAACGGATTGTCGCTGCCAGCCAACCGGTCCCAATCGCCGCGATCAATTGCACCGACGCTGGCGGTCACACGGGCAATCAGCGCACCTTCGTTCACACCTGAAGCCCTACGTCCGGGGCAGCCCCTTCGATCCCTTCGCCTTCGGCTATGGCGGCATCGGCATGGCGGGAAACCCGGTCCCGGTGGTCCGCGGATCGCACGGTCCAGCTCAGCACTGGCAAGCCGCGGCGGCGCTGCGCGGCGGCAAAGGTGCTGGGCAAATCGCGAATATCATAGGCGAGGAAATCGGGCCTTGCGATCCACAAGGCGCTGTGCCGCCGCCACCGGCTAACCAGCGATCTGGCGTTTTCCTCCGTCATCACCAACCCGCGAACCGTGTTGAGCGAATGGCGCGCGAACCAGCGCGACACAAGCGGGTCGAAACTCATGACAGCATGATGGCCGCGGTATCCCTCCAACGCGCGGTGAACCGCCAGGCACAGGGGCCGGACGCGGCGATCCCGACGGCTCTTGATTTCGATCAGCACCGGAACCTGGCCCGCCACCTGATCGAGAAAACGTTCAAGCGACTGGATATGATCGCCATTGCCGGACAGCGTGATTTTCTCGATATCCGCTGCATTGCGGGCAGCAACCGGCCCGGTCTTCCCCGTCAGACGGTCGAATTCCCAGTCATGGAACACCACCGCGCGCCCATCCAGGCTGCGCTGGACATCGCATTCGATACCCATCCCGGCGGCAATGGCAGCAGCAAAGGCGGCCGGGCTGTTTTCCGGTACATTGCCTCCATGCAACCCCCTGTGCGCATAGGTCCATTCGCCCAGCCAGCTGACCCGTTTGGCCGGCGGGGTCGGGGCACGCCAGCGGTCAATCGGCGTTAAGGGCAATGATCGCATCCACTTCCACTGCGGCGCCCAGCGGCAACACCGGCACGCCGACAGCCGCACGGGAATGGCGGCCAATTTCGCCGAAAACCTCGACCATCAGTTCCGATGCCCCATTGGCAATTTTCGGCTGATCGGTGAAATCGGAAGCCGAACTGACAAAGGCCCCCAGCTTTACAATCCGGGCCACCCGGTCCAGCGAAATTCCGGCCGCGCGCAATTGTGCCAGGATCATCAGGCCGCATGCTCTCGCCGCCGCGATGCCCTCTTCCGGCGAGACATCTTCCCCCAGCCGCCCGGTCACCAGTTTGCCCTCCACGAAGGGAAGCTGGCCCGAAACATAAGCCATGCCGCCATGCACCACGACGGGCACATAGCTGGCCACCGGGGCGGCGGCGGCGGGCAGGACGATGCCCAGCTGGGCCAGTTTAGCTTCCGCACTCATAGTGCATTCTCCTGTTGCAAGGGTTCGTGATGGAGCTGGGCCAGCAGCCATGGGGTCGCTTCTGCCCAAGTATCGATGCGGGCATGGGCATCACCTGCTTCATGCGCGCATTCGATATGCGGTGACAGCAATGGTTCCCCGCACAGGTGCAGCCTCACCACATCGGGCACAATGTCAGCGGCGGATTTGTGATGCTGCGGCAGATCATCGATGAAGATCGCGCGGCTCGGCCTGTATTCTTCAAGGATCGCAGCCAGAGCCGGTCCTTTCGGACCCTGGTTGGTGAACACCCGCGCATGAATTCCGTGATCAGCCAATTGACGGGTGCGGCGTTCCTGCCGCTCGTCGTTCAGATTGGTCAGGATTACCACATCGGCATGTTCTGCGATGGCATTGATCCCTGCAATCGCGCCTTCAATCGGCAATTGCCGGTCCATTTCCGTATCGAAAAAACCGCCCAGCAGCCGCCAGATCTCGCGTTCCTCCACTGGTTCGCCGGTGGAATTCCAGCGCATTGCATTGGCGAAATTGTTGCCTTCCATTTTGAAGGTCACCCCGTGGCTTTCGCCGAGCCAGTCGCGGAAATGCGCGACCATATGCAGCAGCACTTCATCGCAATCGGAAATAATCAGCGGGCGGTTCATAAGGGAAATCTCATCCAGACAGATTTTCATGGGCGGCGATCAAGGCCGCGGGCGTAACATTCAAGGCATCAGCGGCCAGCACCAGGTCGGGTTCGTGATTCGCCAGAAACTCTAGCACCGCTGCCATGACCGACCGATCGGTGAGGTTATTGCGCAACACTTCTGGCGTCAGTCCAGTCAGCGACAGCAGCCGTTCGGCCCGGGATTGATCGCTCAGCACCCACGCCAGCGCCGACAGGGCCAGCGATTCAGGGTCGCCTGGTACATGCGGGGAATGTTGATGGTCTTTCGCGATTGTCAACGTCCTGTGGAAAGAATACATTGTATTCAGGCAAAAATAGGGGGCGGCTTCTGGTTGATGTGGCAAATGCAACAGGGGCAACAGCTCAGTCAGTGGCAAAGAGAGTCCTCGTTGTCGAGGATAACGATCTAAACCGGAAATTGTTTTGCGATGTTCTGAAGGCATCGGGATTTGCGGTGGAGCCCTGTGCGGATGGCGAACTGGCGCTGAATGCAGCACGTGCATTCGATCCTGACCTGGTGATCATGGACATTCAATTGCCGAATATTTCCGGCATGGAATTGATCGGTCAATTAAAACGTGACCTTGCCCTTTCCCAAATTCCAGTGCTGGCGGTGACAGCCTATGCCGGCAAGGGGGACGAGGACAAAATCCGCGACGTCGGTGCCGAAGGATATCTGTCCAAGCCGGTTTCCATCGGACCTTTCATGCGCGTGGTGATGGGTTTGCTCGACCCCAAGCCAGCCGAATTTATTGCGACTGCATGAATTCCAGCGCAAACATGAGCAGCGTCACGAACAGCCCCAGGATAAAAATCTGGTAAGCCAGCGCCAGGAAACGATATTTCCGGCGCTGCAACACGCAGCCGTTTTGATAGAGATCATGCATCATCGTGCGCAGGACAGTTTCGTCAGCGGTCATGTCATCCAGCAGGTTATCTGCCCATTCGGATTCCTCGATCGCGGTGAAATGGCCAAAGAACAGCCGGTTGGGCTTGAAATTCCCAGCGGCTTTGGCCGAACCCGGCTTGCCGATCGACGGCACCACCGCAATCACCGCGCATACCGAACTCAGGAACGAAAACAGCGCCAGCAGCACTAGCGAATTGGGCATTTCGCCGGTCAGCGAACGGCTGATCAACAGTGAAAAAACCAGGAAGGTCGCCCCCATCAGGATCGACGCTTTCTGGTCCGCCATTTGCGACAGAGTCAGGGTGTTGATCTGCGCAGTGCGGATCATGTGGATCGCGTTTTCGGAAAAGACGCGCAGCGGCTTCGTCGGTTCGATTGACGATTCGGCAGGCGGCGCGGCGCTATCGGTCACTATCGGATCCGACTTTTCCGGTTCAGAATCCATCCCTGTCGCCCCCTGCCAAGCAGCCTAAGTTCGATGCCCAGGGACTTGCCAGCACCGCTTGCGCTTGACAAGCAGTCAAACAAACCGCTTTTCCGCCGTAATTGCGTGGCAATGGGCCGCAAAACCGCAATTGCACAACTTAATAGATTGGAAATACCCGCATGGACCGTGCCGCAGTCGACAGCTCCATCCGCTCGCTGATCGAGCCTTTCAACAAGAAAGAGGTCGCGATCGCGGATAGCACCACCTTTGCCGGTGATCTTGAATTCGACAGTTTGACGGTGATGGATTTCGTCGCCGTGATCGAAGATGAATTCGACATCATCATCACCATGAACCAGCAGGCCGATATCGAAAATTATGGCCAGCTGGTCGATGCCGTCAACAATTTGCAGAATTGATCATGAACGAAATTACCACTCCGCCAAGCGCCGATGACGCTGCTGTGCCGGCCGTTGCAATCGATCTGTTCAGCAAATTCGATCCGCTCATCCAGCAACGCGAACAATTGCTGGCCGCCGGGATGGAAGACCCCTTCAGCCTGGTGATGGAGAAGGTCCTCTCGCCCACTCGCGCGGTGTGCAACGGCCGCGATACCATCCTGCTGGGCACCTATAATTACATGGGCATGACGTTTGACCCCGATGTGGTGGAGGCTGGCAGGCAGGCCATGTCCGATTTCGGGGCGGGTACCACTGGCAGCCGGGTTCTCAACGGAACGTTTCAGGGCCACCGCGAATGCGAAGATGCGCTGCGCGAATTCTACGGCATGGATCATGCGATGGTCTTCTCCACCGGCTATCAGGCCAATCTGGGGATCATCAGCACAATCGCGGGCAAGGGGGATTACATCATCCTCGACATCGATAGCCATGCCAGCATCTGGGATGGCTGCGCGATGGGCAATGCGGAAGTCGTGCCGTTCAAGCACAATGATATTGAAGCCATGGAAAAACGGCTCAAGCGCATTCCTGCTGGCGCTGGCAAGCTGGTCGTGCTGGAAGGCGTCTATTCCATGCTCGGCGATGTCGCCCCGCTTAAGGAAATGGTCCGGATCGCCAAGCAAAACGGGGCGATGGTGCTGGTCGACGAGGCGCATTCGATGGGCTTCATCGGGCAGCATGGCCGCGGCGTTGCCGAAGAAGTCGGTGTGCTCGATGATGTCGATTTCATCATTGGAACATTTTCCAAGAGCGTCGGCACGGTCGGCGGTTTCTGCGTTTCCAATCATCCTAAATTCGAAATCATGCGGTTGGTCTGCCGCCCCTATGTGTTCACTGCCAGCCTGCCGCCGAGTGTGGTGGCGAGCAGTGCGGCATCGATCCGCAAGCTGATGCACGGGTCGAACAAGCGGGCGCATCTGTGGGAAAATTCCCGGACGCTGCATGGCGGGCTGAAAGACCTCGGCTTCCAGCTGGGCACCGATACCCCGCAAAGCGCGATTATCGCGGTCATCATGCCCGATCTGGAACGCGGCGCGATGATGTGGGAAGCACTTTTGAAAGAAGGGCTCTACGTCAATCTGGCGCGCCCCCCGGCAACGCCCGCCAATATGACCCTGCTGCGCTGTTCGCTATGTGCGGAACATAGTGCGGAAGAAGTGCAGACGATCCTGGGTATGTTTGAACGTGCCGGAAAGATCGTAGGGATTATCTGACTGCCAAGGGGATTCTTCCCGGACGGCCCTAAGCAACCGTGCGCAAGGCAGCGCAAGGGCAAACTTCGCGCGGGCGCACTGCCGCAATGGGCGGCGCGCAGTATTGTCTGGTGTGCCCTTGCGATCAGTTCGCCGGGACTTGCACCGATTTTGCACAAGGATCGGTATCAGCCTCCTCGCCGTCCCCGCCGAGCTGGGTCAGGAGGACAAATCCGCCCACCACCAGCACCACGAACATTGTGGTCAGCAGCCCCAGATATTTATCGATAAACAGCTTGATCGGCGCACCCAGCAGGCGGAACAAAATCCCGACGGTCATGAAAATCATTGACCGACCGACAATGCTGGCGATCACGAAGGTCGCCAGCGGCATGGCGGTAAAACCGGCGGTGATGGTCAGCAATTTGAACGGCACCGGCGTCGCCGCGGCCAGGATGACTGCCTGCGCCCCATATTCGTTCAGGGTGCAGCGGGCTGCGGGGAAGCTCTCCGTCAGGCCCAACGCGGCGATCAGTTGCGTGCCGACGGCATCATACAGGAAGTAGCCAATCGCATAGCCGAGCAGCGCCCCGGCGACCGAGGCGGCGGTAGCCACCGCGGCGAAGCGTACCGCCTTTTTTGGTTCGGCCAGGCACATCAGCCCGAGCAGCGGATGCGGCGGGATGGGAAAGAAACTCGATTCGATAAAACTGAAAAAGGCGAGCCACCACACAGCATGGCGGTGCGCAGCTTTCTCCAACGTCCAATAATACAGTCCGCGCAGCAAGGACCCGCTCCCTGGTTACATTGCCCATGACATCGAGGGCACAAGAAGCGCCGCGATTAGGGCAGCCCCAGCCCTGCGGCAAGCGCCGACAGCAGCTGAGAAACACTAACTTGCCGTTTAAATAACCTATTTGGCACTTTTGTATTGAGATCGTCACGCTATTTGGTTAGAGAAACGGAACATCGCAACAGACCGATTCGAAATGATCGGCTGTTTCGCCCCAATTCCAGCACGGGTTTTTCACCATGGCGAATTCATCGCCCGGCGGCGCAGTGCCGGGCCGGAACAATCCAGCCTGGCGGGAGCCATTTCTGGCGGCACTGGCGGAAAGTTCGAATATTGCCGCTGCGGCGCGCACGGCCAAAGTGCCCAAAAGCACGATCTACAAACTTCGCCGCGAAGATGCGGATTTTCCCAGCGCATGGTTCGAAGCCCTGTGCGAAGGGTATGACAATCTGGAGATGTCGCTGTTTTACCGGCTGCGCATGGGCGAGCTGGAAGGAAGCAAGACCAGGAGGCGCCGCAAATATGACAATGCCGCCGCCTGAGGACTGGCAGGTCTGGCTGATCTGCGCCGGGCGCGGCTTCGGCAAGGTTCGCACCGGGGCCGAATGGGTCCGGCATATCGCGAATCGCAACAAACACGCACGGATCGCGCTGATCGGGGCATCAATCTTGGAAGTGAGGGCAATCATGTTGGAGGGGGAAAGCGGTATTCTGGCGACCTCGCCGCCAAAGCACATGCCCAAATACGAACCGTCACTCAAACGTCTGACCTGACCCATTGGCGCGCAGGCAATGCTGTATTCGGCGCTGTATTCGGCGGGCGAGCCCGTTAGTTTGCGCGGCCCGCAGCACAGCCACGCTTACGGGACAGGCGCAGAAGGAATCCTTCGTCAACGAGGCGCATGTGCTCGTCGGCCTCCTGCTGCATCCCGCGATAGAGATCGAATCAGCTGCACCGCCGGCCAATCCCGAGGAAGGACAATGTTGGCTGGTTGGGAGCAACCCGGCGGGAGAATGGGCCGGCCAATCCGGCAATTTGGCGGGATGGATATCAGGCACATGGCTATTTGCCACTCCACAAGAGGGTCTGCGCGTCATCGATAAATCGATCAGGCAGGTAATCTTTTTCGCAAATGGCTGGCAGAGACTGGCAGCGCCCGCTATACCGAGCGGCGGACAGATTGCCGATGTCGAAGCGCGAGCTGCAATTGGCGATCTGGTCGAGACCCTCAGAAATGCCGGAATTCTGCCTTCATTCTGATGGGAACAAACCTGATAGCACCGCGTTTAGGGTGTCTATGGGAGTGATTTGAAGGCGAATTTAAGCAAAAACAAGAGCAAACGATGCTTTCTTGCAACAGTTTAGAGCTAATGCCTGCTTGCCACTTCCTGAGGGAAAAGTTAGAAAACCATCACTCGGTGGCTTTAATTCGATAATATAAGGGGTACTTCATAATGCGGAAACTCGTCATAGGAATGGCGTTGGCCTCTACGGCCCTCGCATCGCCTGCACTGGCCCGTGATGGCCAATGGTATGTAGAAGTCGGCGGCGGGCCAATGCTCGTTGAAGACATGGACTTTGATGTCAACGAAGATTCCGATCAGATTGGTGTCGATTTTGACACTGGTTTCGACTTCGGTGGTCTTGTCGGTTACGATTTCGGGGCATTCCGGCTTGAAGCAGAGGCAAGCTATCGCGAAGCCGATGTTTCATCGCTTGATGTTGGCACTGCCGGCGTAGCCGTTGGCTCGACCGGTAATGTTAATTCGGGTGCAGGTCTGTTCCCGGCTAGTGGGGACGTCAATGCTCTCAGTTTCATGTTGAACGGTTTGTTCGACTTTGGCGATGATGACGGCATCCAGGGATTTGTCGGCGGCGGTGTTGGTGTTGCACGCGTTGATGCGAATGCGACGATCCAGGCCAGCAGCCCAGGCGCATTCAACGATTCTGACAGCGATTTTGCCTATCAGTTGCTTGCCGGTGTTCGCGCACCGCTAACCGACAATTGGGACGTTGGTCTTCGCTATCGTTTCTTCACCGCTCCGAATGTCGGTCTGGTGGATACGTTTGGTCGTGATCTGGACTCACAGTTCCGCTCACATTCGATCCTCGGCACATTGACCTACAACTTTGGTGGCCAGGCTCCGCCTCCTCCGCCGCCACCGGCAGCGGCTCCTCCGCCACCACCGCCACCGCCGCCGCCAGTCGTAGCAGCACCGCCGCCACCTCCGCCATGCAACAAGGGCCCGTACATCGTGTTCTTCGGCTGGGATAAGTCGGACATTACGCCAGAAGCTGCGACCATCCTTGACAACGCTGTGTCGGCTTATCGCAATTGCGGTACCGCATCGGTTATGGTGGCAGGTTACACCGATACGTCTGGCCCGGCGACCTACAACGTGGGTCTTTCGAACCGTCGGTCTGCAGCTGTAGAATCCTACATGGTAGGCCGCGGTATCAATGGTTCGAACATCTCGACCGAAGGCTTTGGTGAAACCAACCTTCGCGTTCCAACCGCAGATGGTGTTCGCGAATTGCAGAACCGCCGCGTGGAAGTAACTTACGGTCCGGGTTCGGGCATGTAAGTATCGCGCAAGCGATAAAATATTGAGAAGGGGCCGGAGCAATCTGGCCCCTTTTTCGTTGTATCGGCTATAGAAGATCGCGAACACATTAGGAGATTTCGATGACCAGACCGTCCATGCTCGCCCTTGCCATGGGACTTGTCGTTCTACCTGCTTGTTCCACGATCGCAGATCTTCCGACTGAACGGCTTGCATCGGCAACGTTGACGCGTGCCAATGGAGTGCCCGCTGGAACAGTGCAGCTTCTTGCCAGAGGCGACCAATTATCACTGGCTGTAGCGGTCACCGGCCTTCCTGAAGGCCTGCACGGCTTTCACCTGCACACAACAGGGGCCTGCGAAGCTCCGAATTTCTTATCCGCTGGCGGACATCTCAATCCAACCGGCAAAGACCACGGGGCCATGAGCCCCGGCGGCAGTCACGTGGGCGACTTACCCAATCTGGAAGTGGTCAGCGGGGTTGTCACATCAACTACCATCGATCTTGACGATGATCGAGCCCAAGTCCTGTCCTGGATTTTCGATGATGATGGCACTGCCGTAGTGATCCACGCTGACGCAGATGATTACCGGACCGACCCGACGGGCAATGCGGGTTCCCGGCTAGCTTGCGGTGTCCTCAAGCGGGCCTAGCGCGGGCTGGGTTAAATCTGACGCAAGTCGCCCGCTCAAGCTTTCTGTTGTCGCATCGTAAAAAGCTGAAAACCGGCTCCCACTTTTCAGCACGATACTCTAGATGCCCTGCTCCCCTGCCAATCGCGCACGTTCGATCAAGGTCCGTTCAGCTTCGGGCACGCTGCGATAAGCTAACATCAGCAACACTGTGCCAATTGGTGCCGCAATCAACATCGACAGCACACCAATCGACAAACTACCGGTCATCGTAGATACTTGGCCTGCCATATAGGGTCCGAGTGCCAGGCCGACGAGGGTCGTCGAAAGGAAAAACGTGGCCGTTGCCGTACCGCGCATTCGTGGGAGGACGAGGTCCTGCGTGGTGGCGGCGGCTGCACCCAATGCCGAACTTCCAAACAGCGAAATGAGGAAGTTAAGGAAATAGAACAGAGCGACATTTTCAGTAGTGAAGGCATAAATCAGCGGGATCACCGGGGCCAACACCCCAAACATGATGACCAGAATCCGGCCGCCCGGATTACTTTCACGCAGCCAGTCAGAAACCCGGCCGCCGATGATGACGCCGAGGAATCCACCGAGCGCACCCCCGCCACCGATCCAGAACCCAAGTACCGCTTTCGAAGCTCCAAGCACACGCTCTGCATAGGGAGCAGCCCAGAACGATACCGAATAGGAAGCAAAGGCAACCATACCATATCCAAGGATGGTGTAGAGAAACGCGGGGCTGCCCCAAATCAACCGGAATGTCGGATAATCCCGATGACGCAGCGAATTAGCCCATGAAAAGACTGCATAATATCCAATGCCGATCGCGCCCCATTGCTGATAACTGCCAGTCGCATAGCCAATCAGCCAGGCCAGACAGGCAATCACGGTTGCGGCAGCCACATTGACCAGGAAGGGCCCGGTTCCCCGCTGCAAAGCAGAAATGAAGGTAAAGGGCGGCACTACCGCGAACAATTCAACCGCGAATCCCCGGAACGGGCGGTCGATCTTGGGTTCAGGCAGGCCTTCAATCGCGCCGCGAGTAGGCTCGCGCAACGTAAACACCCAGATTGCCAACAGCAGGCCGGGAATGCCGACCGCCATGAACGCAGCTTGCCAGCCAACCAGCCCGAGCGGACCGCCGCCAGGGTAGGCAGTATTCCACCCTTCCACAATCAGGCCGCCTAGCATCAGGGATATCCCGGCACCCAGATAAAGCCCGGCCGAATATATAGCGAGCGCGGTGCCGCGCATTTTCTTTGGAAACCAGTCCGACAATAGCGAATAGGCGGAAGGGCTGGCTGAAGCCTCTCCCACCCCCACCCCAATCCGGGCGGCAGCGAGTTCCAATCCGTTTCGAGCAAAACCCGATAACGTGGTCATCAAAGACCACAGGGCAAGGCCGACGGTCATCAACCTGACGCGGTGCCAGCTGTCTGCCAGTCGGCCCAGCGGTATCCCGAACAAAGCGTAAAATACGCCAAACGCCGTTCCATACAGGAAGCCCAGATCGGCGTCGGTAAGCCCCAGATCGGCTTTGATATCATTGGCCAGAATGGACAGGATGTTCCGGTCGATGAAATTAAGCATGTAAACCAGCACAAGCACGCTGAGTGCGTACCAGCTGTAGGCCGGGGCCTTGGTAGCCAAACCGGTGTCGGCTGCCTCAGGCGTATCAGTCTGCGGTGTTGGCATAATTGATCCCATCTTGGAGCGCTGCTTCGGCGAAACCTTTTCGGCGCAGGCGGCAGCTATCGCATAGCCCGCATGCCTGGCCATCACTTGTCGGATTGTAGCAGGACCAACTCATCCCGGGATCTAGCCCCAATCGGCCCGATTCCGCGGCAATATCTGCCTTGGTCATGTGCTGCAGGGGAGCGTGAATGGAAAGCCGATAGCCCTCCACGCCTGCCTTTGTACCTAGCCTTGCGGTTTCTGCAAAACTGGCAATGAATTCCGGCCTGCAATCGGGATAACCCGAATAATCAAGCGCATTCACGCCGATAAAGATGTCCTGTGCGCCGAGTGTTTCGGCCCAAGCGAGCGTGAGCGACAGGAAAACCAGATTGCGCGCGGGAACATAGGTAACGGGAATATCGTCGCCGAGCCCATCCAAGGGAACATCGATATCATCGGTGAGAGCCGATCCGCCAAAAATGCTCAGATCGAGCGGCAGTTCAACATGGCGTTTGACGCCAAGGTGGGCGGCGATACGCCGGGCTGCAGCAAGTTCGATTGAATGGCGTTGACCGTAATTGATAGTCAGGGCGTTGATCTGAAAGCCAGCCTCTTGCGCAATAGCGGCGGTGACCATTGAATCGAGCCCCCCCGAAAGCAGCACGACTGCTGGCTTCCCCGGTGTTTCTTGATCTATCGCCATTGATAGTTGGCTAGGCGAAATTCCGAACTACGGCAATGGGCCGTGTGAGCTGAAGGGCCAGGATTACCGGCAGTCTCCGACCCTGCGCGCCTCGGCAGTGAAATTGAATGCCCGGGAACCCGCCAGGCCGGAACTGTGGACTTGCACAAGACTGGTGGTTTCTTTGCGGATGCTGGTCAATCCATAACCACTGCCCGGACAGGTATATTGAACCTTCACGAGATTTTGCGTGTCATCCACAATATATTGGCTGCAGCCAGTAAGGGGATGACGCAGTTGAATCAACTCACGGCCAGTGCGGAGGCAAATCTTGTGAGGCGGGGTACCATCACGGAAACGCAATTCCCACTCGCCGCGCTGAAGATAGTCAAGCATGGACAATGCAGGAGCCTGAGCGGTCGCGGGCGCAAGCAGTAATGCGGCAGGAAACAGGCCGAGAAATCCCCGCCGCCATACCGCACTGAAACCTCTCTTCGTCATGCTGGACACTCCAATAATCAGCACTTCACCATATATACTACAGAACTGAATATAGGCAAAACGTGCCTTACGGGCGATGAGCCGTTATATGTGGATTGGAAAAACCTTCGAACAGAACGCACAATCCACCTTGATGATGCCATCGTCGCCGCGCATTTCCAATCGCTCCGCTTCGGGGAATCGTCCGATCACATCGCTATAATGTTCTGCAGAACACCGGCAACCGCGCCGAAGCTGTGCCCCGCGCTCGACCCTGACTTCGTCCTCTTCATGGAACAGGCGCCAGACCAGAGCTTCCAGCGACAGGCCACGGTCGACCAATTCATCGTAGCGAGTGCTCCCGGCCAGAATGGAGACATGTTCCCATTCCGGATGATCGAGCCGGGCATGCAAGCGTTCGCGCCCTTCCTCCCCATCCGGCAGATGCTGGATCAGGATGCCGCCAGCGACGCATCCCGTGGCGTCTTGCCGGGCCCCGACCCTGATGAGTGTGGGCAATTGTTCCGATTGCAGAAAATACGCCTCGCAGGCGGCTGCCAGAGTTTCGCCCTCAAGCGGCACGATCCCCTGATAGCGGCCATTTTCGCCCGGCAGGTCGAAGGTTATCCCGAGATATCCCTTGCCAAATAATGCAGCGAGAGGCGGGTTTGCGCCCAGCTTGCCGAACCGTTCTCGATCGAAATCAACATACCCGCGCAGCTCGCCTGCGCGGTAATCGCAAACGAGCAATTTCACCACGCCCGCTTCAGTCTGGGCCTGCATCGTCAGTTGCCCGGCATCGTGTTTCAGTAAACTGCCCAGCAATGTCGCCAGCACCAGTGCCTCTGCCAGCAGATGCATGATCGCGGGCGGATAATCGTGGGCCGAGAGTATCTCGCCCAGAACCCTATCGATCCGTACCACGCGACCGCGTGCATCCAGGGATGGCAAGGTGAAATGCAGCAGCTGGTCGCAATAGGTCTCTGAAATTTCAGTCATGTGCGGAATATGGTGACCCGCCGCCCGAAGTTAAGGGTACCCCGCCGGGGAATGAGGCCGGTCACAATTTGCCCAAAGCCCACAACAGGATCGATTTCTGAGCGTGAATCCGGTTTTCTGCCTCGTCAAACACCACCGATTGCGGGCTCTCGAACACCTGCTGAGTCACTTCATCGCCAATATGCGCAGGCAGACAATGAAGGAAGCGTGCTGACGGTTTGGCCTTTGAAATCAGCGCCTCATCGACCCGGTATGGTGCCATAGCGCCGAGTTTATTCTCGACATTTTCCTGGCCCATAGAAACCCAGGTATCGGTCACGATGATGTCCGCGCCGCTGGCGGCCAGCACAGGATCCTGCGTCAGAGTGACTTGCGATCCGCCCGCCCGCGCCATTGCCACAAATTCGGGATCCGGTTCGAAGCCGGCAGGCGTGGCAACGCGAACATTGAATTTCATCAGTCCGGCAGCCTCCAGGATCGAATGAAGGACATTGTTACCATCCCCGAACCATGCCAGCTCCAGGCCCGGCAGCGGCATTCCCTGCTCGATGATGGTCAGCAGATCGGCAACGATCTGGCATGGGTGCGACCGGTCTGTCAGGCCATTGATCACAGGCACAGACGCGTGATGCGCCATTTCTTCGATCTTGGCGTGATCATCCGTGCGCAGCATGATCGCGTCACACATCCGGCTCAGCACACGGGCGGTATCAGCCACGCTTTCGCCGCGCCCGAGCTGGCTGGTGCCGGAATCGAGGATCAGTGCGCTGCCCCCCAACTGCCGCATCGCAATGTCGAAACTAGCGCGGGTCCGGGTGGAATTCTTCTCGAACACCATGGCCAGCACATGTCCATCGAGCGGAGCATCCGCATCGACCCGCCCCTTCGGCCAGGTCGCGCGGGCGGCCTTGCGGTCCTGCGCATCGTTCAACATTGCGGCAATCGCATCACCGCCAGCATCGGTCAGATCGAGAAAATGCGCCATGGTCTCAAGCCGCTTGCATGATTTCGTAGCTGGCCGCGCCGGCAGACAATTTATCGAAAAACTCGTCGATTTCAGCATCGCCGATGACCAACGGAGGAAGCAACCGCAAGGTGTTGTCGCCCGCCGCCACGGTCAGCAATTGGTGATTATCGCGCAGATGGACAAAGAATGGGCGCGGCTCGACCTTCATTTTCAGGCCCAGCATCAAACCCTTGCCGCGCACCAGTTCGAACAGATCAGGATAATTGCCGATAAATTGTTCCAGCCGCGCGCGAATCCGCTCGCCCTTTTCACGCACTTCGCCGAGAAATTCTTCATTCCCGACCGCATCCAGCACCGCCATGCCGGCCGCCATCGCCAGCGGGTTCCCGCCATAGGTGGAACCATGTGTGCCGAAGGTCATACCGCGCGCAGCCTTCTCCGTGGCGAGGCAGGCGCCAAACGGGAAACCGCCGCCGATGCCCTTGGCGGTGGCCAGGATGTCGGGATTGATGCCATATTGCTCATGGGCGTAGAATGTCCCTGTGCGCGCGACACCGCACTGGACCTCGTCCAGCACCAGCATCAGATCATGCTCGTCTGCCAGCGCCCGCAAACCTATGAGGAATTCTTCGGACGCCGGGCGAATGCCGCCTTCGCCCTGGATTGGTTCGACCAGGAAACCTGCGGTATTCGGACCGATCAGTGCCTTGGCCGCTTCAAGATCATCGAATTCGCAATATTTGAAACCGGGCAGCAGCGGCATGAACCCGTGATGCATCTTTTCCTGGTTGGAGGCGCTGATCGTTGCCATGGTCCGGCCATGAAAGGCATTCTTGAAGGTAATCAGTTCATAACGATCTGGATTGCTATTCGACTGGTGGTAGGCGCGCGCGGTCTTGATCGCGCATTCCACGGCCTCTGCGCCTGAATTGGTGAAAAAGACCGTATCGGCAAAGGTCAGATCGACTAATCGCTGGGCCAGCGCTTCGCCCTGCGGGCTGCCGTACAGGTTCGACACATGCATCAGCGTCGCCGCCTGTTTCTGGATCGCACCGATCAGCCCTTCGTGCGAATGGCCGAGCAAATTCACCGCGATGCCGCTGGCGAAATCGAGATAGCGCGTCCCGTCCTCGTCGATCAGATGGCAGTGCTCGCCTCGGACAGGGCGCACGCCGCACCGGGGATAGACGGGCATGAGCGGAGAAATTGCCATCAGTAGTTCCTTACGTTCGTGTATTTGTTGTGATCAACTAGCCGTCTGAACGACAAATGGCGACCCTTGGGGGCCGCCATTTGCGTCGTTTATGATTGGGCCATCATCCGACGATCCGCCGGACTTCATACAGGCGTGCTATTCTTGAACGGGCACAAGATTAACCGCCGAGTGCTTGCCTCGTCGGTCAACTTCGAGATCGAATTCAAAACGTTCACCTTCGTTGATTGCTTGCAGGCCTGAACGTTCCACCGCGCTGATGTGTACAAATGCATCGGGCTGGCCATCATCCCGCACGAGAAAGCCGAAGCCCTTCATTGCGTTGAAGAATTTTACCGTTCCGGTAGCTTTTTCTCCGGTCAGTTCGCGCTGCGGTGCGCCGCCTGCAGGGCGTTCGCCGCGTTCGCCGCGATCAGCACGATCTCCGCGATCTCCGCGATCACCGCCGCCCGTATCCGTCACGGGAATGATATCGCCGACAATCTGGATATCCTGCGCGGAAATCTTGCCGCCGCGGTCAACCAGGTTGAATTCCAGGGTCTGACCTTCTGCCAGTCCCGCCAGGCCGGCACGCTCGACAGCGCTGATGTGCACGAATGCATCTTCCCCGCCATCATCCTGCTGGATGAAGCCGAAGCCCTTTTGCGAATTGAAAAACTTCACCGTTCCCTTGCCGGTACCGACCACCTGCGCGGGCATACGGCTGAAACCCCCGCCGCCCGCTCCGCCGCC
>JBGSJO010000014.1:0-8894 GCA_041741895.1 Pontixanthobacter sp.
GGACGGTGCCGTCGATGCGCGGCGCGATCCTGGCCTATGGTCCGCAGGACGCGATGACCACGGTGGCCGATCTGGAGGAAATCCCCGACGGCGCATGGCCGCTGCGGGGCGAACGCGGGCTGACCTATGCGGACGAACTGCCGGTGGGCAACCGGGTGACGCAGGGCAATTGGTGGGGGCCCTTCCATGACGGCGAACCGCTGGTGTCGGTCGATGCGGAATTTGCCGAGGCGGTGGACCTGCGGATCGGTGATTACATCACCATCGGGATTCTAGGCGCGGAGCGCACCGCGCGCGTCGCCAATCTGCGCACGATCGACTGGGAAAGCATGGGTTTCAATTATGTGCTGGTCTTTTCCCCCAATGCGATCCGCGATGCGCCGCATAATCTGGCCGCGACCATAGAGCTGCCGGACGGGGCAGAAACCGGGCCGTTACTGCGCCAACTGGTCAGGAATTTCCCGTCCAGTTCGGTAATCGAGATCGGGCAGGTGCTGGCGGAGGCGCGGGTAATTTTGGGTCAGGTCAGCACGGCCACATTCGCTGCCGCATCGGTGGCGGTGCTGGCGGGGCTGGCGGTACTGATCGGCGCGATTGCCGCCGCGCGCGCGGTGCGTACTTACGACACGGTGGTGCTGCGCGTGCTGGGCGCCAGCCGCCGCCAGGTGTTGCTGATGCAATTGGCGGAATACGGATTGCTGGCCATTATTCTGGCGCTGGTGGCAATGGGCCTCGGCACCGGACTGGCCTGGCTGGTGGTGGTGCAATTGTTCGAATTTGCCTGGCTGCCGAATTGGGCCGAAATCCTCGGCGTGCTGGGCGCCGGGCTGCTGTTCGTGCTGGTCTTCGCACTGGCCGGCTCGCTCCCCCTGTTGAATGCGAAACCGGCGCAGGCCCTAAGGGCGCTTTAGCGCGCGTTTAAACATGGCGGCGCGCTTTAGAGCATGATGCGATTAAGTGGGAACCGGTTAATCGTAATAAATCACTCGATCACAAAAGCTTTATGAGCCTGATGCGATTCAGTTCAATCGCATCAGGCTCTAGCGCGCTATTCGAAAACCGAGAGATCGGTGCCAACTGTTTCCGGCGTTCCTTTAAGCACCAACGTACCGGCAATTATGTCGTGCAGGCCCTGCTTGCGCTCGGTGAAGGCCACCATGATGAAACCAATCAAGAGAATGATTGCGGAGATGATCTTGGCGAAATACCGGCCGACACCGCGCATCAGGCTGATCCGGTTACCCGAGACATCCGTCACCACCAGGCCGAGAGCTTTCTTGCCCAAGGTTGCCTGCCATGTGGAGCTTTCCATCACGGCAAAATAGGCCACGCCGATAATGATACTGACGAGGTTCATCAACAGTTCTGCCCCGCCGGTCGGATCGGACAGGACACTACTGAATCCCAGCATGCTGATGCCGAACATCGCACCTAAGACACCGCCCACCAGCGCCAGAATGATCGTGTCAATGATGTAAGCTAACACACGAATCCAGAAACCGGCATAATTTTCCATACGATACAACCCCTTGCTTGTTCAGTTCCAAATGGGACGGCAACACATTGCGCCGCCGCTGGCAATAAAAAGCCGCAAACGAAAAAGGAGGCCACCTTGCGGCAGCCCCCTTTCCCTTATTAAATGCGATCAGGTCAGAATTTGAACCGCACCGTGCCGCCATAGGTGCGCGGCTGGTTGGGATAGCCGGACACGGTTTGCGACTGCGCAACCCCCGGGAAGATGGTGGTAAGATTGCGATTGTCGGTCAGATTGCGGACATAGGCGCTCAGTTCCAGCCCCGAATCAAGCGCCAAGGTCAGCGATGCGTTCACTTCACTGGTCTCGCGCCGGAAATCTGACGCTGCGGCACGGGCCGATGCGAAGGGATCAGCCTGCGTCCGGTCGATGAAGTCAGGCAAACCATCCAGAATCTGGGTGCTGCTTTCATGGTAGTAATCCACCCGGCCGATCAGATTGTTGCCGCTCGAGCCCAGTTCGTGGGTGTAGGTTGCAGATGTGGCGATGGTCCATTCGGGAATGCCCGCCGGACGGGTTCCGGTGAGATCACCCACTGCCGAACCCGTGAAGGAATCGTAATTCGCATCGAGATAGGTGGTGGCGAAAGTGAACACCAGCGCCGGGATTGGCGAGATCGTTGCATCAAGTTCGAAACCGCGGGTCGATTGCGAACCAGCATTGGCCAGGGCAAAACCCGTGCCGGTGAAGGCAAAGGACTGGAACCCGTCGATGGTCTGGTCGAACAGCGCAAGATTGACCGCAAGACCGGGGAAACTGGCCTTGATCCCAACTTCATACACTTCCGCTTCTTCCGGCCCGGCAAAGCGCGATCCGGTGGACAGGTTCGGAATGATCAGCCCGGCATCCCGGATCGGGGATGACGGGGCCAGAATGACACTGCCCGATGGAGCGCCATTGCTGAGCAGTGCCGGGGTAAAATCGGATGCCGAAGGACGCGAATCGCGGGACAGATTGACCGACGATGCCTTGAACCCGGTAGCATAAGTGAAATAAGCATTGATCTGGCTCGTCAATTTGGCCGATGCGCGCAGGGTGTAGCTGAAATCATCATCCCGGGTCTGGCCTGGCTCCACCGAATTTGGCAGGCTGAGGAACGGCGGTTGGAATTGCAGCGCCGTCAAGCCGAGCAGCGGGTTGGTAGCCGGATTGGTAGCAAGCGCTGCGATCCCACCAAAGGCAGCGGGATTGGCGGCGGCAAATGCCGCGATCTGCGCCGGGCCGATCTGATTCGGAGGCGTCATCGTCGCCTGCGCGATCCCGCCGACGATAAACGCATCAACCAAGCTGATGTTGGACAATTCATCAAACGATTGCTGGGCCAGGGTGAAGTCTTTTTCATCGTCGGTATAGTTGAAACCGCCGGTCAGGGTCAGCCAGTCGGTTACTTCGAAATCAACCGTGCCGAAAATCGACCAGGACGTATTGTCCAGCGTGAATTGCTCGGCGGTCAGCGGTCCAGCCGAGAAGATCGAACCCACCGGCAGGCCAAGCTGACCTTCCACGAATCCAAGGGTGCCCGGCGTGCCTCCGCCCGCAAGCAGATCGAAGAACAGGCGCCCATTGGCACCGGTGGTCAGGGTCGAATTCTGATCGATCGCCTCATCGAAATAGAAGCCGCCCAGAAGGAAGTTCAGCGGACCGTCAAAATCTGATGTGAGGCGGAATTCCTGGGTGAAGGTTTCAACCGACTGGTCGCGGAATTCATTGACGATATCCGCACTGGTAAAATCGACATCCTGATTGCTGACGTTGGTCAGTTCACGGTAGGCCGTAATCGAAGTCAGCGTCAGCGCGCCGAATTCCAAATCGCCCTGGATCGATCCGCCATAGCTTTCGATTTCATTTCTTGGCAGCACATTCAGGAAGCTGCGGTCGGTCAGCGCGTCTTCAATACCAATCTGACCGCCGACCCCAAAAATGGCCGGTGCAGTCGGGCCGAAACGGACATTGCCCACGTTGCAGCACACTTCATCGATCTTGTTGTAATCGGCAATCGCGCGCACCCTTACAGCGCCGCCATTGTCGAACAGCAGCTGGCCGCGCACGCCGTAACGATCGCGGTCATTGATCCGCTCGTCCAGGTTGACGACGGTCGCATAGCCATCGCGCTTGTTGTAATTTGCATCCACCGCGAAGGCGAGGCTGTCGGTCAGCGGGCCGGTGATGTCACCCTTCACCACGATCTGGTCGAAATTGCCGTAAGTTGCCGAAACGCTGCCGCCGAATTCGAATTGCGGTTCCTTCGTGATCACCGAGATGACGCCCGCCGAGGCGTTCTTGCCGAACAATGTCGATTGCGGGCCGTTCAGAACTTCGATGCGGGATACATTGGCAAGATCGGCGATCTGGCCGGCCGAACGTGAACGGAACACGTTGTCGATAAACACGCCGACCGACGGCTCGATGCCGAAATTGTTGGCGCCGTTACCGAAGCCGCGAATGATGAAGGTGGTGCTGGCCGCGTTCTGCAGCTGGCTGACGCGCAGCGAGGGCGATACTGTCTGCAAATCGATGAGATCGCGGATCTGGGCCCGTTCCAGTGTTTCGCCGGTGGTCACCGATACGGATATCGGGGTATCCTGCAGCGTCTGTTCGCGCTTGGATGCCGTGACAATAATCAAATTGCCAGATGCGGCCAATTCGGCTTCTTCAGGTTCTTCTTCCTGGGCCAAAACCGTGGTTGGCATGATGAAAGCAGCTGAAGCGACACCGGCGAGCATCACAGTGCGTGCAGCATGCGCACGACCAAAAGCAGTAAATTTCATGAAGTCTCCATCCTCTTCCACGGCAGGCATTTGATTTTCTTAAGCCCGTCCTGACAGCGGCATAGTCGGGACTGCCGGGGCGCTCAAGCGAAAGGTAGCGAAAAACCACGGGTGTTGCATAGGAACCACAGTGGCATTTCCGGGTTCCTGCTTGCCCCGCAGTGCAGCATAAGCTAGGGGCGCGCGCACATGACAAGATGCGCTGTCGGCGTGTCGGCACCCATCTCTCCTGTCTTTCAAATTAGTGAGCCCCTTAGAATGTCCGCATTATTGCGCAATGTGGCGATTATCGCCCACGTCGACCACGGCAAAACCACACTTGTCGATCAGCTGTTCCGCCAGTCCGGCACTTTCCGCGATAACCAGCGCGTGGAAGAGCGGGCGATGGATTCCAACGACCTGGAAAAGGAACGCGGGATCACCATTTTGGCGAAATGCACCAGTGTCGAATGGGGCGAAGGCGAAAACGCCACTCGCATCAATATTGTCGACACCCCCGGACACGCCGATTTCGGCGGCGAGGTGGAACGGATCCTGAGCATGGTAGACGGCGTGATCCTGCTGGTGGACAGCAGCGAAGGCGCCATGCCGCAGACCAAATTCGTTACCGGCAAGGCGCTGGCGCTGGGCCTGAAACCCATTGTCGTGGTCAACAAGATCGACCGCGCAGATGGCCGCGCATCCGAAGTGCTGGACGAAGTGTTCGACCTGTTCGTCACGCTCGGCGCAAATGACGAACAGCTCGATTTCCCAGTCCTCTACGCTTCCGGCCGCAACGGTTACGCGAGCGAGGACATCGACGCGCGCGAAGGCACGCTCACCCCGCTGTTCGAAAAGATCATTGAACACGTGCCCAGCCCGGAGGCCGATTTCGACGGCCCGTTCAAATTTCTCGTCACCCTGCTCGACCGGGACAATTTCCTCGGCCGCATCCTGACGGGCAAGGTCCAGTCGGGCACGATCAAGGTCAACGGCCCGATCCACGCGCTGGATAATGACGGCAAGATCGTCGAAACCGGCCGCGCATCCAAGCTGATGGCGTTCCATGGCCTCGAACGGATTCCGGTGGAAGAAGCCCGCGCAGGCGACATTATCTCCATGGCCGGGCTAACCGTTGCCACCGTGTCCAACACCATCTGCGATCCTTCCGTCACCGAACCGCTTCACGCCCAGCCGATCGATCCGCCCACGCTGTCGATGCGCTTTGCGGTGAACGACAGCCCGTTCGCCGGCCGCGAGGGAAGCAAGGTGACCAGCCGCATGATCCGTGACCGCCTGGCGCGCGAAGCGGAAAGCAATGTCGCGATCAAGGTCACCGAATCGGATGACAAGGACAGTTTCGAAGTGGCCGGCCGCGGCGAATTACAGCTCGGCGTGCTGATCGAAACCATGCGCCGCGAAGGCTTCGAACTGGGCATCAGCCGCCCCCGCGTGCTGTTCACCGAAGATGAAAAAGGCAATCGCCTGGAACCTTACGAAACCGTCGTGATCGATGTGGACGATGAATTCGCCGGCACCGTGGTGGAAAAGGTCGCCATGCGTAAGGGCGAGATGACCGACATGCGCCCATCGGGCGGCGGCAAGACCCGGATCACCTTCAGCGCGCCCAGCCGCGGGCTGATCGGCTATCACGGCGAATTCCTGTCCGACACGCGCGGCACCGGGATCATGAACCGCCTGTTCGAAAAATACGGACCGTTCAAGGGCAAGATCGAAGGCCGCGCCAACGGCGTGCTGATTTCCAACGGCACCGGCGAAGCGGTCGGCTATGCGCTCAACATGCTGGAAGACCGCGGCATCCTGTTCGTGAAACCGCAGGAAAAGCTGTATGAAGGCATGATCATCGGCGAAAATGCCAAGCCGGACGATCTCGAAGTCAACCCGATGAAGTCCAAACAGCTGACCAACTTCCGCTCCACCGGCAAGGATGACGCAATCCGCCTCACCCCGCCCAAGGTGATGACGCTGGAACAGGCCATCGCCTATGTCGACAATGATGAAATGGTCGAAGTCACCCCGCTGAACATCCGCCTGCGCAAGGCGATCCTCGACCCGAACGAGCGCAAGAAAGCCAGCCGCAAGAAAACCGACGGCTAACCCCTTCCCCTCTCCTCTTCACAGGAGGGGCCGGGGGTGGTGCCTTACTTTGGGTGATGCCCCAACTTCCCCCCTCCTCTTCAGAGGAGGGGTCGGGGGTGGTGCCTTGTTCAGGGGTGGTGCCCTCCTCAAAAGCTGGGACGTGCATCCCCCACACCCTCCGCCCCTGCGGGGCTCCTCCCTCTCCCCTGAAGGAGAGAGGGGAAGAGTTTTTGCTGCGAAACTGAACGCAGCAATTGACTTCAAAGGATTTCTCTCCATATAGGGGCACATATCTCCCTTGGCGCTTCGGGGCCAAGGTGCGCGGCGACCCGAAAGGGTCGCCGCTGCTTTATTTGGGGGCCGCTATGCGCACGCGCGTCTATATTGACGGCTTCAACCTGTATTATGGTTGCTTGAGAGGCAGCCCATCCAAGTGGCTCAATCCCGCAGCACTTTGCGACAATCTTCTGCCTCGTAACCAGATCGCTGCCGTGCGGTATTTCACTGCTTTACTCGAAGACTGACAACTATCTTTGGAACCGGATCCACACACCTTATGATCAAACTTATTTGGATCGGTATTACAGGCACAAAGACAGTGATGGGCGGCTTTACCGGCTCAGTGACTTAACAGCGAGCGGAACTCGAAACGGCGAAAGCGGAGCAGCGTGGAACGGCTTTGAACCGACCGGCTACGGACGACATTGGGCAATTCCTCAAATCATCAAGGATCAATTTCAAGACGCACCGGAAGGTATCAAAACTCTTGGTTGGCTTGATCTAATTCATAACAACGGCCTGGTCGAAATGACTGGAGAAGGCGTTGGTTGGCCCCATTTCAGGCGCTATCTGGAAATGATGGAAGGGGAGTCGCCTCAAGATATTATTGATGATATTCCACCTCTGGGACGCAGACATGCCGAACGGCTCGGCTACCCCACGCAAAAGCCGCTGGCCTTGCTTGAACGCGTCATCACCGCCTCGTCGAACCACGGCGATGTCGTGCTTGATCCATTCTGCGGATGCGGCACGGCAGTAGATGCAGCGCAAAAACTTGAACGGCAATGGATCGGCATCGACGTAACCCACTTATCGATCGGCCTGATCGAGCGGCGGATGAAAGAGCGATATGGGGAGGCCCTTCAATATGAGGTCATCGGCACCCCCAACGACACCGATAGTGCGTTGAAACTCGCTTCAGACGAACCACACCAGTTCCAATATTGGATTACGCAGGCCATCGGCGGTCAACCGTTCCAGGGCGGGCGCAAGGGTATGGATCGCGGGATCGACGGCTATATCTATTTCACCAAAACCGACGCGATGCACGGCAAGACGTCGACCGAAGCCGCGATCATCTCCGTGAAAGCGGGGCAGAGAGTAGGTGTGGCGATGGTCCGTGATCTCAAAGGCACGATGGAGCGTGAAAAAGCCGACATCGGCATATTCGTGTGCGTCATCAATCCGACGCGCGAAATGGAGCGTGAAGCGGCGGCTGCGGGCGTTTATACTGACACGCAAACCGGCCAAACCTACCCACGCTTACAGATTTACACGCTGGCCGAATACTTTTCGGGACTCCGTCCAAGAGTGCCAATGCTTGATCGCCAGATGGGCTATAAGAAGGCAGGTCGCGAGGATGTGAATAAAGGCAAACAGCCTAAATTGCTCTAGCGCGTCTGAAATTTTCCTACACCGCCGAAATCTGGCATGCCCGGCGCGATGGTTTGCCCTGCCTGCCTTTTCCGTGTCACCCGCGCCCCGCGCAATATTCATAAACGCGCGCGCAGGAATATTTTATTTTTCCCCAGGGGCTGAAATATCACCTTATGGCGATTTTTCTGCGCTAATTCAGCTACTTACCCTGCGGACACGAAATGTTGGATGTGTCACCCTTGTCACCCTTGCTGTGGTATTACACTATGGCGGTTCATGGGGAGACAGTGTGATGGCGAAGGTTTCAGGGCCAAAAATAACCGGGCCAAAAATAACAGGACTTGGCGGCGTATTCTATGCCGTGTCCGATCCGGCGGCGACGCGGGCGTGGTACCGCGATGTGTTGGGGCTGGACGGGGAATACGGGCCGCAGATGCTGTGGTCGGAAGAAACGGGGGACCAGCCCTATTCGCTGATCAGCCATTTTGCGGACGACAGCTATATCAAGCCGGGGCGCGGCGGGTTCATGATCAATCTGCGGGTGGACGATCTGGACGGGTTCGTCGCCCTGTTGAAGGACAGGGGGGTCGAAATTCTCGACAGCGCGGATGAAGGTTACGGCAAATTCGCCTGGCTGCTCGACCCGGACGGGATCAAGATCGAACTGTGGCAGCAATGCGCCCCGCCGGAATAACCCGCCCTGGCCTGCCGCCCCGCCGCCCCGCCGCTTCATTAGGGTTTGGTTCATCCTGCCTGGCGAAAATGCGCACGATGTGGCGGATGGCAGTCTCGATTGCTCTGGGGGCGGCGCTGGCGGGGTGCGGCAGCATGGTGCCGGGCGGGCGCGGTGATCAGGT
>JBGSJO010000015.1:0-16897 GCA_041741895.1 Pontixanthobacter sp.
GTGGCTGGCCGATGAAAGCCTGCGCGCGGGCGTGACCGATGCTGTCGCCTGTGCCGCTGCCACTGCTGCGCGGCTGGCCGCGGCATTGGGGCCGGACAGCGGCACTGCCGAAGAATATTGGCGGGCATTGTTCCGGGCGACCTACAAAGCCGAATTGCGGGTTGAAAAGCCAGGTCGGGAGGATTCCATCCTGTTGGTCAATCAGGACCATTTCGGCGGTTTGCTGCCCCTCGCGCTATCGGCACAAGGCATCCCCTTTAGCCGTGATGGCACCGTGATTATACCGCATCTCGCACCTGCGCAGCGCAAGGAAATCCTGCGCTGGTGGGCATCGCGGCGGCGCCTGGGTAAACCGCTCAACTTGCTGCGGCTGGTCAAGGCAACGGCCACTTTCGAAGGCGCGGCGCGGTACGGGGCATGGAAACTCGAACGCCACACAGGGGTGGTGGTGGAGATGACCCCGTGGCGCGAAAAGCACCCGCTGCTGGCCGCGCCGGGCGTTTTGTTCAAACTATGGCGCCAGCGCCTCTGAGGCTGGCGTGGATCGGGCGTAGATTTGGGGTGTCGAGCGTTCAGCCGATCAGAAATACTTCATGTTGATGCTGATCGCGGTCACACCCTCACCAACGGAGAACGCGGTCTTCTTGTAGCTTGGCTTGCCCAGGTTGAAGATGTTGATGCTGGGGTTGTTGGACATGGCCCCGCCATCTTCGCGAATATCGGTCTTGCCGTTGCCGTTGATATCGTGACGCACGGCGATGCCATAGGTCCCACTGGATGGAACCGGCATGCAGAATGTCATCGAACCGCTTCTGGCGGGCACTTCAATCCGGCCCAGCCAGCGGCCCGATTCCAGCCAGTCGGCCTTGGTGCCATTATAGCTTTGCACGCGAATTCTGCCGGTCGATTCCTTGATGCCGTTGATCGTCACCTTGACTGCGGGACCGGCGCCGGGCGCACATTTGGCCATGTTGTTGGTGAGAACCTGATTATATTGCGCGGCGGCCGGAACAGGCATGGCCATCCCGACTGCGGCCAGCGCAAGCGAGGTGAATTTCAGGGCGTTCGGTATCGCGGCATTGGTCATTGTCATTCAAATCTTTCGTCTGTGGCTGCCGATTGGCAGCGCGCGGGCGGGCAGATTCGCAGCCTGATGACTGACCCTTTGCCCCCGGGATATGCAGCGGTAATGGCATCGGCACCATGAATTACCGCTGAATTTGGAAATCCATGTGCGTTCATCTGGCAAAACTTGCGCCGAATATGGCGGTCTGGTGTGGAAAAGCAACTCGGTGGTCCTTGCCGCACCTATAGCGGGCCCCTAACCGGATAGAGAACAACAAGCTCACCGGTTTTCTTGAAAGAAGCGTTCCAAAATGGCCCAACCGCTGATTTCACCCTCGATCCTGTCCGCCGATTTCGCCCGGCTGGGGGAGGAAGTGCGTAGCATCGACGCCGCCGGGGCCGACTGGATCCATGTCGATGTGATGGACGGGCATTTCGTGCCCAACATCACCATTGGCCCCGATGTGGTGAAGGCGCTGCGCCCGCATACCGCCAAGACATTCGACGTCCATCTGATGATCAGCCCGGTCGATGCCTATCTGGAGGCCTTCGCCAGTGCCGGCGCGGACATCATTACCGTCCATCCGGAGGCCGGCCCGCATATCCACCGGACGGTGCAAGCGATCAAGGGGCTGGGGAAACTCGCGGGTATCTCGCTCAACCCCGCCACCCCGGCCAAGATGCTGGATTATCTGATCGACGATATCGATCTGGTGTTGGTGATGAGCGTCAATCCCGGTTTTGGCGGGCAGAGCTTCATTCACAGCCAGCTGCGCAAGATCGAAGCGGTCCGCAAAATGATCGACAGAACCGGGCGCGATATCCATCTAGAAGTGGACGGCGGAGTCAATCCGGAAATCGCGCGGCTTTGCGTCGATGCCGGGGCCGATGTGCTGGTGGCCGGTTCGGCGACATTCAAGGGCGGGCCGGATTGTTACGCCGCAAATATAGCCGCACTTCGCGGCCCTGACGGGATACAGACCTGATGGTCGGTGTGGTGGCACACGACCGGATACAGGATCAACCGGCCGCCGGGGGCGCAAGCGCAATGCCGCTCGATCACGATATTGAAGAAGAGCTGGTTAACGCGCAGCAGGGCGGGGATAGGCCGGGCACGATCCTCGAACCAGGCAAATCGCTGGTTCTGAGCGATTTTTCCCCGCCTGCGCTGGGTGCGGGGGAGCGGCTGATCCGACTTGCCTACCGCCTTGGTGTGCCGTCTTCCACCCTGACATCACCTTTCAGAAAACCGGCGCGTACGCGGATGCTGGCGACGGTGAATTGCCCGCTGGAAGGCGAGCGGATGGCGGGTGTTGCGCTGCGCATGGGGCATTTCCTGGTCCACGGGGTGAAGGTCCCGATCAGCCAGATGGATTTCTCGCCCAAGGCGCGCCTGACCCCGCCGTTCGAACGGGTGGTCCACGGTTTTGCCTGGCTGGGCGATCTGGCCGCCAGCGCCCCGCGCGAGGAATGTGTGCCCACGGCAGAACGGGTGCTGGCTGCATGGCTGGCGGTCAATGGCCCGCCCGTCAAAGGTGCAGTTACCGGCGCAAAGGCCAGCATCGGCAAGGGCCCGGCATGGAATGTCGAACATGTCGGCCACCGTCTGCTGAACTGGCTGGTATATGCGCCGCTGATTCTGTCGGGCCAGAATGAACAGGTCCGGTCCGCCGCGCTGGAAGCGTTCACGCAAACTGCGCGCTGGCTGGACAGGAATGTTACGCATGGCGATGACGGATTGGGCGAAGTTGCCGGATGGTGCGGAATTACCGCTGCCGGGCTGCTGCTGCCCGATGGCAAGCCGCGCCGCCTGTTTGGCGAGGCCGGGCTGTTCCGCGCGCTAGGCGAATTGGTGGCCGATGATGGCGGCGTATTGTCGCGCAGCCCGATTGCCCAGATGGATGCGATCGGCCTGCTGGTAAAACTGGCTGCGTGTTACCGCGCGGCGGGCCGCAATCCGCCAGAGGCGCTGGGCGCGATGCTGAACCTGCTGGTGCCGCCGCTGCTTGCGCTGATGCACGGCGATGGCGGGTTGGGCAGCTGGCAGGGGGCAGGAGCGGTCGCCGCAGACCGGATCGCCACATTGATCGAGGCGAGCGGTGTACGTACCCGTCCGCTCAAGGATATTCGCCAATGGGGTTATCAACGCCTGACCGGCGGCAAGACGGTCCTGCAATTCGATGCCGCACCGCCGCCGCGTGCGCGCCATGCGCGGTCGGGCTGCGCATCCACCCTGGCGTTCGAGATGTCCTGCGCAGGCCGCCGAATCATCGTCAATTGCGGCGGCGCTACATTTGCCGGTGGTCAGACCCCGGTGCGGATCGAACAGGGGCTGCGCGCCACGGCGGCGCATTCCACCCTGGCGCTCGACAATGTCAATTCCACTGCAGTGATGATCAACGGCAAGCTGGGAAAAGGGGTCGAGGAAGTCGAGGTCAACCGGCGCATCCTGGATCTCGACAAGGGCCTAGGTGGACGCGGGAAGGCATCCCGGATCGAGGCGAGCCATGATGGCTATGCCGCGCGCTTCGGGCTGGTCCACCGCCGCATCCTGATCCTGCGCGATGATGGCAGTGAACTTCGCGGTGAAGACCTGCTGGTTCCTTCGGGCAAGGGCAAGCGCGGCAAGATCGAATTTGCAATCCGGTTCCACATTGGCCCGGGCATCGAACTGGGCCTGTCGGAAGACAGGAAAGGCGCCGGCCTGGCGCTGCCGGATGGCACATATTGGCAATTCCGCCTGGCCAATTCCTCCGCTGGCGAAGCGCTGGAAATCGAAGAAAGCATGTGGGTTGACGGCCAGGGCAGGCCCCAGCCGATCCAGCAATTGGTCTTGCAGGGGCTGACGTCTCGCAGCGGAGGAAATTTCTCCTGGCTGCTCAAGAAAATGGGATAATCTGACGTGGGTAATGTGACGATCAAGCGGGCGCTGCTGTCAGTGTCCGACAAGAGCGGATTGGCTGAACTGGGACAGGCCCTTTCGGATCGCGGGGTGGAGTTGGTGTCCACCGGCGGCACCGCCAAGGCGCTGCGCGATGCGGGGCTGACAGTGAAGGACGTGTCCGATCTCACCGATTTTCCTGAGATGATGGACGGGCGGGTCAAGACTCTGCATCCTGCGGTCCACGGCGGGCTGCTGGCGGTGCGCGACAATCCCGAACATGCCGCTGCGATGGAGCAGCACGGCATCGGCGCGATCGATCTGGTGGTGGTCAACCTCTATCCCTTCGAAGCGACCGTGGCGAAGGGCGCCGCGCGCGGTGAAGTGATCGAGAATATCGACATCGGCGGGCCCAGTATGGTTCGCTCGGCCGCAAAAAATCATCAATTCGTCACCATTGTCACTGATCCGGCGGATTATGCGACCTTGACCGGTGAATTGTCGGAATTCGGCGGTGCAACCTCGCTCGCCTTCCGCAAGGCGATGGCGGCCAAGGCATTCGCGGCCACTGCGGCGTATGATTCGATGATAAGCCAATGGTTCGCCTTTGCTGACCAGCGGCAGAAATTCCCGCCGCTGGTCAGCATGACCCGCAAGCTGGTGGGCACGTTGCGATACGGTGAAAACCCGCATCAGGACGCCGCGCTTTATTTGCCCGCTGGCCCGCACACCCAGGGATTGCCGCAGGCGCAGCAAATCCAGGGCAAGGAACTCAGCTACAACAATTACAATGATGCCAATGCGGCATTCGAACTGGTCGCCGAATTCCGCGATTCCGCTCCGGCTGTGGTGATCGTCAAGCACGCCAACCCCTGCGGCGTGGCGCAGCGGGAAAGTCTGCTGGAAGCATGGCACGAAGCGCTTCAGTGCGACAGCGTGTCGGCCTTCGGCGGGATCGTGGCCTGCAATGTCCCGCTCGACGAGCCGACTGCGGAGGCAATCTGCCAGATATTCACCGAAGTCGTGGTCGCCCCGGGGGCTGACGATGCCGCGCGCGAAGTATTTGCGAAAAAGAAGAACCTGCGCCTGCTGCTAACCGGCAGCCTGCCCGATCCGCGCCGCGCGGGACAGACGCTGGCGATTATCGCTGGCGGCATTCTGGTACAAGACCGCGACAATGGCGCGATTTCTGAAAGCGACCTGAAAGTGGTCACCAAACGCGCCCCGACAGATCGGGAATTGCAAGATTGCCTGTTCGCATGGACCGTGGCCCGCCACGTCAAATCCAACGCGATCGTCTATGCCAGGGACGGCGCGACCGCCGGGATAGGTGCCGGCCAGATGAACCGCCGCGACAGTTCGCGCATCGCCGCGATGAAGGCTGCCGAAGCCGCCCAGACCTACGGTTGGGCCCAGCCCCGCACGGTGGGCAGCGCGGTGGCATCGGATGCCTTCTTCCCTTTCGCCGACGGGCTTTTGGCGGCAGCCGAAGCGGGCGCAACAGCGGTGATCCAGCCGGGCGGTTCCATGCGCGATCAGGAAGTGATCGACGCGGCGGACGAGGCAGGTCTGGCAATGGTGTTTACCGGGATGCGCCATTTCCGGCACTGATCCGGCGCGGTCCGGCCCCGGCCCAGCGGTATCGCTTCATCGCTAAAATACTACGCTTCGTCCCGCTTGCTGAAACCTTTCGGGTCAATTCAGCGAAGTGTAAGCAGGGCGCCGATAATCGGTGCACCGACACGAAGTGTAATTTTTGGAAAAACCGCCATGGCCCTGTTTACCTCAGACCTCGCTCGCAACTTTGCCATCGGCTTCGTGCTGGGCGCGCTGGCGATCAGTTTCCAAATGGCGCCGGACCTGTGGCTGAACGCTGTGCCGGGTGCAGTGGCGGGGGTTCTGCGTTGAACCTGACTTTCCCACTGCTTGCCGCGCTGGGATTGGCGATTTCCGGCTGCAACCAACCCGCCGAAGCCGCAGAAAATACAGTTGCCGCCCCGGCTGCCGCGCGCATTGCCAAGGAAGGCGCCGGTCTGAAAACTGCCATCTTCGCGGGCGGATGTTTCTGGGGTGTGGAAGGTGTGTTCAGCCATGTGAAGGGTGTGAAAAGCGCTGTCGCCGGCTATCACGGGGGCAATGCGGCCACCGCAACCTATGCGCAGATCGGAACCGGTGTGACCCGGCATGCGGAAGCTGTCCGAGTGGTTTATGACCCGGCGGTGGTGCGGTATGATGAATTGCTGCGGATATTCTTTTCGGTCGTGGCTGATCCGACCTTGCGCAACCGGCAGGGCCCGGATGTGGGCCCGCAATATCGCGCTGCCTTGGTGCCGACGAGCGAGGAACAGCGCAGCGTTGCCGCCACCTATCTGGCGCAGATGGGCAAATCGGGGAAATGGGACAAGCCGATTGTCACCGGGCTCGAAAGCTACCGGAAATTCTACAAGGCGGAAGGCGAACATCAGGACTTCCTGGCCGACAATCCCCGCCATCCCTATATTCTGCGGTGGGATATGCCCAAGGTCCGCGCCCTGAAAACGATGTATCCGGCAAAATACAGCGCGACCTTCATGCGCAACTGAATGATGCCGTTTTGCGGCGCCAACCAACCGGGTTGGTAATTTTCGGGCGGCGGCGCTATATGTCCGCCAATGGCCAAAAATCACCACAAGCACAGCGAACATGCCGGCGAAACACTGGTGGAAGCAGCCCGAACCGCGCTGACCCGCGCCGGCGAACAATGGACCGGCATGCGGTCCGATGTGTTCGAGGAGCTGGCGCGGCATGAACGGCCCGCTTCGGCCTATGACATTGCCGAAAACCTCTCGAAAACGCGCGGCAAGCGGGTTGCGCCCAACAGCGTGTACCGAATTCTGGACCTGTTTGTGACCAACAATCTGGCCATGCGGGTCGAAAGCGCGAATGCCTATCTTGCAAATACCCATCCGGGCTGCACCCATGATTGCATATTCCTGGTGTGCGACGAATGCGGCGAGGCGACCCATGTCGATGATGACGACATATCGAAGGCCGTACGCGAAGTGGCCCAAAACTCTGATTTCAAACCAGAACGCCCGATTATCGAAATTCGCGGGCTGTGCGCCGGCTGCCGCTGAAGCCATCTCCGCACATCTGCCCGAAACAGAGTATTATCGTTCATCGACAGGCTACAATTCGCCGTGTAGTCTGCCCCAATGACTTCACGGCCCGATACCCCGCTGCTCGACACAGTCGATGTCCCCGCCGATCTGCGAAAGCTTGAACAAAGCCAGTTGCGCCAACTGGCCGATGAATTGCGCACGGAGATGATTTCTGCTGTTGGAAGCACCGGCGGCCATCTGGGTTCTGGCCTGGGCGTGGTGGAACTGACCACCGCGATCCATTACGTATTCAATACGCCGACCGACCGTTTGATCTGGGATGTTGGCCATCAGGCCTATCCGCACAAGATCCTGACCGGGCGGCGTGACCGTATCCGTACCCTGCGCCAGGGCGGCGGGCTGAGCGGGTTTACCAAGCGGAGCGAGAGCGAATATGATCCGTTCGGCGCGGCGCACAGCTCCACCTCGATTTCTGCCGGGCTCGGATTTGCGGTAGCCAACAAACTCGCGGGCACTTCGGGCAAGGCCATTGCGGTGATCGGTGACGGCGCGCTGAGCGCGGGCATGGCCTATGAAGCGATGAACAACGCCGAACAGGCGGGTAACCGACTGGTGGTGATCCTCAACGATAATGACATGTCGATTGCCCCACCGGTTGGCGGGCTCAGCGCCTATCTGGCGCGGATGGTATCCTCCAGCGAATACCTCA
The DNA here is from genome assembly GCA_041741895.1 of Pontixanthobacter sp. Taxonomy (GTDB): domain Bacteria; phylum Pseudomonadota; class Alphaproteobacteria; order Sphingomonadales; family Sphingomonadaceae; genus Allopontixanthobacter. The sequence goes on from JBGSJO010000015.1 coordinate 7,757, forward strand.
GCCTGCGCAGCCTTGCATCCAAAGTGGCGCGCAAATTTTCGCGGCGGATCCATTCGAGCCTCGAAAAGGCCGAGGAATATACCCGCGGGATGGTGACCGGCGGCACGCTGTTCGAAGAATTGGGGTTCTATTACGTCGGCCCGATTGATGGCCATAATCTGGACCATCTGATCCCGGTGCTGGAAAATGTCCGGGATAGCGAACAGGGCCCGATCCTGGTCCATGTCGTGACGCAGAAAGGCAAGGGATATGCCCCAGCCGAAGCTAGCGACGACAAATATCACGGCGTCGCAAAATTCGATGTCATTAGCGGCAAGCAGGACAAGGGCCCGGGCGGCGGCCCGCCAGCCTATCAGAACGTGTTCGGCGAAACCTTGGCGAAACTGGCCGATACCGATCCGCTGATCTGCGCGATTACCGCCGCCATGCCATCCGGCACCGGGGTCGATAAATTTGCGAAATCCCACCCGGAAAGATCATTCGATGTCGGCATCGCCGAACAGCACGGCGTGACCTTCGCCGCCGGGCTTGCGGCGCAGGGTATGCGCCCGTTCTGCGCAATCTATTCAACCTTCCTGCAGCGCGCTTTCGACCAGGTGGTGCATGACGTGGCGATCCAGAACCTGCCGGTCCGTTTTGCGATCGATCGGGCGGGGCTGGTGGGCGCGGACGGCGCGACCCATGCGGGCAGTTTTGACATTACCTATCTGGCGACCCTGCCCAATTTCGTGGTGATGGCCGCAGCCGACGAGGCGGAACTGGTCCACATGACCTACACCGCCGCCTGCCACGACAGTGGTCCGATTGCGTTTCGCTATCCGCGCGGCACCGGCACCGGAGTTGCGCTGCCCGAGGTGCCCGTGCGGCTCGAAATCGGCAAGGGCAGGATCGTGCGCGAAGGCAGCAAGATCGCCCTGCTGTCGCTCGGCACCCGGCTGGCCGAAGCGTTGAAGGCCGCCGATGCGCTGGAAGCCAAAGGTCTTTCGACAACCGTTGCGGACCTCCGCTTTGCCAAGCCGCTCGACAGCGAAATGATCGAAAAACTGATCCGGACCCATGAAGTGGTGGTGACGGTGGAAGAAGGCAGCATCGGCGGCCTCGGCGCGCATGTGCTGACCCTGGCGAGCGATCTCGGCCTGACCGACGCGGGCCTGAAAATTCGCACATTGCGCCTGCCCGATATCTTCCAGGACCATGACGCGCCAGACAAGCAATATGACGAAGCCGGGCTGAATGCGCCGAACATCGTGGACACGGTGCTGAAAGCCTTACGGCATAATTCGGCAGGTGTGGAAGAAGCGCGGGCCTGAGGCTGGCTGGCCCCTGCCAGCTAGATCCCCTGCCGGCTAGATCCAACGCCACAGCCCCGCCGGTATGTGCAGCCAGGTGACCAATAGCCACAGGGTCAGCCCCGCCAGCCACAATGCAGGCTTAACCTGCAGCAGGCGAGACCACCGCGGCCAATAACTCGTCCTGCTTTCCCATTGCCGCCATGCATCGCCCATAAGCGTCTCTTTCTTGCGGTCCTGCATCCGCGCACCGACCAGAGCGAGGAAGATCACAGCAGTCATCACCACCAGCGTGCGGGATGTCGGGGCGGCGATCAGATGGCCGATCCCGATCAGGGAAATTCCCCACATCATCGGGTGGCGCGTGACGCGCAGCACGCCCGCCGGTACCTGCCGCGCCGCCTCCTCAGCGCCGGGGGCGGGCAGTGCCGGATTACCGGGAAACGATCCGGCAATCAGCACCATTCCCAGCAGGGCGAACAGGCTTCCGGCTATCCAACTGGCATCGTCGAACCCGGCCCATAGCGGTAGAGAAGGGGCTTCCACCGCCTTGAAAGCGAAATACATCCACGCCATCGCGGCAATGCTGACCAGACTGTAGACGGCCTGAAAGCCCATCGGGCCAAGGGCGTGAACCATGGGTGCCCGCAGCGGGTGCGACATGGCGAAATGGGACCCGACGAAAAAGGCAGCGGCGGCCACCAGCGTGATCAATTGAGGTTCCATCCATTTTCCCCCTTGCAAAACGGCTGACCGGCCCCGCCCGGTTTTGTGTTATTCAGCCGGAATAGTTGTGTCCCCGGGCTCATCTGTCACAGTTTCAGGCATCATAGATTCAGGCGCCGCAGTATCTGGCATCAAACCTTCAGGCGCCGCAGTTTCAGGCATCATAGATTCAGGCGCCGCAGTATCTGGCATCAAACCTTCAGGCACCGGAGTTTCGGATGTCAAAGCTTCTGGTCCACATTCGGAAAGCGGGCGATTGCGCAATGCGTCGATCGTCCGCTGGCGTTCGCAGAGATAGGTTTCGCGCATCGTCGCATAGGGGAAATCGCTGTCGGTAATGCGATCATGCTTTCCTTCCAGCTCGATGCGTTCGTCCAGTGCGCGTATGGTATAGGACACAGCGCCGTATTCAAGCCGGTTGAAGGGGTCGCCAAAGGCAGTTGGCATGACCAGCGTATCCAGCCCGCTGCCGATCAGGTCGCGCACAGTGGTCGGCCCGATCAGCGGCACATACAGGAACGCTCCAGTATCCACTCCATAGAAACCCAGAGTATTGGCAAATCCATTACTGCGATATGGCAGGTTGAAGGGCTTTGTTTTCGCGACATCCACTAGGCCGGCGACGCCAAGGGTGGAATTTATCGCAAACCGCCCGACGGTTTCCGCCGCCTTGCCCACTTTGCCTTGCAGCAGGAAATTGAGGAACACGATCGGTTCGCGCAAATTGCCGAAAAAATTGCTCAATCCTTTGCGCACCGGCCGGGGCAAGCCGTCTTCATAGATATTGGCGATCGGTTCGACGATCGCCTGGTCTATTTCCTGCACAGCCTCATACGTATCCGCATTGAATTGAAACAATGGATCACCCGGCGGTGCCTCGGTCATCCCTTCCACTACGATGATATAACCATCTACGGGATTATCGGGTGCGGCGGGGTCTTCGGCGGGCCGCGCGTCTGCCGGTTCGGCCGGTTGCGGTTCGACGGGATCAGTCGGGGCAATCGGGACAGTTTGGGTAGCAGGGAACGGCGCGCCGAATCCAGTTTCCACGCCGCCGCCGGTTGCGTTTATCTGGATGAATCCCGAAATGGCGAAACCTTCGGCTTCCGCCAAACGCCGCACCAAAGCGATATTTACCGTAACTGGCGGCGGGCCCGCATTGAGCGAGGGATGGTCTACCGGGTGAGGACTGGCAGCAAACAACAACGCCGCCAAGGCGGGAAAGTCTGGGGGCATCATGGTCTCCGAAATGCAGGTGACGTAATTGGTCCTGCAGTGGTTTGCCGCCCCCCCAAGCTATTCCGCGGGTTTCTGCAACTCCAGCACAATTCTGTCAAGGATGGGAACGCCTGACAGGCTGTATCGATCCGGCACGGCCATCAGCATCTGTGTCAATCGTAAGCTTTGGGCAGATCGCTTTCATCCAGATCGCGGTAGCGTTCGCGCAGGCGGGTCTGGTGGTTGTCCACCGGTTGTTCCACCCCGTCGATGAAGACCAGCAATGGGGCTGAAGATAATTCGAGCGGATCACCGTCCCATATCACCACATCGCCCGCCGCGCCCGGGGTCAGCGATCCCAGCTTGCCGCCCAACCCGCTGATCGACGCGGGCACTGAGGTTATGGAGGCCAGCGCCTGCCCCCAGCTCAGGCCGGAAGCCCGCGGCACCTTGCTTAACGCCACCAGATTGCCTGCATATTGCACTGCGTTGCGCGGCTGTTCGGTTCCGGTCATGCCGCCGATCGCGACCCTGACCCCGGCTGCGACCATCCGGCCGACGTTGCTCTGCGTTGCCGCCAGCTGTTCGAATTTTGCCGGAAGATCATCGAGCGCTTCGGCAATGACCGGCACATTGGCCGCTGCCAATGCATCGGCGACCATCCAGCCTTCGCTCGCGCCGACCAGCACCATGACGAGTTTCGGAAATTCGCTGCGCATAGCCAGCACGGCGCGAATGTCGGCTGCCCGCTCGACATAGATATACAGCTTCTGCTCGCCGCGGATTACCGGGACTAGCGCAGCCACGTCGGCGCGGGTCAGCAGCGCGGCTTCGCTTTCCCATGTGCCCGACGCAAACTCACTCGCTTCGCGCAGGGCATTGCGCAGGGCAACATTGGCGGCCACCCGGCTGCCGCCCGCGAGGCGGGCGCCGCCTTCGCCGAGGATTACCATCTGGAATGCGCGCGGCATGGTCACCGCATCGGGGTCTGCCCCCAGATCGATGATCGCCCCCTGTCCCGCGAATATCGAATTGCCGGGCAAAGGGCTAACGCTTGCGCGCGTAACGCCACCGGCCCGGCTGACGCCGATATCCTGCGCGGCGGGATTGATCGCGGTCGAGACATCGAGCGCGATATTGAACGGTGACTTGCCCGCCCGCGTATCATTGCTTTCATCGACGCCGCCGACATCGACGAGGCCGAGATCGGTGATTGCGGCGAAGATGCCGGGGGTCACCCACGCGCCCTTGGCATCGTAAACGGTGCCGGTTTCAAACGGGGCACCCGATGGCATTGGCCCTGCAGCTACGATCTTGCCGTCCCGCACTTCGACCATACCATTATCGATCGGTTCGGAACCGTCACCGATGGCCAGCTTTGCGTTGAGGATAATAAAATCCTGCGCGGCGGCAGGGACGGCCTGAGCCGCAAGTGCGGCGGACAGGGCAAGCAGGGGAAGTTTCAGGAGGCGGTTCATTTCACGTCTCCTTCACCAGGCTGGCCCAGTTCGAAATCGCTGACCGGTCGGCGCTTCGGATCGCCCGAATCATACATCAACGCGCCATCGATCCAGACCTTTTCCGGCCTTGAATAGACGGACAGGGGGTTGCCGTTCCACAATACCACATCGGCCATCTTGCCTTCCGCCAGGCTGCCGGTCATTGCATCGATGCCCATCGCCTTGGCAGGGTTGAGCGTGATCCACGAGACCACCTCCGCATCGGAAATTTCAACCCCCATCCGTCGACCTGCGGCCTGCGCCTTGGCGGCTTCCTGGTTGAGGCGCTGGATGCCGTTTTCATCATCGGAATGGATCACCACGCAGGCACCAGCCTGCTGCAGCAGCGCGGCGTTTTCGGGAATCCCGTCATAACTTTCCATCTTGAAGCCGTACCAATCGGCCCAGATGGCGGAACACACGCCGTTTTCCTTCAGTAGATCGCCGATCTTGTAGCTTTCGACCGCGTGATGGAATGCGCTGACTTTATAGCCGAATTCCTTAGCCATATCCATCACCAGCGCCATTTCATCGGCGCGGTAGCAATGGTTGTGGATCAGGATATCGCCGTCCAGAACCCCAGCAAGAGTGTCTTTGGCGAGATCGCGCTTTTCGCGGTCAGCACTCGATCCTTTGGCAGCATATTCCTTAGCATCGATCCAGGTCTGGCGGTTGACCGCGAAATTCCCCATCCGGGTGGATGGCGCGCGGCCTTTCCCCCCATAAACGCGCTTGGGGTTTTCGCCGCAAGCCATCTTCATACCATAAGGCGCACCGGGGAATTTCATTCCCTGAACGGTGCGGCTGGCCACGTTCTTGAGCGTGACCGTTCGCCCGCCCATCAGGTTCGCGCTGCCGGGCAGGATTTGCAGCGAGGTAACCCCGCCATTGGCCAGCGCGCGGCTGAAACCGGGGTCTTGCGGCCAGACCGAATGTTCCGCCCACACTTCGGGAGTGGTGGGGCTGGTGGCTTCGTTCCCGTCCGAATGCGCCTCGACCGAAGGCGTGGGATAATCGCCCAGGTGACTATGGATGTCGATCACGCCGGGGGTCACGAATTTTCCGCGGCCGTCAATCTTGGTATAGCCTGACGGGACCGGCAGGTCGGGCCCGCCCACGGCCACAACCTTGCCGCCGGCAAACAGCACCGTGCCCTTGTCGATCCGGCCGCCAGCTCCGTCATAGACGGTCGCCCCGACCAGTGCGGTGGGCGCGCCGGGATAGGCCCGATAGGTCGAGGCATAAGGCGCTTCACCGGAAGCATCGGATGCCTTTGCCGATTTCGCGGGCCTGCTTCCACCGGTCGTCGAACAGGCCGCAAGGGCCAGCGCGCCGCCCAAGACTGCCAAGGCACGATAACGCATACGGTATTTCTCCAAGTGAATTGGGCGCAGAAGGTTTACGCTTTGCTGGCTGGGTGGACACCGCCAGCCAGCGGTTCGCCTGCTTCGGAATGGCCAAGCAGTTCTTCACCAACATTGTCATCCTGCAGCGTATCGAGATGCATCAGCTTCTTGATCAGCCCTGCGATCAGGATAACCACGATCCCAACTACAATCGCGACCAGGCCGATCTTCCAATAGATATCCATTGTCGCTGCACGGGTCATCATGCCATCTTCACCGCCCGTCGCAGCGCCGATCATGCCAGCGACAAAATTGCCGCCCGCCGTGGCAAAGAACCATGCACCCATGATCAGGCTGGCGAGATGGCGCGGCGCGAGCCGGTTCATCGCACTGAGGCCGACCGGGCTGAGGCATAGTTCCCCGGTGGTGTGGAAGAAGTAGATTCCGAACAGGAAGATTACCGGGATCAGCGTTTCCGGCCCGACAGTCGCGGCACCCCAAACGAGGACCAGAAAGCCAAAGCCGAGTTGGATCAGGCCAAGGCCGAACTTCGCCGGAGTCGATGGCTCAAGCCCGCGATTGCCCAGGAAAGTCCACAGCCACGCGAAGATCGGTGCCAGCAGGATGATGTAGATCGGATTGATTGACTGGAACAGCGGGGCGGGAACGCCCTGCAAATCGATCTCGCGATCGGTAAACAGATTCAGCGAACCACCAGCCTGTTCGAACAGGCCCCAGAATAGCGGCTGCAGGGCGATCAGGAACAGGATCGCGAACATCCGCTCGCGCGGCACCTTGTCCAGCTTGAATGCCTCAAACAGCACATAGATCAGCAAGGCGGCGCCCGCCACTAGCATCAGCCAGCCAACGACGGACTGGTACTGGATCAAAAGCCACATCACGCCAACCGCAACCACGCCGACACCGTAGAGAGTGTATTCGCGGGTTTTTTCGAGTATCTTTGGCGGTTCGCCCTGACCAAGTAGCAATGGCTTGCCCAGGATGAACACGATCAGCCCAAGCAGCATGCCGACACCGGCCGCTCCGAAACCGTAGGACCAGCCGAGAGTAACCCCGAGATAACCGGCAATGATCGTACCGATGGCTGCGCCGACGTTAATCCCCATGTAGAAGATAGTATAGGCACCGTCGCGGCGCACATCGGTGCGCGGGTAAAGCTGGCCGACAATCACCGAAATATTGGCCTTCAGGAAGCCCGAGCCTACGATGATGAAGCTAAGTGCGAGCCAGAAGATGTTGATCGTCGGATCATTCTGTCCGCCGGTTCCCTCGAAGGCCATCAGGAAGTGGCCGAATGTCAGCAGGACCGCACCGAACAGCACCGCCTTGCGTTGACCGAGATAGCGATCGGCGAGCCAGCCGCCGAGCACCGGCGTGATATAAACCAGGCTGACATAGGCACCGTAAACGATGTTGGAGGCGCTGTCATTGAACAGCCAATGCTGGGTCAGGTAGAAAATCAGCAGCGCGCGCATGCCGTAATAGGAGAAACGTTCCCACATCTCGGCGAAAAACAGAATGTAGAGACCCTTGGGATGGCCGCCGACTTCGGCTTGCTTGCGCGTGACGGCGAATGCGCCGAAAGCAAGAAATAATACGAGGACTACAGACGCGATTGCCGCGATCCAGTCCCCCTCGTTCCACAATGCCATATTTTTCATGCCGGTCGTCCCTGAATTTAATGTCCGCGTTTCTGATGAGCGGATCCGAAAGCCCGCACACTAGCGCCTGTTTCTGGCATGTGAAGCCTTAGTTTCAGCTGAAACTGGTGTTTCCCCGGGGCTCTGCTGCGGCGCTACTGGCGGCACACGCACTTGACGCGCCGCGCTGTATTATGGCACTGATGCACCCAAGCTAAGGAAACCCGATGCCCCAACAGTCCCGCCCGGTATATTTGAAGCTTCGTGACCTGATCGCCGCAGCGATCATCGAGGGAACCTATCGCGAAGGAGAAATGCTGCCTTCTGTCCGGGCATTCGCAGCCGCACAGGGTGCCAATCCGCTGACGGCGGCCAAGGCATACCAGCAATTCCAGGCCGATGGGCTGGTCGAGGTCCAGCGCGGGGTCGGGATGTATGTTGTGCCGGGTGCTGCAGCCAAATTGCGCACCGCCGAACGTGCGCATTTCATCACCAGCGAATGGCCCGAAATACAGGCGCGGATGCGGCGCCTGGGAATCGAACCGTCGGAACTATTCGAAAAAGCGTCAGCCTAGGGGCCGGAACACGCCGGCTGGCGGGTTCTGTTGGCCTCGATGGCAGGGTCGAAAACTGCCAATTCGGGCTGATTTACCGCCGCTTCAACTAAGGCGTTGTGCGAATTCGCATAATCTGTCACTTTGACGTACGCTTTCTGCATGAGTAAAGTCCGGACACGGGCGCTGATATTCGGGTCCATCATGTACCGTGGCGTTAATTTGTGGCAAGCTGGGTCAGGGGAAGAATATGATTAGATCGGAACTTTTGCTGGCTTTGGCCAAAGACAATCCCGAATTGCACAGCGATGAAATCGAACAGGTGGTCGACATCTTCTTCGAAGAAATCGCGCAGCGCCTTGCTGAAGGCGGCCGGGTAGAATTGCGCGGCTTTGGTGCCTTTTCCACGCGCGAGAGAGAGGCACGCAAGGGCCGCAATCCGCGGACCGGCGAACCGGTTGATGTTCCGGGAAAACGGGTGCCTTATTTCAAACCAGGCAAGGAAATACGCCAGCGATTGAACGCTGATTGATAGGCAGTTTGCTGGTCGGCCAATCGCTGCACCATATTGGCAGAGCCAGAATTGCAAAATAGCGGCTGCGATGTCTCGTCCCGTTTTCGGGATCATGCGGGTGTGGCGGAATGGTAGACGCCGGGGACTTAAAATCCCCTGATCATTGATCGTGCTGGTTCGAGTCCAGTCACCCGCACCATCTCCGAGTTTTCGGATGAAGACGCCCATTTTGCTGAAAGCAAACTGGACAAAGCTGGGCACCAAAGGACAGCTTTGGGGCCGTCTTCGGTCTATCCGGTTTCAGTCGCAGAAATGGGGAAAACCGACGTTCGGA